>JBCDJC010000032.1:0-31165 GCA_038748225.1 Cyanobacteria bacterium P01_H01_bin.26 | reverse complement strand
TCTTTTTTTAAAATGGCGATGCAGGTGGCTTTGATCGGCAAACCCGGTGGCCAAAGCCGTATCGATGATTGGATATCCGGCTGCCAATAGCTGTTTGGCCTGTTGAATACGGACATGGTTGAGGTAGGCGTGGGGCGGTAACCCAGTTTGTTTCCTAAACGCCCTAAGTAACCGAAACGGGCTCAGATTGGTGAGGCTAGCCAGCTCATTTAGAGAAATGTTGCGGGTATAGTGACTAGCAAGATAGTCTCTGACCTGCTTGACAGCCCGGTTTTCCGTGCCAGCGGCTCTGACCTGGGGGCGATTACTGCCGTACTGTTGGATCAACTGAACCATACCCCCGAGAAATCGTGATTCTCTTTCTAGAAAAGATGGAGAGGTTTCAAGGGTACGGTGAAGGTCAATCAGCTGCTGATTGAGACGCCGGTCATGGATAACGGGGGATGAAAAGTAGGGTATTGCATTTGCCTGTTGGCCCAGCTCGGTGGCGGCCTGCTGGAGCCAGTCGATGGCTGGCAGCAGGGTGCGGTAGGTCCAACCGGTTTCCAGCACCGCATGGCCCGTGTGCATTTCCCCCGGATGGGTAATAACGACGCTACCGGCTGGCGCTATGTGGCTGGCACCTCGGTAGTCAAACTCCATCGCCCCGGATTCCACAATGGCAATCCCAAAGCCCTCGTGGGCATGGCGGGTAAAGGCATAGGTAATGTAAGTGGCATGGAGCATCTCCAGGTCACGCAATACGGGGTCTCGCCAAAACTTGACGTACTCTTTAGGGGCAGCTCGACGACTCATAAACTACGTCAGCTCAATCAGCCAGAGGTTTAGCCATTATTTTATCCAGGGGCGGCGATGGTCGTCTTGTACGTTTTTGCAAGTTACTACCAAGCAGCCGCCAGTCCAGGGAACCCACAATAAAAAAACACCGCGCTCTTTCCCCTTTCCCTTTCCCCTTTCCCAACCGAGACAGGCATTTTATGGTTGCGCCTACCCCCAAAGCTATTCTGTCTTTACTTGGTCACCGGATCGGAGAAAAGGTAAAAAGGATTAAAGTTAGTGGAACGATCGTAAAAGTCCTCGTTTTCTTCACGTTTGAGCCAACCGGTTAGCCAGTAGGTGACTGGGGTAAACAGAATTTCTACGCCGCACTTAAAAACATAGTTGGATACGATCAGCGTGACCATGAGGCTAGGGGGGAACAGTCCCCAGAATGCGATCGCAATAAACACCGCCGTATCCAGCACCTGCCCCACCAGGGTGGATGAAATCGTCCGCAGCCACAGCTGTCGTCCCTGGGTGACCACCTTGAGCTTGGCCAAAATAAACGAGTTGGAGAATACCCCAGCGATGTAGGCGATCAGGCTAGCCGTGACAATCCTGGGTGTCAGCCCCAAAATTTGGTCATAGGCGGCCTGGTGGGGCCAGTCTGCAGCAGAGGGTAGTGCCCCGACCACCATAAAGGTGACCGACATGATCAAGGCCGCAATAAACCCGGTCCAAATCACCTTGCGGGAGCGGCTGTAGCCATAGACCTCGGTGAGAATATCCCCAAAAATATAGCTGAGGGGAAATAGCAGCGTGCCACCGTCAAAGGTGAAAACGCCAAAGTCGACAATTTTGGTGGATGCCACATTTGAAATCAGCAGCACAGTCACAAACAGAGCTGTGATTGTATCTAGGTGCTTAAAGCCACGCATGGGTTCTAGGGGTGATTGTTCAAGTCCTATATACTACCTGAAGATCCTGTCAGCTGCTCATCAATGGCATCCCCTATGGACTATCAAACGCTCAGGCAGATTAGTCTCTGGGCAACGAGCTAGGATACTCTGGGTTTCTTGTATTGCAAATATGGCGGTTTTAATTTCGGCGGTGCTACCGATCGCGCTGGTGGCACTGGTGGGTGCGGTGGTGGGGCGAGCATTTGCGCTGGAGCGGCTTACCCTAGCGCGGCTGAGTATCTATGCGCTGCTCCCCGCCTTAGTGCTCAATAGTCTGGCAGAAACCACTCTGGAATTGGGCAATGCGATCGCAATTATCATCGCCTTTTTACTAAATACGGGGTTACTCTACCTGGTGGCAGCGATTCTAGGTCGCCTGCTCAAGTTCTCCTCTGATCAAAAAAAGAGTCTAATCGCCACCACGGTATTTGCCAATGTCGGCAATATGGGGCTGCCCTTTGTGTTGTTTTCCCTGGGGGAGGCGGGTCTAGAGCGGGCCATTGTCTATCTAGTGGGCTCTAGCCTCATGACCGCCAGCATTTTTCCCATTGTGCTCAAGGGGGAAGGCATCCTGGCTGGGCTACGCTACACCCTTTGCTTGCCGGTCCTATGGGCGGCGGTGGCGGGTATCGTCCTCCAGAGTACGGGGGCAGCCCTGCCCGTTGCTGTCGGACGCGGTGTCACCCTGCTGAGCGGTGGTGCTATCCCCGTAGCGCTGCTAATGTTGGGGATTCAGCTCTCTGACACGCCCTTTATCTTTGGCCGTTACGATCTGATGGGGGCGGGGCTGCGGCTAATTGTTTCGCCACTGCTGGCGATGGCCGTTACCCACGGTGTGGGTCTAGCAGGGGTAGACCGCCAGGTGGTGGTGCTCCAGTCAGCGATGCCGGTGGCGGTCAATTCCCTAATTTGGGTGACAGAGCTGGGGGGAGATACGGTGCGGGTGGCCAGGACAATTGTGTTGTCCACACTGCTGAGCTTGGGGACGTTACCGGTTGTGCTGTGGCTTAGCACCTAATCAGCGGCTACCTGGGCCAGGTCTCTCCTGGCGGTTTCACAATCCTGCAGAATCTGATGTTTGAGCGCATCTAGCGACTCAAATTTTTGCTCAGGTCGGATAAAGCTCTCTAGGCTGACGGTGAGGGTTTTACCGTAGAGATCCCCCTGCCAGTTGAGGAGATGCACCTCCACGCTAATATCTTGGCCGGCTACGGTGGGCCGATTGCCAATGTTCATCACCCCCAACATCCCTGCTTGGGACGATTGACCCATGACTTTGACGCTATAGACACCCCGACGGGGGATAAACTTATCCCTGGGCAGTTCCAGGTTGGCGGTGGGAAATCCGATGGTGCGTCCTAGCTGTTTGCCCCGCACTACTTTGCCGCTGAGGGTATAGGGACGACCTAAAAGTTGATTGGCCTGGGCCAGTTCGCCATCGCCCAGAGCCTGACGAATACGCGAGCTGCTAATGCGACCCTCCCGATCGTTTTTGAGGGGCACAATGGTGACCGGGATACTGTGTCGAGCTGCGATCTCGCTCAGCAGTTCCGCATTGCCACCTCGACCCTTACCAAAGTGAAAATCACGGCCCACACTAATGTGGGTCGCTTGCAAATCCTGGATTAAGATTCGCTCTACAAACGTAGTCGCATCCAGACTAGCCAGCTCTGCATTAAACGGTAGTAGCACCAGCTGGTCCACGCCAAGACAGGCCAGCTGACGGCTTTTTTCCCCGAGCGGTGTGAGCAAGGGCCGTGAACAATTTGAAAAAAATTCCTTCGGGTGTGGGAAAAAAGTTACTACTGAAGCCCACCCATCCTGGCGGGCGGGCGACGGGGCCACACTGCCCACACCAATGGCCCTGGGCAAATCGCTGTAGCCAAAGGCGGCCGCTTGGCTGTCCATATCATCAGCTAGCACCAGGGAGGGCGCACCCCCCCCATGGCTCAACACGGGCTCAATAACAAGCTGGTGGCCAAGATGCACACCATCAAAGTTACCAAGGGCAATTTTGGTCGGCTTTTTCGCCGATAGGGGAGATGAAGTAATCCACACGCTTTACATTTTGACATGAAAATCAGAGCATAGCGCGGCATTACACCATCCGCCTCAAATCTGCTCTACTGGACCGGTTCCACCGGCTCCGTCATCGCTTGAACAAAGTCGCTGTAGGGACTGACCATCTGCATACCCGTTAGATCCACCGTCGTAATACCCGCAATCACAACGGCCATCATCCAAAAAAATGGATCCAACTCAGTCAAAATCTTACCCATGGCTATCTGTTTCCTCAATTAAGTGAGTCTGATAAGTGTGTCTGCAGCCACGTTTGTTTAGAAACGCAGGCATTCTTCCCCTAGAAAACCTATACAGCTGTCTTTTCTACTGTTCCTGATATGGCTTGTAAAGCTTCCAACAGAAAGACTTCCTCGAGCCCAGGGCACGGTGTCCGTCCTATCCCATCAGGATTACCGTATCAATCACATGAATAATGCCGTTACTTGCTTCAATATCGGCCGCAAGAACGGAGGCATTTTTTATTTCGAGAGGGTTGTGGCTACGAATAGCAATGGGCGACCCTTCCACCGACGTAACCTGGGAAAACTCGCTCAGACGCTTTTGGTCCCAGCGTCCAGAAACCACGTGATAGCAAAGGATGCGTCCAAGTTGGGGCGGATTTTGCACCAGATTGTTGACTGTATTGGGTGGCAGTTTGGCAAAGGCGTCATCATTGGGGGCGAAAACCGTAAACGGGCCTTCACTCTGTAGGGTTTCCACCAGGCCAGCGGCTTGTACCGCCGCCACTAAAGTCTCAAAACCGGGGGTATTGACAGCAATATCGACAATTGTTGGCATAACGTTATGGGCCTAACTAACCTACTCCTAGAACAATTTGAAACCGGCAAGCACCACCTTAGCGATAGCTATCTGTTTGGATGGCCTGCAGTCGCGCTTCTGGACGCGTTAGTCGGTCCATCTGGGCCTCAAAAAAGCGTCGGTTAGCCATCAGATGCTCCGGGTTAGGATCATCGAGGGGATAGAGCAATGCTGCCCGCAGCGCTTGGATCACCGCCGAGGTGACGTTGTACATTGACCGCTGAAAGGTAATCCCTAGCTGAATCAGCTGATCGTCCTCACCTCGGCAGTGCTGTTGGTAGTATTCCTGTAGGTAGGGGGGCAAAAAGTGCAGCATATCCTGCATCAGTAGGGTCGGTGGAATACCCGCACTGCCCACGGGGAAAACATCCGCGTAGAGAATGCCATAGTGAAAATCAGGCTGATCGCTTGGCACCTGATGAACTTGGGCGTCGTAGGATTTAGTTCCCCGGAATGGTGCGGTCCGATAAAACACGGCTTCTACGTAGGGCAGGGCCGCTTCGTATAGCCAGGTAAAGCCAGCTGACTTGGGAATAATCTCAAAACATTCGTCGCCAACATAGACATGGTGATAAATCGGCCGCCCCGCCACGGCAAAAATACCGTTCACCAAAAAGTCCATGGCATCCGGCACGCCCTTAAAGCCACCTTCGTCATAAATATCTGACATCTCAAAGAAAACCGGAGCCATTACCTCCCAAAACAGGCCCAGGTTGGCATAGTACGACATCTGCCGAACCTGCTCTAAAAACATATTGGGGAACAGTTTATAGAGAGCCAGCATGGCCCAGTTGCCTTTGAAATACGCCCTAATGGCGACATCGGCTGCGGCCTCGTAGGCATCGCTGTAGAGATACTCGTTAAATTTAGGATTGATGTCGGTATGCCAAAACATCGCCTGCATACAGGCTTCGGCAAACTCCATATTGACCCGATCGTGCCACAGATGATGCAACAGCCGAGGCAGACGGCGACCCGTTTCCCCCTTAGCCATAAACTCCAGCAGTTCTGGATGGGTCTCACCCCGACCGCGCCAGATTCGTAGGGGTGAGCGATCGCCAGAGTAGGTATTATGGCGATCCAGATACTCTTGGGAGATCAGATATTTAAACATCGGTAGCGGCTGCAAAAATACCCGCTCGCCAATGTACAGCAAATCTCGCCAATAAAAGTCCATGGGGACCGCATAGGCCTTATAGATACCGATAATCTGCATCAGATTTTCGGGGGTATCTGGCAGCATGGAGCCCCCGGCCTCTAGCCGATGAATGACATCTGCGTAGACGTGGGTGGAGGGTGGCAGCGTTACGGTTGTTGTGTTTGACATGGCCTTAGGGGATGAGAAAAAACAAATGTAGGTTTGTTTGCTCGTTGTTAACCTGGAGCAAAAAGCGTAGGAGCGCTAGGAGAGAAAACATTACAAGGTTTTATATCCCCAAGCAGCAGGCCCGTAACCATCACGAAGGTGTATCTTGCCACCACAGCCCGACCATATCTCCCAGGGTTGGGGTAACTTCGCCAGGTACAATTGCCACCGCCTTTACCTCCGTCGGCTCGCTCCAGCGCATTAGCCAGTTGGGTTTTATCCCCAGGACAACAATCATTGCAGCCAGCACAATCGCCGGAGCTTTTTCATTAAAAGAGACCTTGGGAAAATACGCCCGTTCGTTATCAAGCCGACCAAAGCAGGTGCGGTTTAATAAAATCACAAAGTATACGGCTGTCAGTCCAGTCCCCACGATGCCGATCAGAGTCTGGAGGGGAAAAACGCGATAGCTCCCTAGAAATACGGCAAATTCGGCTGCGAAGTTTACCAAGCCAGGAATACCGGCGCTAGCCATTGCCCCCAGCAACAGGGACGCACTCACAAAGGGCAGACCACGTACCGGGTTCAGCAGGCCGTTGAGCTGATCGAGATCGCGGCTACCGACTTTGGCCTCAATGACGCCCACCAGGTGAAACAACATAGCCAGTACCAGACCGTGGGCAATCATGTGGGCAATACATCCTGAAAGGCTGAGGGCATTTCCGGCGGCACTACCTAGCAGTATGTAGCCCATGTGACTCACCGAACTATAGGCCACCATGCGCTTGATATCTTTTTGGACAATGGCTAAAAAGGCGCAGTAGATGATGGTAATCGCAGCCCAAGCAGCAACCCACGGAGCGATAATCGCCCAACCGTCAGGTAATAAACTGAGACCAAAGCGCAACAACCCATAGGTTCCCAGCTTAGCCAGCACGCCACCCAGCAAAATAGCAACCGGTGCAGAGGCGGCCACATAGGTATCGGGAAGCCAGGTGTGGAGAGGCACCATCGGTACTTTGATGCCAAAGCCAATGGCCAGGGGAATCAGCAGTAAAACCTGCAGCTGAACCGATAAACTTGCCTCGGATAGAGCGCCATAGCTAAAGTTTTCAGCTCCCCCCAACCATAGAATGCCAAAGCCCGTCACTAGCACCAGGGCACCAGAAATAGCCGTGTAGATCAAAAACTTGGTGGCGGCATAGGTGCGCTTCTCTCCACCCCAAATGCTGATCAACAGATATAGGGGAATCAGACTGGCTTCATAGAAAAGAAAAAATAACAGATAGTTCTCAGACAAAAATGCCCCGGCAATGACGCTGTTGGTGATCAGCATCAGTCCATAAAACAGACGGGGCCGCTCTATGTCTGGTCTGGCGCTGTAGATAGCTATCCAGGAGAGGAGGGCATTCAGCCCCACCATTAGCAGACTCAAGCCATCCGCACCCAGGTCATAATTTAGACCGATTGCTGGCAGCCACGGCAGGGACTCCGCCATTTGGAACTGGCTGTTGCTTAGATCAAACTGGCTAAACAGCCGCAGCGTCAACAACAGGGTGCCACCCGAGACGATCAGGGCCCCGAGCTTGGCCCGACCAGGGGGAAACAACGTCAGGATTAGGGCCCCTAGCAGCGGTAGCCCGATCAGCGCACTTAACATCATGGTTTGATAACTAAAGTTGGCATGTAGTTCCAGCTCATAAACAGGCTTAGCAGAACAACACAGATGGCAATTGTGAGCACATAGGCTTGGGAGCGTCCGCCGGTGCTATATTTCAGGGTTTCTCCGCTAAAGAGGGATATGGCCCCAACCAGGTTGACAAAGCCATCGATGACATAGCGCTCTAGCCAGTCAAAGATTCTGCCCGTAAAGGCCACAGGCCAAATGATCACGTTTTGATAAAGGCTAGGAGTATAAAAATCGTAGGCCAGCAGGTTGACGAGTCCCTGGGGAATAGATTCGGTGAGCCGCTTCTCTCGTTTGACCCCATAAAAAACAAAGCCCAGACCAACGCCGAGACCGCTGGACCAGAGCAGTAGTAACCCCGTTTCGCCGATGGCGGTTTGCAAGATGGGCAACAGCTTGAGGGACTGCAGCATGATCGGTAGATGAATGGTCAGGGCCGCCATGGCGACCATGGGGATGACAATTAGCCAAATAGGTTCCGGGGCGCGGGTGCTCATGGTTTGGGGCTGACCTAAAAAGATCAGACAAAACATGCGCACCAGGCTAAATGCACAGAGCCCGTTGATAATCAGCACTATGACAAAGGGCACCAGCTGACCGTCGTACCAAAGACCGGTTTCGAGAAAGCGCATGGCCCAAAACCCTCCAAAGGGAGGCAGCGCTAACAGGCCCAGGGCTCCACACATAAACGATAGAGCGGTGACCGGACGTCGAGACCACAGCCCCCCCAGCTGGGTGATGTCCTGGGTTACACAGTTGAGAACGATGGAACCGGTACTGGCGATCAGGGTGGCAATTGCGATCGCAATTGCCATCAGCAAAAAGTAGGCCACCCCCACTTGGGATGTCCCCACCGCAATAAACACCAGCCCCATGTAGGCGCTGGTCAAATAGGACAGCACCCGTTTTGAATCCACCTGGGCAATGGAAATTAGAGCCCCACCAATGGCTGTAATCGTACCGATGGTGACCGCCACCCCATCGACGACCGGTGATAGGGCAAACACGGGTGTGAGCTTAATCAACACCCAAGCCCCCACGGGAATCACCACCGAGTTCCGCAAAATCGTAGTGGGCAGCGGACCCTCCATCGCCGAGTCGAGCCATAGGTGCAGTGGAAACTGGGCGCACTTACTAATGGGACCCGCCAGCAGGGCCAGTCCAAACAGGGTTGCCGTCGTGCCACCCACCGTTGTCTGCAACGCCCACTGGGCCAGTTCCGTATAGCTCCAGGTGCCCGCCAGCGGATAGAGGGCAATTACCCCCATCAGTAGAATCAAATCCCCCACTCGCTTAGTCAAAAACGCATCCCGAGCCCCCGTCACCACCCGGGGCTGATTAAACCAAAAGCCCACAATCAGGTAGGTGCCCAGGGTCAAGATCTCCAGCATCATGTAGCTAAAGAACAGCGAGTCACACAGCAACAGCGCCGTCATACCGGCCTCAAACAGTGCCAGCAGAGCATATAGACGAGCCCAGCTCCAGTCCATCTCCATGTAGCCGACGGCGTAGATCTGCACCAAAAAATTGAGCGTGGTCACAAACACCACCGCCGCCAGATTGAGCGTCGACAGCTCAAACGGTAGACCGATGGACAGGTCCGCCACCTGCATCCAGATGACCGACCAGCGCAGGGGGGGCTGCCCCCAAACCGCCTGTAGGCAGAGCACCGCGTGGGTCAGTGCCACAAATGTTGTCACCAAATTTATATAGCCAGCCGGTCTTGGACCCGTCCGCCGCAGAGACATCCAAGGCACCGTTAGCAGGATCCCAAAAAGTGGATAAAGCGGGATCAGCCATCCCGTCTGTAGGTAAACCTCAGCCATGGAGCAATCTCACAACGCAACAGTATGGGTACGACAGCCGGGAAAAAAATAGACAGGAAAACCTGTGATCGGAGCATCCCCACCCCCCAACCAGAGTACCTTAGAGCGCGTTTCTGAAGCTTTAGACGACCATTCACTTAAGTCAATCTAAACTCAAAAACAATTTACTTAAGTCTATTAATGATTTAAGTTTAATGGTCTGCCATCAAAAACACCAGCGTTTGAATAGATCATTTTTAATGTAATTGTTTAGTTGGATTTATCTAAATCAATGTTGTCCGTCAGCCCAGGGATATTTCCTCAATGGCATCGAGGTCGGTGGGTAGGTCTGGCTGCTGCCAGCGCTGGCAGCGAATCTGAAAGGGGCAGCGCTGGCAGCGTTCGAGGACATTCGTCTGCGGAAACGCGCTCCGCTGCCGGAACTCCGATAGGCGGTCCGTTAGCCGCCGCAGGTCTGCTCTGGTGTGCTCATGCTGCGACTGACTGTAGTGAAAGCGATAGTCTCTGGGGGGTAGCGTATTATTTTGGTCATCCCGGTGGCGGACAAACCAGTAGACCATGGACAGCTGCTCTGGAACCAGGGCGCTGGTTTCTGCTAACACATATAAATAGAGTCGGGTTTGCCAGTCATGGGCAAGCCGCTCCCGTGGCGGCGGCTTCAAATAGGTTTTCCAGTCTACAACCATCCCGGTGTCAGCCGTCAGGATCAGCAGGTCGTAAATCACCGTAAACACATAGCCATTAAAGGCCAGGGTGCGTTGGTGCTCACTTTGGCGCAGCCGCTCGTTGGCCTGGCAATAAAATAGCTGGGGTGCCTGCCGCCGCAGGGCTTCGACCCTATCGATCAGATCGCCATGGGCGGTGGCCATCACGTTAATGGGTAACCCCAATGCCTGCTGCTGCATCAGCAGGTGAAACTGGCTACCCCACAGGGTGGCGTCCTGTCCTTGGGGTGTCGGTGGCACCGCTAGGGACTGGTCAAAAATATATTGAAACCGTCGTGGGCAGGTCTCCAGCAGGGTGAGATGCGCTTGGGATAGGGACAGCACGGACAGCGCCATGGACTACACCTTTCTAAGAACAAACACGCTGCCCTGGTTGCCCCGCCCGATCCGCATGGTGGGGTCTAGGTAGGTAATCTCCAGCCAGCCGGGGTCGCGGGTGGCACCAATGGTAAAGTCGATCCCCTGCAGCAATTTGAACCGGTCGGTTTGCTGCAGGGCGGCAATAAACTGGTTAGGATTCCGATAGCCCAGGGTCGATTGCAATCCAAACGTCGCGCGGTCAAATCGAACATTGACCCGACTGTCTGAGACGGGTTCAAACAGAGCGGTGACCGCCACCAGCCCACCCAGGGCCGATTTGACTTCTGCCAGGTTATAGATGCGCTGCTGCTCGACTCGCACACACTGATAGATATCGCCCAGGCTCAAAAGCGGAAATCGATCAATTCCTAGCAGCTCGGTGCTAGTGGTGTAAAGCAGCTGCCAGTTACCGTTGAGCAAGTTGGGTGCCGCCAGGGGCAGGGGGGTGGGGTTAGAGACTTCTAGCCGGGCAACGTTGGTTAAAATCTCCCTTTTTTGCTCCGGGGTGACGAGCAATCCACGGTTGGTGGGTGCGATCGCATTTAATAGATCGGTCTTTTCTAGCATGGGTGTTTGTGGTGGTAGGTGTCCCTCAACAGCCGCCTATTTTCAAGGTCTGACAAATTCTTATAACCAGGGGCTTGACATCAGCATACTTTCATACTTTATTGGCAGGGCATAGTAAAAACTAATCAGTGTCCAGCGGCAGGTCACCAGCCGTAGTAGTGGATTCTGAAGTACTGTATATTTTGATGCAGAGGTTCATACTCTACGTATAGGAAAAGTAGGCTGCCCGGTTACCGGGAACGTACCTGTTTGCTTCCTATGTTGGGTAGAGCCGTTTACTGGCCCAGTTTTAATCACCAATGCGTATGACTAAATACAACCCTTCCGTACAGCAAATTCCCCGTCGTCAGCATGCGCCGGTTATGCCCGAGCGTGGCGATTCTTCCATATTGCGGTGGTTAGAAAACACGGGCCGGATGATTCCTCGCGAAGGTGCCGAAGCCGCTGTCCGGGAAGAAGCTGACAACGAAGAGATTTCCGATCTGATGGGCAACGACGATGCCAGCTTTGATGATTCGGATAACAGCAGCGACGATGGCGACGACGATGAGGACGACGACTAGGGCCTTGTTGGGCTGTATCTAACAGCGCTTTGAACGATGGTTCCTATTTTGTAGCCTGGGTTCCTAGACTTTTTCCAAAACTCACTAGAGAATCTAAGCAGTGAGGTTTATTTAGCGCTAGCTAGCCGACGGAGATTCCGTACGGAAAGTAGGGCCAAATGCTTGAAGTGTGTGTGGTGTGTGAAGGACGTGAGTTGTGGATGCTAAATTCTTTACCTCTAGGACGGCCGTCCTAACGGGTACGAATCTTTCGGTGCTCTTGATGGGTGCCCTGTCGTTTCTGGCGGCCGGTTTAGATGTATGGGCAGGGCGTGACTGGCTGAGTCAGCCCAGCCTGCTGATGCCGTTTTTGCTAGCAGCGGTCGGTACGGCGCTGGCTGGCTATGTGGCCGTACCTATTCTAAAGCGACTCAAAGCCGGACAGTTTATTCGCGAAGAAGGTCCCAAGGCCCATTTGAAAAAGGCTGGGACGCCTACCATGGGGGGCATCTTCTTTGTGCCTGTGGCTTTGCTGGTGGCCGTTGTGGCCTCGGGGGGAGCCGGCGATACCCTGGCGGTCTGTGCCTTGACCCTAGCCTATGGTTTTATCGGCTGGCTAGACGACTGGCAGGTGCTAAAGCACCGTTCCAATCGGGGCATTTCACCCCGGTTAAAGCTGGCACTGCAAATTGGCTTTGCGATTGTTTTTTGTGCCTGGGCCATGGCCAGCCAGCCGGTTGAGATTACTAATCTGGCCCTACCCTTTGGCATTTTGCTACCCCTGGGTGTGCTGTTCTGGCCCCTGGCAGGTTTTACCATGGTGGCCGAGAGCAACGCCACTAACCTGACCGATGGCGTCGATGGCTTGATGGGGGGTACGGGTGCGATCGCACTGCTGGGCATGGGGGCGCTGATTGCCCCGGACTATCCCGAGCTGATGGTCTTTTGCACCGCCATGGGGGGTGCCTGTCTCGGGTTTTTGGCCCACAATCACAACCCGGCCAAAGTATTTATGGGGGACACTGGCTCCCTGGCCCTGGGGGGAGCCCTGGCGGCTGTCGGCATTCTGAGCGGTCACCTGTTTGCCCTGTTTATCATTACCCTGCTGTTTGTGGCTGAAACCCTGTCGGTGATCATGCAGGTGAGCTATTACAAAGCGACCAAGGGAGCGGACGGCAAAGGCAAGCGTCTGTTTAAGATGGCTCCTTTGCACCACCACTTTGAACTCTCGGGCTGGTCTGAAATTCAGGTGGTCAGCGCGTTTTATCTGGCGGCTGGGCTGTTGTCCTGTGTGGCGATGACCACATTGCACTAGGGCGCCCTCGTCCTCTGGCTGGACACCACGGTACAGGCCAGAGGGTCACGCCCTCCGGCAGCTTTGAATATAGGTCATATAGCATTTGAGACAGCGACGTTAGCGTCGCTGTTTTTTTGGCGGGTTGTTGGCCAGCATGGGCGGGTCTACAGTTTTTGCCTTGACCCGGCTGGAAAGTCTTGCCACACTACTCCTACGGTGGATTTGCCCCTGTGGGTTGATTCAGCACCGGGTTTTTGTGGCCCAACCTCCCCCCTTCTGCTGCCTTTGCTATGTCTCCCACCCTGCTGTCATTGCTGCCAGACCTGGATCTGATCCAAGAGCCCGCCCAGGTGGCGAGGCTGTCTAAGGACTATTACTATTTCAGCCCGGTGCTCGCCTCCCAGCTGGATGACAAAGTCGCAGACCTGGTGGTGCGGCCCACCACCGAGGTGGAGGTGGTGCAGGTGGCGCAAGCCTGTGTGACCACACAAACACCGCTGACGGTGCGGGGGGCTGGAACGGGCAACTATGGCCAGTGCATTCCCCTGGCGGGCGGGGTGATCATGGACCTGAGTCGACTCAATCGGGTGAAGTGGGTGCAGCCCGGTGTGGCCTGTGTGGAAGCGGGGGCCAAGCTAGCGGCCATTGATAAAATCACCCGCGAGCAGGGATGGGAAATTCGCATGGCTCCCTCCACCTATCGCACGGCCACTATCGGTGGCTTTATTGGCGGTGGTAGCGGTGGCATTGGCTCAATTACCTACGGCCAGCTTAGCGATCGCGGTAACCTGCATGCGGTCCGGGTGGTCACCATGGAAGACACTCCCCGCATTCTTGAGCTCAGGGGTGACGAGGTGCAAAAGGTCAACCACGCCTATGGCACCAACGGCATCATTACCGAGCTAGAGATTCCCCTGGGGCCGGCCTATCCCTGGGCCGAGGCAATTGTGGTTTTTGATGACTTTATGACCGCGACTCGGTTTGGTTATAGCCTGGGTGAGGCAGACGGTATTACTAAAAAGCTGATTAGTATCCATGCCTGGCCCATTCCCAGCTACTTTACGGCGCTGCAGGAGGCTCTGCCAGCCGGGAAGACGGCGGCCATTGTCATGATTGCCGAGGCGTCGCTAGAGCCCTTTGGTGAGCTGGTCAACGCCTTTGGCGGTGCGATCACCTATCAGAAAACGGCCCAGGAAGCCAAAAAGGGAGCCGCCCTCGCCGAATTTACCTGGAACCACACCACCCTGCACGCCCGCAATGTCGACCCCAGCCTCACCTATTTGCAAACGCTGTTTCCCTACGATCCGGACCTGACGCTGCTAGAGCACATGTATCAGCACTTTGGCGATGAGGTGATGATGCACCTAGAGTTTTTTCGGGTACATGGCCGGGTGTGCCCAGCGGCGTTGCAGCTGGTGCGCTACACCACCGAAGAGCGGCTCAATGAGATTATTCGCTACCACGAGGCCCAGGGGGCCTTTATCGCCAATCCACACACCTACATTTTGGAAGACGGCGGTCGTAAGGAGATCAACGATGCCCAGGTAGCCTTTAAGGCTGAGGTGGATCCCCATGGGTTATTAAACCCTGGCAAAATGCGGGGCTGGTTGGAGCGATCGCAGTCTTAAGGTTTTGTGGGTGCTTTTTTAAGGGAACTACTCTTCTCGATACGCTGGGGGCTAACCCTGTAGCAGTGAGGTGCAATGTATGCGGTCAGTCTATATTTTGAGCTTGGCAGTGCTGCTGTCAGCCTGTGGGACAGCCCCTGATGCGGTGGAGCTACCACCGATTGAAGGGACGCTAGTCCGGGGGGTGAACTTTAACGGCAAAGGCGGCTTTGAAATCGATGGCTACCGCTGGACCTCCCAGGTGGATTCTAAGGCCAATGGCATGATGCTGCGGGATGTGGATGAGATCGCAACCGATCTCAAACCGCAGCCAGCCACCGACGACAATACCCAGCTGCTGCTAAACACCAGCATTGCCAAGACAGGCAGCCTCAACATTGACCAAATTATGTACGGTGCTCAGTACGATCTCTACCTTTGGTTTATGGAAAACCAGCGGGGGGCTCAGCGCAGCATGAGTGTCACCATCGAAGACCAAACCGTAGAAACCGAGATGGGAAATTTGCCCTACAAAGCCTGGTCCCGCTTTGGTCCTTATCCGGTAGACCTGAGCGATGGCGAGTTAAATATTGTGTTGACCACAGCGGATCCCAGTCAAAAGGCTGAAGTAATGGGCATGTTGCTCGTCAAACCTGATAACTAAACCACCCATGAAACAATTAATCGGGCTGTGCCAACCGGTGGCCGCCGCCATCGGGTTGCTCTTAGTAACGATCGCCGATGCGCAGGCCCAGGTTTTACCGGGCTGGCAAGACTGGCAGCCCGTTACAGAAGGCCCCCGTCCCTACGACTCTGGATTTTCTAACCGGGAGCTAGGTAGCTATGTGGAGTTTGAAAATGCCTGTGAACAGGCGGCTGAGGCAGTAGGCATGCCCCTTACCTATGAGTATTTACTGAGCGATCTGGTAGAGCAGATAGGCACAGGAGAAGTTAAGACTAGATGCCTGGTTGGAGACGAGACCGTGGGTCTTCACACTAGTAGGGCTATCCCAAGCGACATCGAGACGCCCTATTGTTTGCAGGTGCAGACGGATGAGGGGAGCGGGTTACGAATTCGAGCAGATTTTTCAGTCGAGTCTCAGCAGGTGGGTTTTTTACCCAACGGCACCAAGCTTTTTCCCGATGATTTGCCCATCTCCATCATTACCAATACCGCCGGTCGCCAGTGGCTCGCTGTACCGGAAGGCTGGGCCTCCATCTCTGCTGGGGCAGGGGAGTATGTAAACTTCCAACGGTGTGGATAAGACCTAAGCGTGGTTACCCACTATCGGAAACAGAATGATGGCGCTTGGCTCATGCGGGAATATGTGGGTTTGGATACGGTGACACCGCTTTTGAACAAGGAGATTGGCCTCGCGGACGTGTATGACAGTGTTGAGTTTGTAGGATCAGATTGAAGGTTTAACCTGACCCTACAAATCAGGTGGTCAATGCGACTATCCCTAGAGGCGTTTTGTCAGCATACTAATGACCTCGCCTGGGCTGGGGGTAAGGATTAGTCGGTTGTTGGAAATTTCAATCAGGGGGCTCCAGTGACTGGTTTCTACGTAACGCAGATTGTGGAGTAAATGGATGGTCTGGCGAATGCCGCCGGGGCTACCCAGCAGGATGTGGCGGATGGGTTCACCCGCCGGAATCGCCAGGGAAAAATCGGTAGGCAGACCTGTTGGCACCTGAGGTGCCTGGTTAGAGAAGTTCATAGGGGCGTTTTCCTGGTGTAACTGAGTAAACAACAATTAGGAAAGCACCCCAAAAAGATAGCCACCCCAGCATTGGCAAACCAGGGTGGCTGTAAAATGAATCACAGCGCAACCAGACTGCTGATACAGTGTGGGGGCGTCAGTCGGATGGTAGTGGTGGTGCACTGCCGTCCGGCGAGGCTAAATTTTTGGGTGCGGCTGACAGCTAAGGAAGGCCGATAGCTATCACAAGAAAACAGGCTACCAGTCACAGCCCCATGGGTCAAGATGCAGCGATGCTCGTATTTACGGCCATCGAATGAGCACGTTGTTAGCTCGTAGGTTGGGTTGAGTCCCCGAAACCCAACACCACCAAAATCTCTCGCCCTTGCTCAATACAGGTATCCCATCTCTCCATTTTACGACCACTCACCCGCCCAACATACTTAACCCACAAGCACCATACTCTCACGATTCACCCATCATAACGATGCACACTCGAATACGGCCAATCACGTGGGTGGTCAACAAATCCATGCTTTACCGGATTAAAGTGAATATAAGACACGTGATTTCTAAAATCTTGTTGATCGCGAATTAAATGCTCCCAAAACCGCCGTTGCCAAATAGCCTGTTCTTGTTTTCTTATGCGAGCCAGCGAGCGCTCTTTCTTATCTTCATCAGGACATCTACGGCTAAAATAAGCCTTAATCAATCGCCAGCGCATGGAGAAATTAGCATCACCAGGCGGAAGCGTCCAGAGACAATGGAGATGATCTGGTAATACTACAATGGCTTCGATATTGAAGGGATGACGCTGCTTCACCGTGTGAAATGATTCGCGGAGTAACTGGATAGTGGTGGCATTTTTGAAAACTGGCTGACGGTCGTAGGTGACTACGGTAAAAAAATAGGTGGCTCCAGGTATGGTGGTGCGACGATATTGCATGGTGTTTGCCTGTTAGGTCTGGGTTTAGGATGGGCAACTATGTGGTGCGATTATCGAATAGGAGGCTAGGATTGTCTTGGGTTTCTGGGTTGTGTGGACTGGATGTCTCAAGGTGAGTGGTGAAACTGTTGGGGATGTTGGGTTTCGGGGACTGGATGTCCCAGGTGAAACTGTTGGGGATGTTGGGTTTCGGGGACTCAACCCAACCTACGTGAGGGTGGAAGGGAGCTGGGGATGAGCAGTTGGATTTTTGTCTTGTTTATTGCGATCTTTGTGGCGGCTGTTGCTGCTAGCTTTATGCTTGAACGCAGGCGAACTGAGGCGATCAAACAGTTAGCCGACACCTTAGGGTTTGACTATTGCGAACATCCCCAGACCCACCTGCCCAATACCATCTGGCGGTTTAATCTGTTTAATAAAGGCCGTGGTCGCAGGCTCAAAAATCTAATCCAGGGCAGCCAGGATGGTGTCAGAGTCTCGATAGGCGAATACAAATATACCCAGGGCACCCAAAAGAACAGGCATACCCACTGGCAAACTGTCGTTTTTATGGAATCTGACCGTTTAAACCTGCCCAGCTTTTTGCTTATCCCTGAAAATCTCTTCCATAAAATAGGTACTCTATTTGGCTGCCAAGACATCAACTTTGATGCCTATCCAGAGTTCTCAAGTCTTTATGTGCTCAAGGGTTCCGATGAGGAAGACATCCGCCAGCGGTTCCATGACGGTGTCCTACACTTTTATCAAAATCATCCCAGGATGAGTACCGAAGGCGCTGGTCCAATGTTCATTTACTACCGAAGCAACCGCCGTATGCAGCTGAGTAGCTGGCAATCGCTCTTAAATGAGGCGATGGAAGCCTACGAACAGTTTAGCCAACAGGTTTAGTTGACAGGCTGATTGTTTGCTTCCAGCAGGGACCTGTTGGAGATGCGCGTTGCAATTAGCTGCTGAAAGCGCCTGATCAGGACCACGGCTGCCACCAGCTGCCCCAGGGCTAAACACCACCATAGTCCGATCGCCTGCCAGCCCAGCAGCTGTCCAACCCCATAGCCCAGGCCAATGCCAATGCCCCAGTGGGCCAGCACATCCACCGTTGCTAGCAGGTGAGTGTCCTTGAGTCCCTGCAGCGTACCTGCGCTAATCAGCCGAATGCCCTGGGCAATTTGAAATACCACACCGATCTTAAATAGGGTTGCAGCCATGCGTACGGTTTCAGCATTTGCCGGTAGGTTTACATCTAGATAAAACCCAGCAATCGTGTGGGGCCATACCCATAACGGTATGGCCAGCACCACCACCAGCACCAGATTTATGAGCAGGTTGGCATAGGCTACCCGTCGCGCTGCCCGGGGCGCACCGGCTCCAATTTTGTGGCCTGTGCGCATGGCAGCAGCATAGGCAAAGCCCCAGGAAAACATAAGTAACAGCTCTGTTGTGGTGATAACAATGCGGTGGGCCGCCAGCAGCTCGGTGCTCCATCGGCCCATGAGCAGGGCTGCCGCTGTGAGGGCACCATATTCGGTGCCGTAGTCTACACAGAGGGGCCAGCCAAGGTGAATAATTTCGGCCAGGATATTGCGATCGCACCGCCACCACCGCCTCAATAACCGCAGCTGTTTTAGGGCGGGTAATGCCAACAACGCCAGCACGGCCACCCCAAAGCTTAGCCAAAATACCACCGTACTCGCCCAGCCGATGCCAGCCAATCCCAGCGCCGGTAGGCCCCATTTGCCGTACGTCAGCCCGTAGTTCAACCCAATATTTAGCGGGATACTAAGACCCATCAGCAGGATCAGCAAGCCCGGTCGCGATAGGGCCGTCAAAATCTCCTTAAAAACAAATACCCCCAAAGCGGCAGGCAACCCCCAAACAATTGCCCGTAAATAAGCCATCGCCCCATCGATGGTGGTGGCCTGCTGGCCAAACAGCCGAAAGACAATATCCAGGTGCCAAACTAGCACCATGATCGGGATGGCAATGCTAAAACTTAGCCACAGTCCTTGGATAGTAATGCGACTAACCCGGTTCTGGTCCTGGGCACCGTGGGCCTCAGCTGCGATCGCGCCGGTCATCTCTAGCAAACCGGTGCACAGTGATAGCAGCAGCCAAAACGCCGTTGCCCCCAGCCCCCCAGCCGCCAGGGTTGCAGTGCCCAGTCCCCCCATCATTAGCGTATCAACAACGTTGATAGCCCCCTCCGACAGCTGAATGAGCATTAGGGGAACTGCCAATCGCAGCGAGGCGTTAGCTTCAAGCCACAAACTAGGTTGCCGAGCCGGGAGTTGAGACATGGTAGGGGCGCATCACGGTTAGCCAATTACACAATAGCCCCACAGACAGCCGGGTCCCCCATCTGTTCTCAATGCACGTCGGTCTAGGTTATATAGCCAAACAGCCGTGACTATCATAGTCACGGCTGTTTGATTGGGTCCTTGAGCTTTAGACGCAAGGTTTTTTAGAGCGGATGTAATAACACCAAACCGGAATTCAGTAGCTCCGGTGGCAAAGAGATACCCCCGTAGGGGCAGCCCTGTCGTCTGCCCTCAGATAGGGCAGACAATCAGGATCTCCGATTAGTTGTTACAGAACCGGGTTTCACGCAGACAGTTGCGAATAAAGTCTCTCTTGGCAGCCGGCTTCCAACCTTCGATGAAATCGGCATGGAGCGAGTAACCACCGCCCTTGCTAGCCCAGTTGTATCCATCAGAAGACAGGTGCCAGCTAGGCATTGACTGTACCTGTGCATTGGTCAACTTGTTAAAGCGTAGCTGATAGCTCAACCGTGGTACCGGGTAGGGGTGGCTGCTTGGACACTTACGTTTCACCGGATATGCCATGTGGCTGATGTGGTTGGCCGAATCAAGATCTTTTCCATTCCAACACTGTGGGAAGACCATTGTGATTTGGAGCCTACCGCCAGATTTACACCGTTTTGCCGCGTCTTTAAAGGTTCCTACAGCTTCCCCTTTACCGCCATTGCTGCATTCTAGTCGAAGTGCCTTCTGGCTCTGTAAGCTAGTGGCCTTAGCATTACCAATCAGCATTCTCAAGCCGTCCGGCATGGGATTGTGCATAACCTTACTAAGCTTGCTGAAGTCATTGATATCTTGATTGCGATCCTTCTTGCCGCCGCGGATCTCTCCGTCTTTGTAGTAATTATGGAAGTGATCGGGAACTTGCGGGTTGTTGTTTTTGTCTAGAACCGCCGGTGCCCAGTAAGCACTGAGATTTTTGGTGCCCCCATTACAAGTAGAGCTGGGTGATTGCATCTGCACCGCACGTGTCATGGCGTAATTTGCCTTAGGATTTCCCCAAAACATGTGTAGGTGGGTGGCATTCCTAGTGGGATTGCTGGATGCATTAAACACTAGCGGATCGTCATAATTAAAGTGAGATGCTTTACAAAATACTTTGAATAGGCCCTTTTTGATTTTCCTTCCCTGTGTTGTTTTAAGCGGCCTTTCTCCGTAGATTTGATTACCGGAATTAACATACCTACTGGTAAGTGCCTCAGCGTTCGGCCCATTTCTCGACATGACCATGTGACTGTGGTCAAAGCCACTACCAGCGCTGTTGTTGGCAAGCAGCATCTCGCCATGATCGCTACTGGCGCTGATGTTATCTATATCGCTTTGCTGATTCTGTTCCGTACTTAGATAGCTCTCTGCCGCGAACTCTGATGATAGCTCGTCATCAACTGCTGAGATGGCTGTACTACCCTGAAAAGCCAGGTCTGTTGTCTCTGCACTCTTGGCAAAAATAGGTGTGGAAGACTGAACGAGAATTAAAGCAAAAACGCTAAGACTTAAAAGTAACTTGCTGCGAATATTTAGTTTTCTCATTTTGAAGGACTTCAAATAGGTGAGAATTTGTTGGCGATTTTTCATGGGTCGCACTAGAAAGGTCTCCTTAGAAAGCATGAGGAGATAAATACACACCTGACTACGTACTAGTGCTTGGAATAGCACCGTACTGTAGGTACAGTAAGATTTGGCTAAAACTGACGATAGTCGTTTGCCATAGGATGTCTGGCCTACAACTAAAAGCTTTAGAGGTTTCTAAGCAAGGCTCAACAGAGCTTCGAAGAACTCTTGGCGCGAGAGCTTAGTAGATTTCAAACTTTAAAGACTGTTGCCTAAGTAATTTATTCGCTCAGTTGGGCAAAACCAAGCATTTGTTTAGATATTAGGGATAATCTGTGGAAACCACCTCTGCTCAAAGACTAACCCACGTCAAAACTGATGACTGCATAGGAAACGAAGGTCAAAAATTGGAGATACGTTTTTGGGAAAATGCAGACATAATCTGGAACACACAGTTTTAGCAGGTCAAGCGTATATGCATATCTTTACTATGCTGAGCCAATACTAACATCGAAAAAATACACTGTGTTTAGACTTTCTATAAAGTAGCTTTACATTTAGACCCATCAGCCAACGCGGATACCGTAGGACGGGCAAAGCCTCTTAAAATAGATATCCCTAGGGTTATGGACACTCCCCATATATCATCAGCCTATCAACGAGATCGACAGCCATCATCCTTTATGGCGAGGGCTAAAGATCGGCTCTAACTCCACGTTGCTCCTATGCTCCACATCATTACTACCGAAAGTTTTGAGTAAAACAGCCCCAGGATTGACAAGTATATTTTTTGAGGACTACGCTCTCTGTTATCCCCAGCTTTGCCAAGACCCTTGAGCAACCAGCCTGGCCATTACGAAACCCTGAGACCCACTGCGCTAAGATCTTCAGACGCTGGAGCGAAAACATTATCGATATTCTCTCCTCTGACTGTAATGAGAGATTTCAGCGTTTGGGATATCTACCGGCAATTCTTTGAAGTCTCGCTTAGAGATGGCAGTAGCCTACCAGATATTGTTCTATGCCGATAAATGGTGAAGATCAAATGTACCGCTGTCTGTTTTTTGCCGGGAAAGATGGGTACATTAAAATTTAGGAGTCCTGATGGCTAAGGGCTACGGAGCCCTTAGCCATCCAATGACTACATTATGTCAATTTCGCATAACTTCTAAGCGTTTTCTAAGCCGTGGCGACTACTATCCAAGCTAGGTTTGGGTGTAGTTCCAAATTCCTTAAATCATGCTGTTTTGTGGAGATAGTGGTCCATGCTATGGATTCTTTCGCGATAACCCTTGTTGAAGGGGTAATTAAAATAGTGCGCGTTTATTTTGCCGCTGGAGTAATTTTTGCGATCTTTTTCTCTTTAGCTGGTGTACAGCGTACCGACTCTGGAGCGACGGGGATAGCCCCTTTCTTTCGTCTAATCATTATTCCAGGCGTCAGCATATTTTGGCCCTTGTTTGTCCTGCGTTTAGTGCGTGGCAAGGAGCATCCTACGGAGCGAACAGCCCATCGTCAGGCGGCCAAACTCACGCCATAGCCAACCATGCAAACTGCCATTGGGCGGGGAGGTTTATGTGATTATTTCGCGTCGAAAGATTCATTTGGTCTCATCGATTGCATTGGCAGTCGTACTGCCAATTGTTTTTATCGCTGGGCTACTATTGCGGCCTACCTATGACACCGTAACCCCAGCTACCGAACAACTGCTAAGCCGTTCAACAGAGCGTAGAACCACGGCTCAGCCCCAGGTCTCGGCTAACCCCATTTCTGCTTTTTTGCAGCAGTAGTCAATTAGTGGAGTGAAGCATGCTTTGTAACCGTCCCCTGAGCGGAGTTGAAGGGGATATTCTGGTTGAGTTTTGCTAACTCCGAAGGAGACTTCGCGTTAGGCTTGCCCATGCTCCCAAAGGCTATATGACTTCGCTCAGTCAGCATAGTCTCTGGGACGATTACTCCTGCCTCTTTGTTTAACTATATTCTTTTCGCCATGAGTGTTTCCTACAAATCGATTCAGTGGAGCCGACAAAAGCTCATTTACGATGCTATTTTGTTGGGCACTGTGGGGCTTTACATTTATGTTTTTCTCACCGTTGCTAGTCATACGGGGACAGGGCTCGACCTGAGGGGAATTCGCATTCGCGCCTACGGGTCTGCCGCGTTTATTTTACTGAATGTGATTTTATCCATTGGTCCCCTAACGCGGTTGGACAAGCGATTTTATCCCTTACTCTTTAATCGACGCCACATGGGTGTCACCATGTTTTTTCTGGCGTTGATTCATGCCATTGGTTTGGAGCTGCCGCTGCTGCCATTCAGGATAGATGGTGTGCTCACGTGGTACCACGACTTTGGTAATTTGGATCCGCTGGTCAGCCTGTTTGTAAGTAATACCCAATATGGCGACTTTATTCGCTTTCCATTTGAATCCCTGGGGGCAGCGGCGCTAGCTATTTTCTTTGTCATGGCAGCGACTAGCCACGATTTTTGGTTGGTAAATCTGACAGCCCCCATTTGGAAAGCACTGCACATGGGTGTTTACCTGGCCTATGGATTGGTGGTATCCCATGTGATTTTAGGTCCCCTGACAACAAACCAGCATCCTTTCTTAACCATCGCCGTTGGGGTGAGTCTGGTATGGATTGTCGGGCTACATTTGTTGACGGCCCTAAGGGAGGTCAAAATTGACAATCAGCCTACTGGCGAGGCTGACGCCGCTGGGTTTGTTGAGATTGGCACCGTTGATGAGATTCCAGAAAACCGTGCCAAAATCGTTACATTGTCGGGTGAGCGGGTAGCTGTTTTTAAGTACGATGGCAAACTCTCAGCTGTTTCTAATGTTTGTCAGCATCAAAATGGGCCCTTGGGAGAAGGCAAAGTTGTAGATGGATGTATTACATGTCCCTGGCATGGGTACCAGTACTTACCGGCTGAGGGGGCATCGCCACCGCCCTTTACAGAAACAATTCCCACCTTTGACGTGCGAATTGTTGGCGAGCGTATTTGGATCAATCCAACACCTAAACCGCCCGGAACACTGGTTGAACCAGCTGTGATTTCATAAATCCTGCTTCTCTCTAGCACTCAAATTTGGACACCTTGATGATGACTGAACGCGACGATTTTTATATTGGCTATGCACCGCTACCTCCCAGTGTACGCAGACTTTTTCTATGGTTTATACCGGTGCTGATATTGGTGATTTTAGCCCTGGCTATCATTGCACCACCCCTGCATTTTGATCAGGCAAATGCAGGGGAAATTCAAGGAGTAGAAGAGGTTGAAGGATTGTTGTTAGCGGAACCATCACCCCATTTGCTGGTGCCAAACCCAGAGGTGCCCGACGAACCCTTTAAGGTGTATCCCCTATCGAGTACCGATAAGAGAGCACCTAGACCGGCGATTATGGAAAATGCGGGTAGTTGGGTCAAGCTCAGCGGTATTTTGATTGGTCGTGGGCGCTATTCGATGCTGGCCGCTCGGTCGGCGGAGGTGATTGCTGCTCCGGCTGGGGCCGTGACATTGCCGGATCAAACGATGTCGCTGGGGGAGTTTGCGATCGCAGGTGAAATCATCGACGGCAAATGCTATCCCGGCATCATGAAACCGGGTCGCACCAAAACCCACCGTGCCTGCGCCATCCGCTGCATCAGCGGCGGCGTTCCCCCCGTATTTCGGGCTGAAAATGGCCGTGGCCAATCGCTTTACTTTCTACTGTCAGACCTGGATGGACAGGCCGTCAATGATCGAGTGCTGAATATGGTCGCTGACCCAATTCAGATTACGGGCGAGGTACTACAATATGGCGATTCCTTCATTTTGAAAGCAGATCCCGCCACCTACGAGCGACTGCCAGCATAGACCCAGCAGGGCAGCCCCTGAGAAACTACCACTGGGCTGAAGATACTGCGTTTGCCTTTCAGGCATCCTTGATAAATTCCAGCTCAGTGACTTGGCATTGAGCAGTTTGAAAGATAAGCATTTACACTTTCAGATCGGCCAGTGCTCCGCGGGCCATATTGGCAATTGCTTTATCTGTTGCCTTAGGTAGCTGATAGTATTTCCCACCTGCGGTCTTTGCCAGCTCCTTACCAAAGCCAGTAGACACAAACTTGCGCTCAGTATCGATGATCAGTAGCTGGAATCCGGTCATGCGAATCCGCCCGGCAATATCTAACAGCTCTGCCTTAATGTCGGGCTTTTCGCCCTCTTCCATGGGTTCTCCCAAAGAACGAGCCAACGGTACATTACCTCGACCATCGGTAATGGCAATAATCACCACGCTACCCGTATCACCAGACTGCTGGGCATTGGTGCCCACCCGCACTGCCTGGGTGAGACCATGGGCCAAAGGCGAACCACCGCCGCAGGGCATTGTTTCCAGCCGACGGCGGGCAGAGGTGATCGATCGCGTCGGTGGCAACAACACGTCTGCCTGTTCTCCTCGGAAGGGAATCAGGGCCACTTGGTCACGATTTTGGTAAGCATCGGTGAGGAGGCTAAGGACTGCTCCTTTTGCCGACTGCATCCGGTTTAGCGCCATGGAGCCCGAGGCGTCTACTACAAAAATAATCAATGAACCGGCCCTGCGGGCCAGACGCTTGGCGCGAATGTCCCCCTGTTCCACAATCACTTTACGTTCGGGCTGACGGGCACGGCGAGCCTTTTGATAGGGGGCGGCCGCCCGCAGGGTGGCGTCAACGGCAATGCGTCGCACCGGCCCCTGGGGCAAAACTGGCTTAATATAGCGGCCCCGATCCTCAGAGATAACGAGGCTCTGTTTACCCGAGCTGCCCTGTTTGCTCATGGATTCGGCAAACAGCAGCAGCGATGGGTCTAAAACCACCCCTTCAGGATCAAATAAAAACTCTTCTGGAATGCTGGGGGGAGACTCTTCTTGTTCCTCATCCTGCTCGTCGTCGTTGTCATCCTCCTCGTCCTGGTTCTCTTGAGGGTCGTCCTGCTCGTCGTCCTGCTGGTTTTCCGGCGGTGGTGGCGGTGGCGGCTGTTCATCCTCCGGTGGCGGCTGGTCCATATTCATGGCGCGGGGAATAATGACGAGCTCGACGGCCCGGCGGAGGTCGTCAGCGTTGATTTCAGGGCGACCTTCAAGGGCCGCGCTGGCCTTGGCTACCCGCACCGCAAATAGCTCGGCGCGATGGCCCTCCACACCGCCACGGATCGCTTCGGTAACGAGGTATTGCACCTGGTCAGGGGTGATCACCACGTCCTTTAGCCACTCGCGGGCCAGGATAATCTGAGTTTTGAGGTTGTCGATTTCGTCGATATAGTCTGCTAAAAATTTCTCTGGATTATTGGCATAGTTGGTCGCTTGTTCGGTAGCTTCTACCCGTTCATCCATGGTGAGGGGGCGGTCGGCGGAGAGGGCGATCGCAATCCGGTCCAGTAAATGCTGTCGGAGCGCTCCTTCTTCTGGGTTGTAAGTGGCGACCAGCAGTGGCTTACACGGATGCTGAAAGCTAATGCCCTCCCGTTCAATCTGGTTGCGGCCCTCGGTGAGGGTGCCCAACAGCAGGTTAGAAATCTGATCGTCTAGCAGGTTGACCTCATCGACATAGAGCACACCGCGATTGGCCTCGGCCAAAAGTCCGGGTTGAAAGACAGATTCACCCGTTTGAATTGACTTGGCCACATCCACCGACCCCAGCAGCCGGTCTTCGGTTACCCCCAAGGGAATCTCAATAAACGGAGATGGAACAACTTTGGTCGGCAGCTCGTCTAAGTTTACTGGGGCAGCCAATTTACTAAAGCGTTCTAGGGTGATGTCGTCCCAGTCCCGCCGATCGGTTGGATTGGCATTGGCACAGGCTCCGTCGATAATCTCAATGGGGGGTAATAGCTGATGTAGGCCCCTGGCCAGGACAGATTTGGCCGTGCCGCGACGCCCGGCAATGACCACACCGCCTAGACCTGGGTCAACGGCTGCCAGCAGCAGCGCTAGCTTAATAGCATCCTGGCCAACGACAGCCGTCAATGGAAATGTGGTGGGCGTATCCGTAAGAGCCTGCATCTTTTCTCGTTACTCAAGTCATAGCTAGCTTATCACCGTGCTTCAGTAATCGTACCCATGAAACTCCGCCACTTGGGGGGTGTTGACTGGACGTTCAGCCTTTAGAATCTAAACTACCTATCCCTGTGAGTTCCCGATGCCTGTCGCTGTTTGTAAGCTGCTGACCTACAAGGGTCAGTACAGTACGTGCCACATTAAGGTGCCAGATGTTGATGTCAGACTATCTGCTGTTAAGGTCAATGGGGGATACTACAGCTTTTTTAAGCGTTTTGACGATGGCGAGACCGCGATGGCAGCGCTGCATCGGCTGGCTCAAAAGGGGGAGGAGCTAGCGTTAACCAGCCAACCCAACGGCAGCTATGTGATGTGGGCCTTGGAGGCTGAAGCTCAAGAATTTAAACCCCCCAGGCAACGCCGCAGCTGGCCTACCTACGGTCCAGCGGTCTGTTTGGTGCTAGGGGACGCTAGACAATATCGGCAGTGCTACGTACAGGTGCCCGACCTGGCTCAACCGGTGGTCGCTATCTGTTACGAAGAGCGATTTTACAGCGTCTATCAGCCAGGGTTGGCGGTGACTGAGGCGCTAGATCTAGCGGCTCAGTTTACAGGTCGCGGGAATGAAGTTGCGATCGCATCTACCCATAAGGGATACGCCGTCTGTTTGGCGGAACCTGAGGCCAGCCCCCACCTGTCCGATTAAACCGATTCTCAGTTTCAGGGTTTGCATTTTGAGTTTGGTCAGCTCAAAATGCAAATCCTGGTGCAAATTCCTAACGCCGCCCCGGCAAAATCGGCTGTTCCACCGCATTTCGGAACCGCTGAACATCTTCACCAAAGTCAATGGGCAGTACCGCCACCACATTTTCGTGGGGGCGAGGAATGATCACCCAGGTCTCCAATACTCCACCGTAGGCATTTTCTGCTGCCTCCACACCTGCAGCCATGGCGGCTTTTACCTCGGACACGTCGCCACGAATATTAATGCAGAAACGGGCACTGCCGGCTCGGATGTAATTTACCAATGTGACTCGTCCTGCCTTGACCATCGCATCTGCGGCGGCTAGCACCGGGGGAAACCCCTTTGTCTCTAGCGATCCTACTGCCTCGGGCATTGCCGTTCTCCTTTATTACGAGCCTAGATTGGCCGGTTAGTTTATAACTCCAACGTCTATTCTACGGGAGACATGGGGGGTTGAATAGATACAGCGGGTTGCGTTTGCTGAATAAAGGTTTCAACGGTTGTAAAGTAGGCCGCTCCGGCCGTGCTGGCCACATTGTTGTGCCCCGCTTCTGGCACCAGCCACAGCTGTTTTGGCGGTGACGATGCGTCATGGAGCTGCTCCGACATGGCCGGCGCTGTCGTATCGTCCTCTAACCCGTGAATGTAGAGCACCGGCAGCGACAGCTGGGGCACCTTAGCAGCTGAATCAAACCGCTGGGTGAGAATCCAATTTACCGGCACCCAGCCATACTGGCCGCTTAGCTCTACGACCTGACGCATGGAGCTAAAGGTGCTTTGGACGATCAGCCCCGCCGCTGGTCGCTGGGTTGCGAGCTCAATGGCAATGGCTCCCCCCAGGGAATGGCCAAACAGCCACAGCTGCTGGTGGGGAATCTGTCGAGTATCGGTGAGGTAGCGATGGGCTGCGATCGCATCTTCGTAAACCCGCTGTTCATTAGGAAACGGTCCTGGACTGAGGCCGTAGCCGCGATAGTCCACCAGCAGCACATTAAATCCCATCTGCTGATAGCGATGGGCCAAGCCCAAATTTGCGCCAATATTCTCCCCGTTGCCATGGAGATAAAGTAGCGTTAGCGATCGGTCCGCTAGTTTTCCCGGTAAGCCAGGCAGCCACCATCCGTGCAGCCCTTCTCCGGGGGGCGCGGCTTCTCCACTGGAGCTAATCCACACCTCTTCATAGTCCAGCTGCTGGTCTGCCGGTGTTTCACTCAGCAAAGTTGTGGGTTTAAAGATCAGTCTTGTCTGGTAAAAATACAGCCCTGCACACAGTGCCAAATATAGGCTAGCGGCGGTCAGCAGCCCTTTAAGAATCATTTATTCTGTGCTCCTAAAGCGCCCATTCATCCCTCAGCGCATCCAGCTGCCATACACGGGTCTCCGTGACCGCGGCCAGACAGTCCGTGACATTCACTGCCGCCGATAGGTTAGCTTCAAATTCACAATGGGCATCGCGGTAGTCAAGCCAGATCAGCTGGACATCCGTTAGGGCCTCCCCTTGCTCATCGCTAGCCAGGGCCTGCACGGCTTGGTATACCTCGTTGAGTTGTCCATCTACGTCGGCCAAGCTGGCCTCGGTCTGATCGGTCTGCTGCAGCTCGGCGATGCGATTATCCGTAATCTGCTCCATACAGCTAGCCTGAATCAGCGGGGCGATGGAGCCACCCTCAAATCGGTCGCTCTCAAAGTTACAGTGGGCATCCCGAAAAACAATCCACCGCTCCTCCGCCGTTGTCAGTCGGGCTTTGGCCGCATCGTCTAGACCCTGGCGCACCTCTTGGTAGACCTGATTGAGCGCTTTGTCAGAAATGCTGTAATTTTCAGCCGCACATTGGTTCATCTCTAGCTGGGTGGCCAGCTGACCACAGTCCTGTTTAGCTAGCGCTACCGGCGAGGAACGGGGCGCTTCAGTGACCGATTCGGACGGTTGGGGTGGGGCGGGTTCGCTCGCATCGTTGGGTGCAGAGGTTTCAGCCGTTGTCTCCGCTGCCCCGGTTGCCTCTGTATCTGTAGAAGAAGCGACTTGATCTGACTGTCCGCAGCTCGCTAATAAGCCTAGAAGCAGCCCTAAAGAAAATAGGTTGATTGCTTTGTAAGATGGTTTACCCATGGTTTTAAGACACCGGCTCGCTCCATTGGAGTGTAGCGCACCCGCCGATCTAGCCCTGGAAAATCTAAAGATTGATCGGCGGTTCTAGATACCTATTCGATTCCTTCGGTTTGATAAATTTACAACCTGTGTCGTCCTGCTGGTGTTTTATCCCGTTTATGCAAATTGCTGCCTATCTGTACACGGACCCTCGCCTGGACCCACCGGTCGAGGACAGTCTGTGGGGATGGGAGATTGACCGGGTCTATCAGGACACGCCCCTCTCAGAGCATCGCCCCCAGCTCCAGGAACTGCTGGTGCAGATGCCGGACTACCTGCTGGTGCGACGACTTGAGGAGCTGGGGGATTCTTTAGAGGCGGTGGCGACCCACCTGGCCAACTTTGAAGCCGCTGGTACCGTGGTGATCGCCACCGAGCAGGACTACCAAACCCTGGCCTCAGGCAAGTCTCACCCCCAGCTGCCGGTAATTTTTGCCCAGGTGCAGTTGGCTCAACGCCAGCGGCGAATCCGCCAGGGTCATGCTGAAAAACGGCTCAAGGCGTTACCGCCGCCGGGCAAAGCCCCCTATGGCTATCGCCGTGGTAAACAGGGCTATGTCATTGATCGGACGACGGCCCCGGTAATCAAGGCATTTTTTGAACATTTTTTGCTATACGGCTCGCTGCGGGGGGCAGTGCGTCACATTGCCAAACTCTATGGTAAAAAAGTCTCGGTTTCCACCGGGAGACGGTGGCTGGAGCACCCCATCTATCGGGGGCACACCCGCTATGGGGACGGTGGCACCATCCTAAATACCCACCGTCCCCTGGTGGAGGCGCCTGAAGCGGCCCAAATTGACCGGCTGCTGCGTCGCAATCGCTCGCTGCCGCCTAAAACAGCCAGTGCGCCCCGCTCCCTGGCCGGTCTGGTCACCTGCCAACAATGTCGGGCAACCCTGACGGTGAGTCGGGTCAGTGCTCCCCGGCGTCCCCGCGACTACCTCTACATGAGGGCGACCACATGCCCTGCCCAGTGCCAGGCCCTACCCTATGACGCGCTGCTGTCCAAAACCATTGCGGCCATTTGCACCGACCTGCCCCGGGCGGTGGCCCAGCTGCCGACACCCTCCCAGGGGCCAAAGGAGCCGTTAGTCGCTGCGATCGCAGCCAAAGATGCCGTTCTGCAGCAGCTGCCCGATCTCGTCATTCAGGGAATTCTCGACCAGACCACAGCGAACCTGCGCGCCTATGGCGTACGGACAGAAATCGCCCAGCT
>JBCDJC010000031.1:0-32527 GCA_038748225.1 Cyanobacteria bacterium P01_H01_bin.26 | reverse complement strand
TCAGCGGTCTGTCAGTGGGGTAATGGGGGTGCCGGTTAGGGGGATGGTTGTTTTGCGATCGCAAAGTCCAATCATCGCTTCCCAACGGGACGGAAAGTCTGGATCGATAAAGGTAATTTCAAACCGTCCCCAGTGGTAGGTTGGTTCACCATTGGCATCTTCCCTAAAGGTGTCGCAGCGCAAAGAAGAAGACTCTTGCACCCAGTAGCCAGAATAGGAACCCCGGTCAGCATACACCCCGGCTAAATCATCAATAAAAATCGTGCCAACCCCGTCACCATAGGTCCAAATGGCGGTTCTATTGCGTTCATCTTGATAAACGACATCATATTCTTCCGTTGACCATCGCTCATCCGCTAAAGCTGCTTGGGGGGTAAAGGCAGCGATTAATAGCGCTACCGCCAGGAAGATGGGGGTCCTTTTCATTGTCGTGGCCTCAATCGATGTCTGGGCAAATCTTCACCTAGGATTCTAGTGAATTGTATCTGATTTTACATCCTTTTTAATCCACGGACAGGCCGCCAGCCCGGTTTCCCAAAAATGTAACCAAGCGTATGGGAAAAATGCTTGCTGTGTCTGACATCTTTGATAATCTGCCACAATTCATAGATATTAATAACAATTGGATTGCTCGACCCAATCTGCTTTGTCAGCCCGTAATTCACCGGTTCTTCCTCAGCCTGATAGGTGCCAAAAATTCGATCCCAAATGATGAGTATGCCGCCATAGTTCTTGTCGATATACTGCGGATTGGCACCGTGATGAACGCGATGAACCGACGGCGTATTAAAAATGCTGTCTGCCCAACCCAGTTTGCCAATTCTCTCCGTGTGAATCCAAGTTTGGTAAGCAACCACCACAGCCAGGGCAATAATTAACTGAACAGTATCGAAACCCATCAAAGTCATCGGTACAAAGAAAATCCATTCGACCAGTCCCTCAATCCACGCTAGGCGTATCGCTGTGGCAAGGTTATATTCAGGTGATGAGTGATGAACACTGTGATAAGACCAGAAAATTCGCACCTCGTGTTCCCATCGGTGCATCCAATAGTAGGTAATATCTGCCAGAATCAGCGCAAGTATCCAACTCCACCAGGTTAAGGGAATTGTCCAGGGAATAAAAGCCTCAACAACTAGTAGACCTAAAACAAAAACAAGCCCGTAAAGTGTGCGATCTAGTAGATAACCACCGAGGGCAATACCAAAATTGGCAAATGTCTCATCTTTTTGTCGTCGTCTAGAAAAAATGTCCCACGTAGCCTCAAAGACGATGGCAATGAGAAAAACGATATCAACTAGTTCAAGAATTTCGAAAACCCCTGAAAATGCCTCAAAACGGCTAAAATCAATAGACATTTAAAATTTCTCTCCTGACCAGACAGCGTAAAATCCGACAGCTAAAACAGTGCTAAGGAATCTGCCAAAAAATAAAATCCCCGGAGTAAAGTAGGAAAGGGTTAAAGGGAAAGGGCAAAGGATCTATTGGCGTGTACCTTCTTTGTCAGTGCTAGCTGTTCTGTCGCTCTACAAACAATTCAGCGCTCCTACCTTGAGTGTGGAAGCGGACCTTCAGCCTAGTAAAATTGACTAAATTGTTAGGCTCAACACAAAAAGTCTCTACTGATTAGGTACCAAATGTTTTTCAAAGTAAGCAGTCAGCATCTGAACTAACAAATGAACTTTATCTTCGAATGAAAGATAATCTTCCTCTTCCGTTTGTTCGATTAAAATGCCATTAATCAAAGTCCAAATAAACCGAGCTAGTTTTAAGTCAGAAATGCCTAGCAAATCTACCATTGCCTGTTGGTAGCGCTGATCGACCTGCTGGAAAACAGGGTTTTCATTTATTTCTGCTAATGCATGATTTTGGTAGAAGTCTACCCAGATTGTTGCTTGCTTAACAAAGTGTTCCTCATGCTCGATCAAAAGTTGCCCAAGTTCTTCAATGCGGTCTGAGAGCGTATGCCCACGCGCGGCCATTTTAAATAGTTGCACGTCCTGAAAACAGACCTCCTCCACCAGCTGTTCAAACAACACTTGCTTGCTCGAAAAATAGTGATACATCGCTCCGGTTGAGATACCTAGAGTCTTAGACAGTTGTCTTGTTGTGACATTGGCGTAACCCTTGTCTGCGAACAAGTCAAAGCATTGGTGCAGCAGCTCCTTGCGATATTGCTCAGGGTCAACGATCTTAGGCATAAATGATTTATGTCGAGCGCTTGATTTAATATAGCTAGGCACAGATTTAAGTGTCAAGTGATATTTGTGAATCCACTTGCACGCAATAGCTTAGGTGCGATCTGGATTTTGAATCCACAACATAGCTGCAATAATTGAGCGGCAGTCGCATAGGTTGCTACTGCCGCCTGTTTTGGAGTCTTTAGATGACCAGGTTGATCACTTGGTCAGCCACATAGACCACTCGCCTGATGTCCCCATCCTTTAGGTAGCGTTGCACGATCTCAGACTGCATGGCCTGGGCAATTGCTTCGGCTTCAGACGTCTCTACGGCTAACTTCAAAGTGGTACGGGTACGTCCGTTAATTTGCACGGCAATGGTTACCTGCTCCGATTGCATCTGGGCCAAATCAGCTTGTGGAAAGGGCTGCTGGTGGACCGAGTAAGGTCCTCCCAAATGGTGCCACAGCTCCTCAGCGATGTGAGGTGCAAAGGGGGCCAGCATCAACACTAAAGCGTGGACTTCTGCTTGAGTAGGCGTGTCCTTGGCTTCTAGATAATTGAGATAGCTCATCAAAGCAGCGATCGCAGTATTGTACTTCAACCCCTGAATATCGGTGTTCACCTTGTGGATGGTTTGGTGCAGTTGCCGCTGCGATTCCCTATCCATCGACTGGCTGGCCTCAGCACCAAGATAAGTCATCACCAACTGCCAGATCCGATTTAAGAAGCGATGAACTCCCATGATGCCCTGATCGGAGAAATCGCCCCCTTGCTCGTACGGTCCCAAGAACATCAAGTAGGCACGTAGGGTATCGGCCCCGTAGTCCTCAATGTACTGATCGGGGTTCACCACGTTGCCTTTAGACTTACTCATCTTGGCCCCATTTTGGGTAATCAACCCGTGGGCCCGGAAACACCGAAACGGTTCCTCAAAGGGCAGGTATCCCAAGTCATGCAACACCATTGTGATAAAGCGGGTGTACATAAGGTGCAAGACCGCGTGCTCAGCCCCACCGATGTACATATCCACCGGCAGCCAATGGGCCGTGATATCCAGGTCGAAAGGAATGTCGGAACAATGGCTCGACGGATAGCGCAAGAAGTACCAGGCCGAATCCAAAAAATTGTCGGACACGTCCGTTTCCCGACGGGCCTTGCCGCCACAGCAAGGACAAATGGTATTGACGAATTCAGGTATATCAGCCAAAGGCGAATTCCCTGTACCTTGAGGCAACCAGTTGTCCGTTTGGGGCAATTCTACAGGCAGCTGGTCTTCAGGCACAGGCACTACACCACAGGTGTCGCAATGAATAATCGGGATTGGTGGCCCCCAGTAGCGCTGTCGTGAGATCAGCCAATCGCGCAAGTGATAGTGGACCTCAACATCGGTTTCGGAACGACCGATCCAGTTTCGTTGAATCGCCTTCACGCGCTCGGACCAGTCCAAATTATCCAAATTGTCTAACAACCGTTGAGCATAGCGGGTGATTTTGAAAAACCACTGCTCCAACTCTTGTTGAGTTGCCTCAGTGCCACAGCGTTCACATTCGCCTCCCGCCACTTGCTCATCGGCCAAAACCGTTTTGCAAGATGGACACCAGTTGACTGCGGCTCGTTTGCGCTCAGCTAATCCCGCTTTGAACAACTGCAAAAACAGCCACTGAGTCCACCTGTAGTAGGCCGGATCGGTCGTATTGACCTCATGATTCCAGGCAAAGCGGTTGCCGATCCGCTTTAGTTGAGTTTCCCGGAACCGCTCCACATTCTGAGCTGTGAGCTGTCGGGGATGAATACCTTGTTTGATGGCAAAGTTTTCGCTATGGATACCAAAGGCATCGAAGCCCATCGGTTCAAAGACATCTTTGCCCTGCATGGCCATAAAGCGACCGTAGATGTCGGCTCCGGTGAAAGCGTACACATTTCCCACGTGCAACCCCGCCGCAGACGGGTAGGGAAACATCATCAAGTTGTAAAAAGGCGGTTGGTCGGGAGATGCTCTGGCGGTATCGGTGTCGTAAATCTGGGTTTGCTGCCAGATAGTCTGCCAGTGAGCTTCAACAGAGCGATGGTTGTAGGTTTCAGAAAGTTGTTGAGTGGCCGGATCAATACGATCCGGCGTTACAGGTCCCAGTGATACATGGTTTGTTCTCCCAATCGATAAAAAACTGCAAATTTTGGAACACGCTTATAGGATGGCATACAACAGCAAACATTGACTTTCCGGCTGGAACGACGCCCGTTTTCTAGACCATGCCGTCAAACATCTATGTATCCAAAGAATCGGTGGCCGCTATCGGTTTGTACATGATTTGTTACGGAAACACTTTGCAGCTATGTCTCTGGAATAGTCAACTTTAGAAGTTGTTGGTATATCTCCATTTCAGCAACACCTATTTTAGGGTCCATCTTTGGTACAACTTAGGCGTAAGGTTCTATATCACGAGCAATTTGCCAAACGCGACAGTTGCGACAATGAGGCTCATCCGAAAATGATGAACGAAGTTTTGCAGCGACAGCATTGGCATGCTCAAGGTCTGATAGCAGTCCAAATTGATTGACATCCGAGGGGGTAAAGCCAGCGTCTTGTTCTAGAAACTGCCCACAGTTGGTTAAGACACTATTACCGTCATGGTCGTCGAGGATATCGAAGCCGCAAAATTCAAATGGCGGAGGAGCCTTATGGATGTGGGTGGGTTGCTCAAGGATGGCGAGTATCTGCCCCTCACCTGTTCGCCAGCAAATGCGTTGGCGCAGGTAGTCAAGATTGGTGAACCAGGTGATGCGGTAGTCGGCTTGGACATTGTGGGACCAGTCTTCGTTCGTGAGATCGTCCATCAGGTCGGGACAGAGAATGCTGTCTAGGGTGACGACTTCAGTGACATGGGTAAAACCGGAGAACTGAACGTAGCTATGCCAGTCTTTGGTTTGGGATGGTTTGAAGCGTTGGCGGGCGGTGAATATCCAGCTGTCCATAAACCCTCACCAATTTTTTAGATAGCTGTGGCACAGATGTTAAAGAGCTGAGACCACATTAGCAACGAGTTGTTTGTCTTGCGAAGTATTTACTCAGACGAAGAAAAAATTATCTTTTACTTGACGAGTATAGTAAGCTTGCTCTACTCTTTCTTTAAGTTGCGATATTCGCGACTGTCTTACTGGAACCTAATAATTTGGCACCATCGGCAGGTGTTTCCACCACCGTGCCGATGGCTACCCCCAAACTGATCAAGGCAGTCTGGCGGCTAGGGTATTATACTCAGCTATCCTGATTTGCAAACGCTTTGAGGGTTAGCTGAGTTTTTAGGTTCTGGCTTTCCTTAACCTCAAATCCTCTCTCTGAAAAGGGTTGAGGTCTGTACCCTACTGGAGAACCAGAACCATGTTTAGAGACGATCCAAACCAGGAGTCCAATGCCCACCGGCACCAGCCTGAGTCCTTGCCTGAGTATGAGTACGAAGCCGTACACCATACCCTTCTGGGCAGTCTCACTGCTGTTCGTAACACCATTGCTCTACTCCACAAGCTCAACTACGCTGAGCCCAACGACTGGAGTCGACCCTTGCCCACCGGGCGAGTCAACGAGGTGATGGCGATACTAACCAGGAGAGTGAGGATCGATTAAAAGTTAATTGTCCAAGGCCCTGGGTTTCCTCGTACATATGCCAAGAGCCTTGGGGAAACTAAGGGCTGTTGCTATTGGCCAATGGCAACCTGGGCGACTTAAAACACCAGCGCATCTACTTCAATTTCGATCAGCATGTCTGGATTGATCAGCGACCTCACCTCCACCATAGCGGTGGCGGGTGGGTAGGCTCCCATGGCCTCCTGATGTGCCTGACCGTACTCTTCCCAGCGGCTAATGTCTGTTACATACATCCGTGTGCGCACAATGTTTGACAGATCGGCTCCCATGGCCTGGAGAGTCTTCTGAATAATTTTAAAACACTGCCTGGCCTGGATATAGCCATCGCCGGGGGCAACGGTATTGCCATCGTCATCCACTGGGGCTGTCCCTGAAATAAAAATTTGGTTACCCACTCGAATAGCGCGACAATACCCTACCTGGGGCTCCCAAGGAGTCCCTGTAAAGTGACGAGAAATAGGAGGGGTATCCATAGTTATTGCTCAGGGATAGGGATTGTATCAGATCCACAGATTAATGCTGGACGCTGTCTGCAACGTCTGTACATTGGGTTTTGTGTCCATCAGATTGTGAAACCTAATTAATGTTGTTCCCTAGGTGTTACTGATTGGCTGTGGCAATAACATCTAGGTAAGCCTTGACCGCTGCTTCTAGCCCCATCATTAGCGCATCTGCCGTCAGCGCATGGCCAATGGATACTTCCAAAATATTTGGAATGCGTAAAAACTGAGGTAAATTCTCCAGATTTAAGTCGTGGCCTGCATTGATTCCCAGACCGCAGTCCTTAGCTACCTTTGCCGCTACCGCGTAGCTGGTATGCTGTGTTTCCATTTCATCCTGGGTCCCTTCGCGGCAAGCCGTCGCATAGGGTTCGGTGTATAGCTCAATTCGGGTTTCTGTTGGCCCATCCATTATCCCCAGTGATTTTATCAGACGAATCTGCTCCGGGTCCGGGTCCATAAACAAACTCACCCGTGCCCCCAGTGCCTGGATCTCTTTGATCAGAGGTATCAGAGTCTCGCCATTTTTAGCAATGTTCCAGCCGTGGTCAGAGGTAAACTGATTTGGATCGTCGGGTACCAGGGTGACCTGGTTGGGGGTGACGTCGCGCACGATCTCCATAAACCCGGATTCTAAAGGATTGCCTTCGATATTAAACTCAATGGTGGGATGGCTTTTTAACAGCTCTGCCAGGTCGTACACATCGTGCCGGCGGATGTGACGCTGGTCTGGTCGAGGATGTACCGTCAGGCCATAGGCTCCGGCTTGGATACAGGTTTCACCCGCCTTGACCACGCTGGGGATGCCAATGGTGCGAGAGTTGCGTATGAGGGCAATTTTATTAAGGTTAACGCTGAGGGCAGTCATAATTTTGGCTATGATGCGAAGCATACAGGGTTACTGATTGTACAACATACAGCTGACGGCCCCATCGCTAGGCTGTTGGCACAGGTTAACGGACCATTGGCAGATTTTTCTGTTTGCTGGGCAACAAATTTTGAACGGTTAAAATAGTGGCTGGTCTCTACTGTCCAAAACTATGCCAGCTATCCAACACCCAACAACACCCAAAGGGCTACAAACCATCCAGTGGGCGCTGAACCCTGTTGGATATATGGAAACTAATCGACAGCGCTATGGAAACTTGTTTGCTGCCCCGATTTCTCCGGTGACGGCGGCTCCTTTGATATTTGTGAATCATCCAGAGGCCCTGCAGTACATTTTGACCCACGACACAACGGCTGAGATTACGGCCCCCGGTGAGGCGAACCGGATTGTCGAACCCTTGCTGGGCAGCCGCTCTCTGATTTTGCTGAGCGGGGCTGAACACCGTCGCCATCGTAAACTGGTGATGCCTCCCTTCCATGGGGAGCGGCTCAAGGTCTATGGCGAACTGATTTGCAGTATTACAAAGAAAGTGGCGGCTACCTGGCAAGTGGGTCAGCCGTTTTCTGCCCGGATGTCGATGCAGAAAATTACCATGGGGGTAATTTTGCAGGCGGTGTTTGGTCTGACCCAGGGGGAGCGCTATGAACAGCTGCAGCAGTCGCTAACCCGGCGACTAGATATGGTAGCGAGTCCGCTGGCGTCGCTGCTGATATTCTTTCCCTTTTTGAGTAAGGACTTGGGGGACTGGAGTCCGGGGTATCGGGTCCGGCGGATGTCGGAAATGTGCGATCGCATCATTTACGATGAAATTCGCGATCGTCGTCGTCAGGATACGAGCGATCGCGACGATGTGCTCTCACTATTGCTGGCGGCCCGGGATGAACAGGGCGAAGGTCTAGATGACATATCACTGCGCGATGAGCTGATGACGTTGCTGGTGGCGGGGCACGAAACCACTGCCACCGCGCTTACCTGGGCGCTGTACTGGATTTACTCGCGGCCAGATATCCACCGGCGTTTGATGGAGGAACTCAGTAGCTGCGATGACACCGATCCCCTAGCGGTGACGCGGCTGCCCTATTTAAATGCGGTGTGTAATGAAACCCTGCGCATCTATCCTGTCGCCATCCTCACCTTTCCTCGCCGGGCGGAACAACCCCTGGAACTGATGGGGTACCCGATTGAACCTGGCACGTTGCTCATGGGGTGCATCTATCTCATCCACCAAAATGCAGAGATTTATGAGCACCCTAGGGAATTTAACCCCGATCGATTTTTAGAGAAGACCTATTCGCCCTACGAGTTCATTCCCTTTGGTAACGGGGTTAGGCGCTGTGTGGGATCGGCCCTGGCGCAGATGGAGCTAAAGCTGGTGTTAAGTACATTGCTGAGAACGATGTCCCTGGAGCTGGTTAACCAGAAGCCGGTCAAACCGCAGCGACGGGGGGTAACGTTGGGATCGAGCCCGGTAATGCTGCAGCGGGTTGACTGATTGCGTACTACAACAACAGGTCGCCCCGCATGACCGTAACGGCCTGACCGCTAATGTAGATTCTCTCGGGGGTGCATTCGACCTGGAGCACTCCCCCCCGGGCCGAGGCTTGGTAGGCGACCATTTTATCTTTGCCCAGTTTGGCCTGCCAGTAGGGGGCGAGCGCACAGTGGGAAGCACCGGTAACCGGATCTTCTGGAATTCCCAGGGCCGGGACAAAGTAGCGAGAAACAAAGTCGTAGGGGGCGTCACCGATACTGGTGACAATCACCCCCTGACAGTTGAGTTTTTTTAGCTTTTCGAAATCCGGGGTGAGATTGGCCACGGCCTGGTGCGATCGCAGCTCGATTAGATAGTTGGTTTCATTTCTAGCGCCGTGGACAATATCCGCGTGGTTCATCGCCGCCACCAGCTGTGGAGAAACGAGGGTATCGTGCATGGGCTGGGCTGGAAAATCCATCTGAATCAAGTTTCCCTGGTGGGATGCCAGGAGCTCGCCGCTTTTCGTCTGAAACCGCGCTGTAATACCGTTTTCTAAATGTCCTTCGGTCCATAGCACATGGGCACTGGCCAGGGTGGCATGGCCGCATAGGTCAATCTCCGCCGTTGGGGTAAACCACCGCAGGTTAAAGTTACCCTCCTCCTTGAGCGGATAGAGAAACGCTGTCTCCGACAGGTTCATCTCCGTTGCAATTTGCTGCATCAGCCCCTCGGCCAGCGGTGCTTTACTGATGCAGACCGCTGCCGGATTCCCCCTAAAGGGGCGACTTGCAAACGCATCTACCTGAATGACAGACTGTTTCATCGATTAGCCTCCTGGCTCTAAACTAGCCAAGAGAGCTGACTGCCGTAGACAGCTTCTCCAGGGCTTCATCAACATCGGTGACGCTGACCATTAGCGGTGGTACAAATCTTACAACGGTGGGACCAGCGGGCACTAGTAACAGTCCTTGGGGCATCGCTGCTTTAACGATGTCGATAGATTTTAACGGTGCGTCGGCCTTGAGCACCAGACCGTTGATCAACCCCCAACCCCGCACCTGCTCAAACAGCTGGGGATAGGTATTGACTAGCTGTTGCAGCCCCCGGCGCAGCTGCTGCCCCCGGGCATTGGCGTTGGCTATCAGGTTTTCTGTATCGACGGTTTGGCACACCGTCAGGGCTACCCCGCAGGCAAACGGGTTGCCGCCAAAGGTGCTGGCGTGATCGCCGGGTCTGAGCACATCACAGCTGGCTTTACACAGCATGGCCCCAATGGGGATACCGCCCCCCAGTCCCTTGGCTACGGTAAATACATCGGGTTCAATCCCCAGGTGTTCATAGCCCCACAGCTTGCCAGTACGACCCACGCCCACCTGCACCTCGTCCAAGATTAGTAGAATCTTGTGCTGGTCGCAAAGCTGGCGCACCCGCTGGAAATACTCTACCTGGCCGGGGTTGACCCCGCCTTCTCCCTGGAGCGCCTCAAGCAGAATGGCCGCGACGCGGGGACCGTCGGCATTGAGGGTTGCGATCGCACTCTCCAATGCTCCACTGTCGTTGTAAGGCACATAGTGAAATCCAGGCACTAGCGGTGCAAAGTTTTTTTGATACTTGGGCTGGCCCGTGGCTGTGATAGTCGCTAGGGTACGTCCGTGGAAGCTGGCATTGGCGGTAATAATCACCGGCTGCTCAATGCCCAGCTCGGTGTGGCCATACTTACGGGCTAGTTTAATCGCCCCCTCATTGGCCTCAGCCCCCGAGTTACAAAAAAATACCCGATCGGCACAGGATCGCTCCGTCAGCCACTGGGCCAGCGCCCCCTGTTCTGGAATGTAATACAGGTTCGACACATGGTGCAGGGTCTGAATCTGCTGGGTTACCGCCTCCACCATCACCGGGTGGGCATGGCCCAATGTGCAAGTGGCAATCCCCGCCACAAAATCTAGATACTCATTGTCCTGGTTGTCCCACACCCGGCAGCCAACCCCCCGGGTCAGCGCCAGTGGAAAGCGACCGTAGGTGGTCATCACGTGGCTGTCAAACACCTCTGGATGAAATTGTTTTGAGGATTTGACGCTATTTCCAAAAACCTTGAGGGGATTTTTAACAAGCTGTTTTAAGCTGACCACAGGCTGACCTCTTGAGCAAAACGTTTATTAGGCGATTGTAAGCAATCGTAATGCCGTTGTCCGCCAAGGAAATCGATAGATGTGATTAAGGGATAGGGATTGTATACGCTCCAAAAATTAATGTCGAAGAGGTTGCCATGGAACGCCTGTACGTCTGGTGTTCCATAGAACGCCTGTATGTCTAATGATGGAGCCTGATAAATTTTGTTTCCTAAGCGAGAAGATCGTTCCCTGTATCCCTAGAGCCAGGCTATCGACCGCTCCGTCTTAGCTCCCGTAAATTGGACTTCAATCCATTCACGTCTACGGGCTGCCCACCATAGCGCCAGTCCACATAGTGAGCAATCATCTGGCTGACCAGGCCACCCTGGCGAAAGTCAGGGCGTGTCCGTAATCTGGCGGCGTATTCCAACGGGGTTTGGCTGGCCTGTTTGCCATAGCCCCGCTGGGCCAACACCAGCAGCATCTGCTGATAAACTTGCTCGACCGGGGCCAGACGGCTGAGTCTAAGACGGCGCCGCCATCGTTGCCAGCCCTTCACCCCCAGCCAGCCCAAAAAGCTGGCACCGGTTAGGCCCATGGCCCACCAGACGAGGCTCAGCCAGCCTTGGCCATTAAATCGGCCCAAAAACCGCAGTAGAAAACCAATCAAACCCAGAATGGCTTGAAAACCACGCTGCAAAGCGCCAGCTACCGGGGCTGGTAGCGCGCCCTCCAACAGCTCCCACAGCTGCCGCAGGACGGTAAACGGATTGGTGCTGCGGTCGTCGGGGGATAGCAGTCGACTGTTGGGAATAGGGCTAAAGTAAAACCAACCCTGGTTGGGGAAATACACTTCTGTCAGGGCGTAGGCATCGGTATTGCGGACGATGTGAAAGCCAGTGAAGGGATTAAACTGCCCTGGGCCAAACCCGGTGGCCAGCCGGGCCGGAATACCGATGGAGCGCAGCATCATCGTTAGTACGGTTGAAAACTGGTCGCGACCGCCCCCGTTGTACTTAAACAAAAAGGCGCTGACTAGATCCTCACCTTTCTCAAAAAACGGTAAGTCCGTTTCGATGGTGTAGTTCTCCCGCAGTACCTGGGCCAAAAATGTGGCCTGCTCGTAGGGGGTGGTGAGGGGCGTCTCAGCGGTGGCCAGCCAGCGCTCAGTTTCGGCCCGCACCGAGTCTCGGATTTCGGCTGGAATCTGTAAATAATATTGCCGAATCGGCTCGCTATAGTCGGTGGAGCTTTGGTTGAGGCGCTCGGCATTCCGCAGGGGGACTCGGGAGACCACCGTATAGGTCAGACCTTCGGGTAGCGGTCCTGACGGGCGTAGGGCACCCTCAGCATCCATCGATAGCTCATCGGCTGGAAAGTAAACGGACTCTGGTGCATAGAGTACCGGTACCAAATTCTGAAAGTCCTGCACCATGGTAAAGGTTTGGACGACCTCGCGGGTGGGTCCGATGGCTCGGGGTCTGACGGCCACAAACCGGTAGGACAGCGGCGATCGGCCCAGGTTGATGAGGGACTCAGCCCGGGATACCTCCCACCCCTGGCCGGTGTAGCGGTCGAAGGCCATAACTCGCCAAAAGCCTTCTAGCTGCGATCGCACCCGCATCACCACTTGGGGCTCCAGCTCACCCCGCAGGTTTTGATTAATTCGTCGATTAAATCCGTAGTAAAAGTCGGTACTCAGCCGTCCGGGTCCCGTTTCCGGACTATCCCCCGTGCCGTTATTATCCGCCCCCGTTGAATCATCGGTACTGCTGTTGCCGCTATTCACATAGCCCGGATTAAAAATCCGTCGGCTAGTCGCCTCTCCAGTCACATCTATACTGCCGCTCACCGGAAAGGTCTGTAGCTGATAGCCCGGCAGCCTCGGCATGGCAATAAAAATCACCAGACCCAACGTCAGTACGATCAGCACAATCCTACCCAGCTGTTTTAGGGGAAACTCGCTCGTCAGTCTGCGCCAGCCCAGCAGCCCTAGCCGAGAGCGATAGTCCAACACCAGCACTGGCAGCGCCAGCAGCAAAAACAGTAGCAAAAACGGCCCAAAGGTCAGGGTCTGACTGATGGTGGCCGCCACCCCCACCAGCACCAGCCCAATCATCATCGAATAGCCCAGATCTTTGCGGCGCGGCAGGTCAAAACTGTGGAGCACCTGCAAATGGATCAGCAGCTCCGCCAGCACAATGCGCGTATCGCCAGGGACCTGCAGCATCTTACCCAAAAAGAACGCCAGGGCCACCAACATACCCAGGGCGATCAAAAACTTGGCTGCCACATTATGCCGGCGACGGCTGCGCCAGCTCCAATAGGCCCCCGCCGCACTGAGCGGAATTGCCAACAGATTCCAAATTGATGTGTCGGTTACCCCTGAGGCCGCCACGCTCAGACTGCCAATGCCCACCGTTACCAGTCCCTGTACCAGCACCCGCAGCGCGATAGAGTCTTCAGACACAGACGACGGCAGGGCACTCAGCCGCTGCCGCCATCTTGGGAGGGGACCATGGGGTGTAGAAATAGGAGAAACCATACTAAGAAAGACACCCAAACAAACAGCTAAGTTGGTGTGGTTCTATCCTAGCTGGCTCAATTCACAGATGGCTCTACCAGCATTACCGAAAATCTTAGGGGTCGCTGGCCATCATCATCCAGATGAACCTCTAAAGAGTAGGCATTGCCAAGCACCGGAGCGGCCTGTGCCAGCGTGAGTATACCGGCATCGGAGCGAGACGACTGACTATCCGCATCGGCACCCATGAGCTGGATACTGCCACCCGTCGGCATAGTTGTATTAATAATCAACATCGCCCCCGCATGGGTCACATCGACATGGACCACACCCTGGGGTGTAACCCAGTCGCGGCCGACCGTGGGTTCTGCAGCAGACACCGTCAGCGTAAGTGCCGACATGATTTCCATGGATGCCAGCATGGTTAGGGCGATCTGCTGTTCGGGGGTGGCCTGCTCATAGCCACCCGCTAAATGTTCAACTTCCTGTTGGAGAGTTGCCTCCGCCAGGGCTGAACCAGACCGGTATGCCGGAGTCAAGACAATGTTGGCAATGGGTTCTAGCGCCTCTAGAGACTCTGGAAAAAGAGACTCCACAATATGTACAAGCTTTACACCCTGCTTTTGGGTAGATTGCGCCATACTCTGGCAGCGCTCTAGCAAACGATGTAAAACAGCTTCGGGCAATTTACTGGAAATACTAAACCGGAGTGGATTTTCAAGCCACAGCCGGCTGATCGGCTGAGCGTAGGCGGGCATGGGTACTTCAGCTGGGTACTCACGCACCTCGGCTTCCCAGGGAAACAGCGGGGGCCGGTTGGCATACTCCGTCTGGAATCGGTGTTTTAAAAGTGTGTGGAAACGATCTTGCACAGTGGTTTTATCTCCGAAGTTAAACGACTGACCCGTCTCAAATAAAAAGTCAAATGATACAGCGTCAGATCCGACTTCAGATGCACAAACTGCTGATGGGTTGGATCCTGTCGGTGGGGTAGGCTCACTCCCTGATTGGGGCGACGCCGAGCGATCAAAAGTCAAGAACTCTAGCAATAAGCGCTTTAAATTTTCTGACTCACTATTCATAGCTGATTGCCCCCGATCCGGATGATAACGCCGAGAGTGTAAAAAATTTAGCTCGGCTGGATGCATAAAAAAACGACCCACTGGCAGATCGCTTAACTCACTGATAGGTTACGCAATTCCCATGCTTGTTCAAGCAGTTTAGACCAATGTTTTCTGATTTGAGTCAGACTGAGACCCAGGGTTTGGGAAATGTCTGTATCGGACAGTCCCTGCTGCTTAAGCTGCAGCAGTTTGGCCTGGCTCTGGTCCATTTTTTCCTGTAAGTGATCCCACTGTTGAGGGGTCAATCCCAAGTTTTTTTCTAACTCGATACCAAGCCATTCATGGACCAACTCCCAGTGGTTAGTCAGGGCAAAGCGTAACAGATGATACTTAAAGCGCTGCTGTAGATAATCTCGCTGCCGCGCCGTCAGACCCAGCACTTCTTCAATCTCGCTGGCGGGCAGGTCCATCAGCCGCAGGCTAAAGTAGTCTGCACAGTCCTCCTGCTTTTTTTCCTTGAGGTAGACCATCAGTTCATCCACGACGCGCTCCCGCAGGTTATCCTCCGGCGGCGTATCTGACTGCAGCAAAATTTCTTCCCGCAGCCGCTGGATGGGGGCTGTTTTCCAACCCTGGTCGTTCTCATTGGCGGCCTCCGTAGCCTGCTCAATATCCACTGCGGTTTCTGGCGGCTGCTGTTTGGAAAAGGTCTGGGCGCGTAGAATTATTAGCTGCTGGCTGCGGCCCCGTCGCAGCGGAATGCGGCGCTTGCCATAGCGCTCGGTAAAGGCCATGTATTCGGCCAGCTCGAGGATTGTGCGAGGCTGGTACTCCGCCGACATCTGATTTTCTCGACGAAACGCATTGATCGACTCGCTGTAAAAATTTTGCAGAAAATCTTCAATTAGGGAAAGACGGGCCTGATAGCTAGCTTGGGAGTAGGGGGCAGAAATGTAGCGATAGATGATGGCACTCAGGGTACTGTGCAGTTCGATCCGACCCCGTTCGGAGCTAAGTTTGTAATAGCGAATGCACTGGTCGACCCGATGACGCGCCAGGTTAAATGCCCAACTGTCCACATCTCCAGAATCTTGAATACGCTGGCTTTCGGTACAAATACGAAGCGACTCGCTACAGATGCGATCGGCAACCGCCTGACAGCTTCGCTCAGAGGTTCTAGTCGCTTGCTGAAGCAACTGCAAAACTTCTTTATTCAGTGCTTCTACAAGTGTGATAGATGTTTCCTCGGGCATTAGCAGCGTGGTCATGTAAGGCGTTCATATCCCAGGCATTACCTACCCGAGCATAGACAGTTTTCCGCAGGTTCTAACATAAGTCAGTAATTTTCACGAAACTATCAAAAAAATCAAATGGATATTGAACAGCAAATTCAAACTTTGATTGATGATGCCCCGGACGAAACCACCAGTCAGGCAATTTCACTGGTAGCCCCCCTGCTGAAGGAAATTGCGGGACAGCTGCCAAAGGAAAATTATTATATAGTGCAGTCCCTCGGTCAGGGCTGGGTGATGACAACCCTCAGGGGGCGGCAGGATCCAAAGGCAACCAAGACGGTGGTCTATGCCTATCCATCTTTGGCCACAGCGGCGGTGGGTCAGGAAAACAATCCGCAGATGATGGCCTTGCCCCATCCAAGCACCCATCTGCTGTTTCAGCTGCTGTCGCTCAAACAGGTGGACAGCATTATTTTTATGCAGGAAAAAGGCAAGGGTCAGGGGGTAGAGGTGTCCAGGACTATGCTAGAGCAGGTTCTACGCCAGCAGCTCAAGCAGCTACAGGAAAAGCCCCCAACGGATATTGCCTGAGCCGGGACGTTTGCCCTTTTAGGGGGTGCTTGAGGTGGGTTTACTAGCGCACGCCTCCCGCGTCACCCTGTGGCGATACTCAAACATATCCTGCAGGCGCTGCTGTACAAACCAGCCGATCATCGGCTCGCTTAGCCACTCCGCTGGCAGGGTAAAGGTAATATCGTCGGTCAGTCGCGTGTGCTCGCCCTCGGGCACAAACCGATGGCGGTGGGTCCAAGCATCCAGCGGACCGCTTGCTTGGATGTCGGTAAATAGTCGATTGGGTTCATACTCATCGGTGTGGCGGGCCAGCCAGGTGATGGGAATAGGACCTAGCCACAGGCGAAACTCGCTAACGGCTCCGGGGCCGAGGCCGCCCTCCCGGCGGACGGCTTCGACGGGCTGCCAGGGCGGAGTCAGCAGATTTAGGATATCGGGACGCTCATGGAAACGCCAGACGGTTTCGGGTGGAGCAGCGATCAGGCTAGTGTATTGGAAGGTAGTCATGCAGAACCTGGCAATCAAGGACAGAACAGTAGGGGCCGCCCCTATGGCTGCCCAAAAGGAAAACGCCCATATCAGTCAAACCTATGTCATTTTTTAGACAGTAAACGATATTATCAGCTACACGGTTTGGGGCTTGGTCGGGGGAAAGGATTTCGATTGTCCAATCAGGAGAGCGGATAACATTATCTGAGGGTTCGTCATCCTCCTCGAGAGCAACGAAGAGTATCCGCTCTCCTGACACCAGTTGTTCTAAAACAAATCCAACACGTCTACCCCAACACCCAGGACCACGCCGACATCTACACCGTCGTTAATGGCGGCATTGACCCGTGCGGTGCCGGTAAATAGGTCATTGATGGGGACATCGACGCCGGCTGTTGCGATTGGGCTAATTTCAAAATCGTCGAATTCTACACCGATGCCGGCTCCGAAAAAGGGGACCAGGGTGATGCGATCGCTAACCTCACCCCCGAATGGCAGGCCGGTTGTCAGCGCAAAGGTAGAGATACTATCTCCTCCCAAAACAGAGGCCGAATGGAGCGCCAGATTCTCGTTAATCGAAAACCGACCCACCAGGGAAAACCCGCCATCGCCCAGTTCTGTATCGCCATCGTCGATCACACCGATGGTGCCACCAATGCCAAAGTAGTTGAGGCGATCATCGCTATCTGAGCGCCGTTGGGCGACTACTTCATCTGGGGTCAGGCTGGCGGCATCTAGGGCATCCGCTTCGGCGGCAGTGGTTTGAGCAAAGCTGGGGCTAACAGCTAGCAACGTCAGGGCGTTGGCTAGACTGAGCAATCCTAGGTTTTTGATAGCAGATGTCATCATTGGGAATCTAAAAAACAGCTGAAGTGAGGGGGCGCAAGCGGCAACGGGCATCTGTTACCTGGTGTGAGCCTACTACATCCGCTATCAGTTTTTTTACACTCAGTGGAAAATGATGACGATACGCCTAAAAAAATGACGTTAGTCATACCGCTAGTGGTCTGTCAAAGCTAAATTTTCGGGCTGAGATTGGGGAAAGGGAAGCAGGGGAAAGGGAAAATCTTATACGACTGAATTTCTCCAGATTATTGACATTCAGGCAGATTCTTTTCACCCTTTTCCTTTGACGTATAACCCGAATTCTTAGTCTTGGCCCTGCACTAGCCACTTTTTCCAACCATTAAAACAAGAAATATCGCTGGGCCATGGGTAGCACCTCTGCCGGTTCGCAGGTGAGTAGCTGGCCGTCAGCACGAACTTCATAGGTCTCAGGGTCCACATCCATCTGGGGCAGGTAGTCGTTGAGTTTCATGTCGGCTTTGCTGAGATTACGACAGCCACTCACCGCCACCGCCGGTGTCTGCAGCCCAATCTGGCTAGCAATATCAGCCTCGACCGCCGCCTGGGAAACAAACGTCAGTGACGTACTGGCAATCGCTCCGCCAAAAGCGCCAAACATCGGCCGCATATGCACCGGCTGCGGTGTGGGAATGCTGGCGTTGGAGTCCCCCATCTGGGCCCAGGCAATTGCCCCTCCCTTGATCACAAGCTCGGGTTTGACCCCAAAGAAGGCAGGCTTCCACAGACAGATATCCGCTAGCTTGCCCGCTTCAAGGGAGCCTACCTCGTGGCCAATACCGTGAGTAATGGCAGGGTTAATGGTGTATTTGGCCACGTAGCGTTTGGCCCGATGGTTGTCGTTGCGCTCCGAGTCTTCGGGGAGGGCTCCGCGCTGTACCTTCATTTTGTGGGCCGTCTGCCAGGTGCGGATCACCACTTCCCCCACCCGACCCATGGCCTGGGAGTCGGAGGCAATCATGCTAAAGGCTCCGAGATCGTGGAGAATATCTTCGGCGGCGATGGTTTCGCGGCGAATTCGAGATTCTGCAAAGGCAACATCCTCTGGAATGCTGGGGCTGAGGTGATGGCACACCATCAGCATATCCAGGTGTTCATCGAGGGTATTGCGGGTGTAAGGTCGCGTTGGGTTGGTGGAGGAGGGCAGCACGTTAGCCTCCCCACACACTTTGATAATGTCCGGCGCGTGGCCGCCGCCTGCTCCTTCAGTGTGGTAGGTGTGGATGACGCGGTTCTTAAAGGCGGCGATGGTGTTCTCGACAAACCCCGCCTCGTTGAGGGTATCGGTGTGGATAGCTACCTGCACATCAAAGCTGTCGGCCACCCCCAGACAGGTATCGATGGTGCCGGGGGTGGTGCCCCAGTCTTCATGTAGCTTTAGCCCCATGGCCCCAGCCTGCACCTGTTCTATCAGACCGTTCGGCTGGGCGCTGTTGCCCTTGCCCATAAAGCCAAGGTTCATTGGAAAGGCATCTGCGGCCTGCAGCATCCGGTAGATGTTCCATGCTCCGGGGGTGCAGGTGGTGGCGTTGGTGCCCGTGGCGGGGCCCGTACCGCCGCCGAGCATGGTAGTCACACCGCTGGCAATGGCCGTTTCAATCTGCTGCGGGCAAATAAAGTGGATGTGGGAGTCAATCCCCCCGGCGGTGACAATCATCCCTTCACCCGCCACGGCTTCGGTGGCGGGACCGATAATAATATCGATGTTGTCTTGAATGTAGGGGTTGCCAGCTTTGCCGATTTTGGCAATGCGGCCATCTTTGATGCCGATATCGGCTTTGATAATGCCCCACCAGTCCAAAATTAGGGCGTTGGTGATCACCATATCCACCGCGCCATCGGCGCGGGTAATGGGGGACTGGCCCATGCCGTCGCGAATTACCTTGCCACCGCCAAATTTGACCTCGTCTCCGTAGGTGGTAAAGTCCTGCTCCACTTCAATCACCAGGGCGGTATCCGCCAGCCGCACTCGGTCTCCCACCGTGGGTCCATAGGTTTCGGCATAGGCGCGACGATCCATGCGGTAGCTCATCGAAATCTCCTGGGTGTAGGGGTAAACAGCAGGGCCACTGGTTAGCTTACGCTAGGGGCGGAGTTCCGACGAGTATGTGGCGAACATTTTTAATTTTCTATCCCCTGCAATCCTCACGGCTCGGCAGCATCAGAACGTCGCCTTCGCTGTCCTGCCACTGCAGCCAGCCTTCTTCTTCACTGGCACCGGACAGGGGTTCACAGCCGTTAGCTGGGCGGGTGACACGAACACGAATCCAGTTGTCTTGGACTTCTAGGGGTTCGATTAGACTGTTGGCGCTGATCAGGCTGAGGACGTTGCGGCCCCGTTCAGGCTGCGATCGCAAAACCTGGCTATCACCGTCATCCCGCAAACGCAAAATCTCAGCTTGAGCCAGCTGTTCACCCCAGGTATAAAAGTTCAGCTCCAGCCCGCGATCGTCTAGCTGCTCTTGATGAATCCAGGCACTGCCGCCGTCGGTGTACTGCATCTGCAGCCAGCCATCTTCCCGTGCCTCCCATACTGGAAACGCCAGCGTCAGTCGATCCACGCTCACCATGGTAAAGCTGGCATCGCGGCCAATGGCAAACGCCTGCTGGCCATTGGGAATCAGCCACCCTTGCCAAATCCAACCCCAGTGCTCGCCACCGGGTTCAATGTATAGGGGTAGCTCCACCTCCGACAGCCAGCTGGCCTGTAGCCCTGCCCGTTCCGCCGGGGCAAGGTAGCCGATGCCCACCGGTAAATCTGTCTCAGCCAAATCCACAATGCCTTCCAAAGCGGGTTCAACGGCCTCTGGCAGGTTTCCCGACATATCATCGGACGTCTGGCCCCACGCTGGCACATTACTTAACAGCAAAGCCCCATGTAGGCAAGCTATCGCAGCAAAATGGTGAAATCGTAGCATAGTGAATTCAGTTAGTCTCAGAACGAATGTGTTTGGTTATCCCAGCTGCCCCTGACAGTTGTCTGCATCAGGGTGGCACACGTCGGCCGTTGGCCAAGCTTCAGGAGATATTTTCCTGATTCAATCGGCCTATACCCCAATCAGACATAATTCATTTTTCGTTGGGTTGCCATTAACCCAAAGTACTGAGTTCTTTAAAGATCCTACAGGCTGCCCTCTATGCGTTGGTTAAAACCGTAGACTCGGCGTTCCCCAGCCAGCGCCACCAGTACCACAGAGCGCTCATCCCCCGGTTCAAATCTTACCGCCGTACCCGCTGGAATATCCAACCGCATCCCCTTGGTCTGGTCCCGCTCAAACGTAAGGGCTTCGTTCACTTCGTAAAAGTGAAAGTGAGAGCCCACCTGGATCGGTCGATCGCCGCCATTGGCCACCGTTAAGGTGAGCGTTGGTCGACCGGCGTTGAGTTCAATGTCGCCTTCTGCGGGCAACAGTTCCCCAGGAATTAAACCATCAGACATTATCGTAATCCTCCCAGCTGGCTAATTAAATCTTGCTGCATTTGGTCAAGCTGTTTTTTTACGGTTTCTAGGGCTGCCGTCAGCTCCGGTTGTAACCCCGGCGGTTGGGGCTGTTTGCTCAAATCCGTCAGCCCCATGTAGTGGGCTACTTTTAAGGCTAACTCCGCTGGCACCTTAAAGTCCGGCAGCACCCCCCGGCCTTCCCAGTTGTCCCCCGTTATTGGGTTGAGGACCTGCCCGGTGGGTAAAAACATCCAAAAATGGTCGTGCAGCCGCTGCCCGCTGCCTGGGTTTGCCTTCCCGGCTGTGGTTTCACCAATCAGTGTGGCCCGTTTAAGCTGCTTGAGACTATAGGCAAACTCCTCTGCTGCTGTGGCGGTTTCTGGACTTGTCAATACATAAACAGGCCGGTCCAAATAGCGCGGTCCCCCCACATGGGGCACAGTCCAGCTTTGCTGAATACGTTCCTCTGCGGGCCAGCTCACATCGCTCAGGTGTATGGCTGGGTAGGGCGGCAGCAGATAGCTGCACAGCAGCGCCACCATTCCCGGTGAGCCCCCCCGGTTATGGCGCAGGTCAATGATCAGTCCCTGGGTATGGGCCACACAGGTCATCGCCGCCGCTAGGGTGTCACCGGCAAACTCCGGTGGTTCAAATCCATAGAGCTGTAAAAAGCCCACATTGCCCGCCAGCCGCTCTACCCGATTGATGTCAAAGTTGCGACGCTGGCTCTGCTGCTGCTGGTAGGCTAGCTCCTCTGCGGTCGGTGGCGTATCGGCGCTTAGTTCCGGCAGCGGCGTGGGGCTAAAGTACACTTGCAAGCTGCGGTCTGTGGTTAGGGTTTGCAGCTGGTGGGTCAGGGTCTCTGCAAACTGATACCCGCTGACAATATCGCCATAGCCGCCTGCCGCCTGTCGCTGCTGGATATCTGCCTGGGCTTTAGCGGCCTTTTGGGGCAGCGCATAGCGGTCCAGGGCCTTTGCGATCGCAGCCAACACATCGGCACGGCTTTTAGGATCCAGGTCGATATCCTGAAGCCCTCTGCCGCCATCATCATTTACAAATCCACCAGACTCAACCATATGCCTACTGAGGTGCAAGACGTTTACTGAATCGGATTGTGTACAGTCACTAGCTTAGTCCCATCCGGAAATGTAGCTTCCACCTGGACTTCATGGATCATCTCGGCAATGCCATCCATGACCTGATCGCGACTTAGCAGAGTGGTGCCATAGCTCATCAGATCGGCCACCGTGCGTCCATCCCGTGCGCCTTCGAGAATGGCGGCAGAAATATAGGCGACGGCCTCCGGGTGGTTGAGCTTTACCCCTCGGTCCTTACGCCGTTCGGCCACCAGCGCAGCGGTAAAAATAAGCAGCTTGTCTTTTTCTTGGGGAGTGAGTTGCATAGGAGGCGAAAGGGACCGATCACAACAGCGATATTAAACTACCACAGGTTAGCTAGACTCCCCAAACCCTTGGCACATAGGCTTTTTGTCCTAATACCTCCGTGCGTAAATATTGCCAGATAGCGATAAAGTGCCGTCGCGCCAGCTGGCTAGAGGGACCTCGGTAGCGGGCCACTAGCCCTTGGTCTAGCAGGGTAATGCCTAGATCCCAGGGAGCGTCGTTTGCTAAGGCCGGTAGCTTTCTAATACCGCTTAGGTGCTCTGGTGAGAGCGGCTGCCCCAATAGTAAAAACGTGCCTACCACCGGGTATCCGGCCAACCCGTGATAGCTGTTGAGCACCTCAGATCCCCCCGTGAGCTGTTGCCGGTCAATCCACAGGGGCGTCCCCTGCTGCCAAATTTCAGTTTGCGATCGCCACTGCCCGGTCGTCAACGTTTCACCCCTGGCGCTGCGGCCAAAGCGAGTGATGTCCCAACCGCTCCAGATGCCACCCGGTGCAAGGTCCACCCGCACGGACTGCTGAAACCGCCCACCGTTAAATAAAATTAGCTCCTGGGGCAGCCATTCCACGTAGGCCCCCGCCCCAACCGCAAGCTGAACTGTCTGCTCGGTCCAGCTGCCCAGGCTGCGATAGACCTTGTGGGCGGCGGCGGTGGTGACCAGGGCCTGGGTATCAGGTTCAGCGGTAATGGCCAGCTCCAATCGGTCACCGCCCACCATGCCCCCTGCGGTGTGCACAATGACACTTTGGCAGTTTTCAGGGGCCGCCGCTGGATAAAAAGGCCGCTGCACCCTTAGGGGAGCGGTACTGTAGGCCCTAGTGGGTGATGTTTTGCCCTTAAGCTTGGCCAAGCGCAGATCGAGGGTGCCCCGCCAGGCTTGGGTCGTCGCAGGCCGATCGATTTTTAGAGGATGGGCACTCCCCAACGTTGGGGTGCTCATTCGTTAGTACAAAAGCGCTCGACACAGCGCACAAATATTTCCACACCGGTTCCCAAAACTGTTTCATCAAAATCAAACCGAGGATGGTGGTGGGGATAGGCCAGGTTCAAATCAGGATTGGCCGACCCTAAAAAGAAATAACACCCCGGCTTTTCTTGCAAAAAGAACGCCATGTCTTCCCCGCCCATGGTCTGGCATTCAGGGACTACCCCTGCCGGGGTTTCAATCACTGAGCTGGCCACCGAGCGAACCAGCTCGGCCATGGTCGGGTCGTTAATCACGGGGGGATACAGTCGGTGGTAGTCAAACTGGTAGCTAGCCCCGTGGGCCTGGCACACCCCAGCGATAATGGACTCCATCCGCTCCGGTAAAAAATCGCGGTACTCAGGGTTAAAGTAGCGCACGGTACCGCTTAATCGGGCGCTATCGGCAATCACATTGACCGCTGTACCAGCATGAAATTCGCCTAGGGTCACCACCGCCGAGTCGATGGGGCTAATGTTGCGGGCCACAATCGTCTGCAGGGCGTTCACTACCTGGGCGCCCACCACAATCGAGTCAATGGTCTGGTGGGGCAAAGCACCGTGGCCACCGCGTCCTTGAAGGGTGCAGTGAAAATACTCAGTCGCGGCCATTAGAGGACCGCTACGGACACCGACAGTACCCAGCGGTAAATTATTCCAAATATGCAAGCCAATCACGGCGTCCACTTCAGGCTGGCTCAGCACCCCGGCTTCAATCATAGGTTTAGCGCCGCCGGGACCCTCTTCTGCCGGTTGAAAAATGATTTTGACCGTGCCTGCAAACGTTTCGCGATGTTGAGCCAGATAGTGGGCTGTCCCCAAAGCGATGGTGACATGGCCATCGTGGCCACAGGCGTGCATTTTGCCATCGTGTAGCGACCGGTAGGGTACCTGGTTGAGTTCTTGGATGGGTAGGGCATCCATGTCGGCTCGAATGGCCAGTACCGGTCCGGGGCGGCTGCCGTTGATGGTGGCGACAATGCCGGTTTTAGCAATGCCAGTCTGGTGCTCAATCCCCCACTGGGTGAGCTGCTGGGTAATAAAGTCGGCGGTCAGCGTCTCCTCAAAGCCTAGCTCCGGGCGCTGATGCAGGTGGCGTCGCCATTGCACCAGCGACGATTGCAGGCTTTGAATCGTAGACCGTACTTGGGGCGGCGCTGGAGAGATGCGGGTATTGGTGGGCAGTGTGGAAACCATGGATGCTGAGCCAACGCAGATGTTATGGGTAAGTATATAGACACTTACCCATGAATGCTCGACAACAATCAGGCTGCCCAGAAGGGGACAGGCATAATTGTTTCTAGGGTCAGCCCTCGGACCGCTGCCGCCAGCTGGCTCACATCTGTGGGGTCGCTAAAATATGGCAGCACCCCCAGTATGGGAATACGGGTCAAATTGCCGATCAGCTCCGGTGGGGCCAGCTGCTCTAACTGAGCCTCGGCGGTGGGACTCGTACAGTTGAGTACAATGCCCTGGAGCTGGAGTCGATGATGACGGGCCAGGGCGACGTTGGCGACAGCATTTGCGATCGCGCCCAACTTTACCGGTACCACCAACACCACCGGCAAACGCCAATCCGCCGCCAGATCGGCCACCGTCAGCTCGTGGGTCACCGGTGAGCCCAGACCCCCCAGACCTTCCACCAGCACCCAGTCGCACTGTTGGTCCAAGTCGACATACCGCTGCCAGGCAGGGGCCAAATCCACCGCCGTATTCTCCAGCGCTGCGGCAATTGGTGGTGCCAACGGCGCCCGATAAAATACCGGATTTAGCTCCGAAAGCGGCTGCTCCAAATCAAACAGCCGCTGAAACAATTCTCGATCGCCCTCACCGGATTGGATCGGCTTGAGCAGTCCCAAACGCCAATCCGCACAATACTGTTGCCAGTAGGCTACCAGAGCACAGGTCAACACCGTTTTGCCACAGTCCGTATCCGTTGCCGCAATCAGTAGCCCCTTTCCCATTGCTCCTTTTCCATTGTGGTTGTATCCAACAGATTTTTACGGATTTCCCTGTCCAACGATCTGCACATCTAGTGTAAATTCCGCTGCACTAACCGACCGAACATCTACCGCATAATCACCCCCTAGGGGCAAATAACTGTTCCAGTACAGCACCCCTTCGGCATCGGCGATCGGTTCACCCCCTGGGAACGCCACATCAAATGTGACGGGGCCATTAGCCTGGGTGATTTTCACAGTAATGATTTGCCCCTGTTGAGCATTAACTACGTAGCGCTGTACCTGTCCCGGTCCTACCGAGTTCGCCAGCAGTGCACCTGTTTCCCCTTCAGGGAACTGGATTCGCTGCGTGGAGACTTGCTCTTGTACCTCCGGCGGTTCCTCGTCAGAGCCTTCCCCAGCGGCTGGTTGTTCGTCAGCATCGCCCTCAGTCGGAGACCCATCACCGCCTTCAGCCGTGATTTCATTAGGGGCTGCTGCTAGGGTCATATCCAACGCATAAGCGCCCTGATCCGTACCGCGGGTAGTCTGGAGTTTTACCGTATAGCGACCGTCTTCAGGCAGTTCCCCTTGCCAATCCAACACCTGACGACCACGTCTGAGGATATTCTCTTCGGCATCTAGTACCGAAAATACTACCCCGTCACCCTCTAATGCTGCCTGTAGTGTTTGTCCAGCTTTGCCCTCAAATTGATAGCTAACGGTCTCACCCTGTTTGATTCCACCCTCAACGGTTTGCTGATCGCCTGCCGCCAGCTCTAGGGCCGTTGTAAAGTCAGCGGGTACCTCATCCACTGGCTCCAGCGGTTCAGGTGATTGGGTCTCGGCCTGATTAGGTTGCTCCTCCAGCTCTTCAGGAATAGGTAGCGGCTGTACCCCTTCCTCCGACACCACCGGTGGAGATGGTTTCAAAATATAGTTAACCGTGGCCCACCCACCAATACCGGCCAAAGCGGTCGCCCCTAAAAACATGGCTGTCAACACCAGCGGATTATCCATTGGCCCCTGACGATTGGCCGACGTTACCACTTGGGTTCTAGATGTGCGGGTGGTTGTCTGCCTCGCCGCCGAGGCTGCTGTAGTGGCGATGGGTCTGCCCACCGCCACTGTACGCATTTCAGACATTGGTGGTGACTGGGATTTAGCTGTCGATACTTGGGTGGGCTTTGCTGGAGTAGGAGCGGCTCCACCTTGCAGTGCCTTGGTCATCTCACTGACTGACTGGTAGCGATCGCTAGGTCGATAGCTCAAGGCTCTATCCAATACGGCCGCCAGCTGATCGCTCACCTGGACCAACGAGCGCCAATGCCAGCTCAAGCTAGTGTCATCAAACAGCTCGTGGGGTTCTTTTCCCGTTAGTAACACCAAGACTGTCACCGCTAGGGCATAGAGATCGCTACTGGGGTAGGCCCTCCCAGACTGTAGCTGTTCGCTCGGCGCATATCCCGCTTTACCTACTGTTGTCGCCTGTACCGTCGTTGTGCTTGTTTGCAGGCGAGTGACTACCTCTTTTACTACACCAAAATCGATCAGCACGGGTTTTTGATCGCTACGCCGCAGAATAATATTGTCAGGACTAATGTCTCGATGAATAATCCCTTTAGCATGAATATGGGCCAAGACCGGCAGCAGCTGGCCCAAAAAAGCCCGGATTTCAGTTTCTGAGAATGCCTGGCCCGGTCGCTGTTGTAGGATCTCTCGGTAGGTCAATCCCTCAATATGATCCTGTACCAAAAACAAGCGTTGGTTCTCTTCAAACGTAGCCCGAAACTGTGGAATTTGCGGATGGCTAATCTGATATAGGGTTTCAGCTTCCCTCTGAAATAGCTGAGCCGCCTTACCAGAAAAGCGATCGCTACCCGCTATCGGCAGAAACTCCTTAATCACACACTGCTCATCAAAGCGCCCCTGATCTTTGCTTAAGTAGGTGCGTCCAAATCCACCCTGACCGAGCAGCTGTACAATCCGGTATCGATTTTGCAAAAGAGCACCGATGGCAAGGGCAGGCTGCATAGTAAACGTCCAAACAGTGTTGACATCAACAAGTTTAACGCCTGGGCTTTAATACTCCAGACAGGCTATACCACTCTAACTCAATGCTCCGTCAATGCCTCATCGTTTCAAGGACTATTGATTACAAAATAGCAAGACAAACCATCGCTATCTATCGACGTATCACACGGGGCTTTGCATAACATTAGCTCCAGTACTCATCGGTTAGCAGACATTTTCCAAGTTCAGTAATATTCAATGATATGGAAATATGTCCAGTCTGGTTCATCAAGGTAGCTATCAAGCTCTAGATGTCTTTTTGCTGGACTGATAAAATCTGTTGATTAAGGCTAATCAAATGTCAGTGTCAATATATTCAAATTACTTGTTCTATTGGAATTGAAGGTGAACAGCAGATTGTTTCGGGAACGCTGTAGTCACAAGACACACTTTTTAGCAGTATCACAATGCACTACGGTATTAGCCCAGCTGAGACAAGCGATCAGCCAACTAATCCTATTAGTCTTCGTTCTACAGGTTCGCTACATGGGAAACTGCCCCTAGCGCAGGAGCGGCTACGTTTGAATATGCTAGAGCAGCTTAGACTCACAACCTTAGAACCCATCCCTATTTTTGAAGAAGCTGCTCAGAGTGTTTCTCGGCTGCTAGCAGCCCCCATCTGCCTAGTGAGTGTGTTCGATCAACAAAGCCAAATTTTCAAGGCCACCATGGGGTTATCAAGCTTGGGACTCATGAATCAGCTGGCCGCAACTCGTGAACTTCCTCAAGCTGAATCCTTTGGCATGCAGGTTGTCAAGAATGGCCAGTCGCTGATGCTATCCAATGTGACCCAGCACCCAGACTTTAGCCAAAGTATTTTAGTTCAAAAATATGGCGTTCAGTCCTACCTGGGGGTACCCCTGATGACTGCAGAGGGATGCTGTGTTGGCACCATAGAGATTATGGATATTATGCCGCGTCAGTATACTCAGCAAGATCTTGCCCTGCTGGAGCTCAATGCTCGATGGGCTATGAGTGAGTACGAAAAGAAGTGTTGGCTAAAAGATGGCAAGATCCAGCAGACAGTCGGCACTACCTCAATGACTGCGTTCGAAGAGAGTCTTCAAGGCCAAATCAATACTTTGCGCACGAGCCTAATCTCTCAACTTACCCAAGACTTACGGAATCCGCTCACCGCTATCACAGGTATGGCTAGTATGCTAAGCCGTGAGATTTATGGGCCACTCACCGAAAAACAGCAGGAATATGCCAACGTTGTTTTACACAGTAGTCAAAACCTTCTCTCCCTGACCAACGAAATCATGGATCTGGGAGCACTGGAGATCGAACCTTGTGAGCTGTCCCTTACACCTGTAGATATTGAAATGCTAGCTCAACAGAGCTTGCAGCCCATAGAGTTGAGATCTAAGCAAGAAGATTTGAGCTTTAACATAACAATAGAGCCAGGATCACGCATTTGGGTTCTCGATAAGCGCATCATAAAACAGCTGCTTTATTATCTCATTCTTAGTATTACAGAAGCTTCTGCGGGGGGGAGTATCGTTCGTCTGCATGTTTCTCGTAAAGACAGTCGTCTAAATCTGGCAACGTGGGTTTCTAATCCATGGTTAGGGGAAGATCTGCCCCAGGCAGTTATTGCTTGGGGACAACAAAACCATATGCTTTCTTGTATAAACCCCCTGGACGACATCTACGGGTCAGAGTTCACAGAAGACTTATCTACATCTAACGCTAACACTAATGCACCTCAGAATGCGTCTGAAACTACTGATGTCAGGCAAGAACTAGGCTTGCTTCTGAGTCAGCAGCTAACCGATATTCACGGTGGTGAAATCACCATTCAAGGCTCTTCAAATAATGGCTACCGCTGTGTCATAAGTTTGCCACCCTTCGAGGCTAAGTAGTTTTTTGAGGAGCGTAAATTATTAGGCAGGCAACACGGAAAAATATATTTTTTAGATCTTCTGCCCTATAAAAATCGTTTGAGCCCTAAATTTTAGACATATTTAGATTACTAGAGATGGGATGGTGTTTTCGCAGAGCACCATCCCTTTTTTGCTAGTCTTTCCTAAAAATAATCAGATAAAAAACAAACGTGATTTTACTTAGAAATACCGTAGGTGATAACAGGCAGTTTGTTTGTCGGTAACGTGAAATACAAGCTGGCCTCAGTAAAACTACAGGCTATAGGGATAGAGTTGCCGCTTATGTCACTGGATAAAGACAGGTGATGTGACGTAGTAGAAGTACTGTTTTTTCTGGGTATCCAATATATGTAGACATACAAAGCCATCCAAGTAGAGATATAGAATTTCTGCTCCTTTTGCTAAGGAAAGAAAGTCTGATATTTCACCTGCAAGCTTTGTTTATAAGGGTTGTTTCCGGATCTTCCTAATTATCAATACTTTCCTTTGAAGGGATGTCCGGAAAAAACTGTTAGGCCAATAAAATTCTCCTTTGGAGTCTTAGTAATTTTGGCCTCTGACTCCTGGATTCTATATCGATTTCAGCTGTCGCAGCAGACTTTCCTGAGTCTTGTAGCCTAGCTCATTAGCCTCAAAAAAGTGGTTCTCTAACCTGCTCAATTCATTTATTGGTTCTCAGAAATAATGTCAAAGAATAAAAGTTCTAAAAAACTAAACTGGCAGCTGTGTAAGCCGGTCGTTGCATCTGCACTTGCGATCGGTGGCATATTCAACCTAGTGGGTGTTGTGTTAGCAGAGGGAACTGCCGCTGGTACACAGATTACTAACACTGCTACCGCCACCTACCGTGATCCCGATGGTACACCTCAAACCTCCACATCCAATACTGTTGTGGTCGAGGTCGCTGAGATTGCCGGTATTACCGTTACAAATACCGGAGCTCAGAAGTACGATCCGGCTACTCAACAGGGCGTTGCTGGGGCTGTTCAACCGGGTGATCAAGCTGTCTACACCTTTGAAGTCACCAACGTTGGTAATGACGAAACTGATATCAGTTTGCCAGCATTAGCTAACTTTACTGGCCCAGTTGACAGTGTTGTTAGCATCGTTGCCGACCTGAATGATGATGGCACCTTTGATCCCGCAACAGAAACCATCACTAACCGTACGGATATTGAAAACGTTGCTCCTGGAGCATCCTTTGAAGTCCGGGTTGTTGTTCAGACGTCTACTTCAGCCCAGTCAGATGACATCATCACGGTGCAATATGGTGACACACCTGGTGATGCGCAAAACCAGCCCTACGACTCTTCCGGTGGTAGCATCTTTACCGATGATAACGATGCGACTGATGCAGCTACGGTGGGTACTCCTTTCGATACAAATGGACCTAGCCAGACAGCTGCAGAAGCCGGAGATGAGGCGCCAGCTAATGGTGAGCGTGAGGCTAGTGCCACAGGGGAAATCACCATCAATGAAGTACCTCTTCAGCAGCCTTTAGTCACCCTTGAGAAAGAGTTCTCTGCCTATAATCCAGGTGCCAATCTTACTTCTCCCATCGATGACACTCTGACCTATGACCTGGAGTTTACGGTTGGAAATACAGCACCGACAGGCAGCTCGGCCCAGCCTGCAAATCTGCAGCCAATTACGATCAGTGTCGACGGTACTGATGCAAAACACGTTCTAATCTCAGATGCGTTGCCTGCAGGTACATCGTTTGTATCCTCGACTCCAGCTGACAGTACGTGGACTCCGGTATATACCGAATCTCCTACCGGGACTAATCCAGTAGAAGCCTTGTGGTTAACTGGAGCTCCCTCCGCCGTAGCCACTCGAGTTGGTTTTATCAAAGATGCCGATACTGAGATTACTGTTGGAACAACGGTCAATGGCTTTAATATCGTAGTGATAGCGGATGATGTTGATCCTACACAGCAACCAATCACTATTGCTAACGTTGCTCAAATCTTTGGTTCTGGTAATGAGGACGACCCCCTTACCCCCGAAGATGAATCCCTCAGCTTCCCAGTAACCGATGAGTCCGGTGACCAAACACCTAGTAACTACGATCCGGTTACAGATACCTACAGTGACTTTAATCCGGATGTGATTGACGATCCGACCACGCCTCTACCAGAAGGGTTTACTCCGGACGACGGTTACATCGATGATCCCACTGATCTAATTACAACTGGCGTTAGCGATCAAGTTACCAGTGATGATCCTACTGACCCTGAGAACCTGGATAGTGGAACGATTGATCCTACTGACGATAACCCGGCTACACCTGACGATGGCGGTGGTGAAGCGGTTGTTGTTGAGCTGGTTGCAGCACCAGATTCTGCACTGTTGAATGGCCCTGATGGTGCTCCTGGTGCAGTTGGCCCAACCAGCGACAATGATGACTTTACCAACAAGTCTGCACCGTTCTCGGGTGGTAATCCGCCTGTTGTTGCCTTTACCAATACTGTCAAAAACGACAGCACAGAGGATGGCTGGGTCACGCTAACTCCGATTGCTCCTGATACACCGGGCGATCTTCCTGCTAACACAACGGCGACTATCGTTGCTCCCGATGGCACTCGTACCCTGTTTACCTATGATGGAGCAGGCACTTGGACTAAAAACCCAGGCGATCCTGATGTGATTGTTCCAATTCGCGCTGACGGCTCCACTGATGGTCCTGACGAGTTTGACTATGGTGTTGAGGTTGACTTACCTGGTGTCGGGGTTACCGATCAAAACAGCTATCCCGTACCCATTCTGGCGCAATTTGACAGCGTAGCTGGTGGCCAAGACACAGACTATGAAGCTGAAAACATCACGATTGACCGCGTTTATACCGGTTTCTTGGAGTTAGTTAAGACTGCGCAGGTAGTTCGTGGTGACGGTCCACCGGTATCGGGCGATCCTGCACCCGGTAACCATATTCGGTATCGCGTTCAGTATCGTAATATCTCGGAAACCCAAACCGGTACGATGCAGGGTAACGTGCTCTTAACAGCATCCGACCTGATAATTGTTGAAGATGGAACTGAACTGGCCTGTCCAAGTGCGGCCCTGACATTCGATGGCAATGGTGACGTTATTGGTGGCCCTAACAACTGGGCCGTGGATAACGATGCGGACACTGTGCCTGACACCCGCCATGTCCTAGGCAGTGTCAATTTAGATAATTTAGATCCAGGATCCACTGCTAGCATTCTGTTCTATAGCGGTCCTGCGGATTGTGATCCGGGTACTGGGCTTTCTAGATTTAGTCC
>JBCDJC010000030.1:0-32720 GCA_038748225.1 Cyanobacteria bacterium P01_H01_bin.26 | reverse complement strand
GCGTAGCCAGCCAGACCTGAGGCAAATAGATAGGGAAAATCGCACTGGTCGTCATCGGCACCTAGCTCGATAAACAGATCCAATACCTTATCCACGGCACCCATGGGTTCTGCCCGAGGTCGGTCGATTTTATTGACAACGACAATGGGGCGCAAACCTTTCTCTAGGGCTTTTTTAAGCACAAAGCGAGTCTGGGGCATGGGGCCTTCGTTGGCATCCACAATCAGGATGCAGCCATCTACCATCCCCAACACCCGTTCCACTTCACCACCAAAATCGGCGTGGCCAGGAGTATCAACAATATTGATCAGCGTATCTTTGTAGTGGACCGCTGTGTTTTTAGAAAGAATAGTAATACCGCGCTCGCGCTCCAGATCGTTGGAGTCCATGACGCAGGTGGGGACGGCTTCGCCTTCCCGGAAAATGCCGGATTGTTCGAGTAGAGAATCGACCAGGGTGGTTTTACCGTGGTCAACGTGGGCGATGATTGCAACGTTGCGAATGGGAAGGCTCATGGGATTGGAAATTCCAGAACTAGAAGCGGTCGTGATGTTTCGTAAAAAACCTTAACAATTGTAGCTCAGATAGCCGATTTGCTAGCTAAAGCTAGGGAATAGTGCGCGGTGCACAGGGCATAATGCGTCGTATTTGAGAGTGAACAAGTGCCCATTTTCAAGGCACACAAGCGTACAAAACAGGGTTAGTATTTTTCCCTTCAACAAAGTTAAACAGCAAATGCCCCCTCACCATCTCACCCTTCACCTGTGACCCATCTCCTCCAGGATCGTTAGCTTCTTCCTAAAATCCCCACCTCCCAGTTCGGTTCTACCCACTATGGGAACTTCCAATGGCTTTGTTAGATTGGCACTACAGCGGCAAAGGACCCAACAGCCGCTACCAGCCACGTTTCGAGTGAGGCAATGATGACTAATCAATCGAACAACAACACAAATTCTGGGTTTATGGGTAGCGCTGCTGTGCAAGGCAACTCGTTGATGCAGTATGTGCAGGCCATGGAGCCAGAAACCATCGCTCAGCTATCGCGCCCTGTTTCTGGCGATGTGATGCAGGCCATGGAGCACAATATCATTGGCATGCTGGGTGGTCTGCCGTCCGATGGCTTTGATGTTGCGGTCACCACAAGCCGTGAAAATCTGGGTCGCCTGCTGGCCTCGGCCATGATGGGCGGTTATTTTCTCAAGGGTGCGGAGCAGCGTCTGTTTATGGAAACAGCTGTCATGGGCAGTTTGGAGACCGATACCCAGGAATAATCCGGCTCAAAGATTAGCGTAGAGCGCCCACCCATGGCAGGATCACAGTAGCAACAGCGGCGATCTACGGTGGGTGAGACCAAGAAAAAGCGACATCGAGCGCAAGATAGCGCCGGTGGCCCATACGGTTCAAAGCAGATGTTTCCACCCGGGGCATCTGCTTTGCGCGTTGATAGCGCGACCGGTTTAGAAAAATCAGCTCCGGCGCTGCGCCAGGCGCTGCTGAACTGGTATGGCGAACAGGGGCGGGACTTACCCTGGCGTCGGAGCCGAGATCCCTATGCCATATGGATCTCGGAAATTATGCTGCAGCAGACCCAAGTCAAAACGGTGCTGCCATACTATCAACGGTGGCTGGCAACGTTTCCGACCGTTGTAGATTTGGCTGAGGCTGAGCAGCAGGCGGTGCTCAAGGCTTGGGAAGGTCTAGGCTACTATGCTCGGGCTCGGAACCTGCACAAAACGGCTCAGCTGCTGGTGGAGCAGCATGGTGGGGTATTTCCAAAGGATTTTGAGGCTGCGATCGCACTTCCTGGCATCGGTCGCACCACCGCTGGCGGCATCCTCAGTGCGGCCTACAACCTGCCTGTGGCCATCCTCGATGGTAATGTAAAACGGGTGCTGGCCCGGTTAGTAGCCCTACCCAGGCCCCCGGCCAAGGCCATGGACCAGCTATGGCAGCTGTCCGAGCAAATTTTAGACCCGCAGCAGCCCCGCGATTTTAACCAGGCAATTATGGATTTGGGGGCGACCCTATGCACCCGCCATCGACCGGCCTGTTTGCTGTGCCCATGGCAAGCCCACTGCGCCGCCTACCGTCAAAACCTACAGTCTCAGCTACCCATGTCCGAAACCCGCGCTCCTTTACCCCACAAGCACATTGGTGTCGCCGTTATCTACGACGGTGACGGTCGCATCCTAATTGACCGCCGTAAGCAGGAGGGACTGCTGGGCGGCCTGTGGGAATTTCCAGGGGGAAAAATCGAGCCCAACGAAACCGTTGAAGAGTGCGTGTCGCGGGAGATCAAGGAAGAATTAAATATTGAAATTGCCGTCAACGACCGGCTGATCACCGTCAGCCATGCCTACAGCCATTTTAAGGTCACCCTCAACGTGTTTAACTGCACCCACCTCAGTGGTGAGCCGCAGCCCATTGAGTGTGATGAAATCAAGTGGGTTACCCTCGACGAAATTGATAACTATCCGTTTCCCAAGGCCAACAGCCAGATTATTGACGCGATTAAACAACGGGCCAATCGCTAAAAAAATACTGCCCTTGTTCCACCAGAGGAGAAGAAAGAGCCCCAAAGATGCATCTCCAGGGCTCGGAATCAGGGTGCATCTACCAATCCAACATGCGCGATCTGCAAGACCCTATCCGGAGTTGGGAAAGTACTTCACTAAGACTTCAAACAATCCCCGGTGTCATCCGGGTGTTAATGAATTTTCCAGCTAATCTCATAGGAGCATATTGCCCCCTTTACCTAGATCGCCATGGCGCTTGCTTTGCTAACTCAACTCACCAAATATTCCCGCACATGTTTGCAGGGACTGGTTGGAGCTGTCTGCGGAGTTAGCCTCTGGACAGCAGGCGGTCAGGCCGTTGCCCAGGGCTACTGCCGGGCGGATCTGGCTGAGCAAATTGATGCGATCGCAGCCCGTCCCAGCCTGACTCAAGCCCACCTGGGGATCCTAGTAGAGCGCCAGGGGCCAACCGCCACCGACCGCCAGGTCATTCTAGAGCGCAACTCCAGCCGGTGGTTTGTTCCTGCCTCCACCCTCAAGCTGTTGACCACCGCCGCCGCCCTCCAGCATCTAGGGCCAGAGTTTCAAGTACAAACCTCGGTATACACCACCGAGCAACCGGAGCCAACCACCCTCTATATCATGGGTCGCGGCGACCCCACCGTCACCAACACTCAACTCGATGAGCTGGCCCAACAGATTGCCCAGCAGGGTATCGGGCACATCGACCAGCTGTGGGGCTATGACGGCTATTTTGCCGGTCGAGCGGTGCATCCCAACTGGGAATGGGAGGACGTTTTAGCAGGCTATGGAGCCTCAGCCAATGGCCTGATCCTAAACAGAAACGCTTTGGGGGTGACCCTACACCCCACCGCAGTGGGCCAGCCCCTACGGGTAGAGTGGGCAGACCCAACCCAGGCTAGTCGCTGGCAGATCGACAATGAATCTCGAACCGTACCCGCCGGGGAGCCCCTCACCGCTGACCTGGGTCGCGATTGGAGCCTGCCTATTTTGCATGTCTTTGGTGACTTGAGCGTCGATGCCGGTCCCGATCGGTTTGCCATCGCCATTACCCAACCGGGGGACCACTTTATCGATCAGTTTCAGTACCGCCTGACCCAGGCTGGCATCACCGTCGATGAGGCGGGGCTAATCTCTGCTTGGCCCACCAGCGTCCTCTCAGAGGTTGCCACCATTACCTCGCCACCGCTGGTGGAGTGGCTGCCAACCATTAACCAAAGCAGTAACAACCTGTTTGCAGAAGCTCTGCTCAAATCCCTAGGTCAGGCCGCAGAGCGTCCGACTGGCATCACCGATGTCACAGAAGCAGGAACAAACGCCGTAAAAGAGATACTGAGCGAGTTTGGCATTGAGCCCAATAGCTATCAAATGGTGGATGGATCCGGGCTATCGCGCCACAACCTGGTAACCCCCGAAACCCTGGTGGATACGCTCCAAGCCATGGCCTATAGCCCCCATGGAGCCATTTATCGGCGTTCCCTGGCGGTTGCAGGAGAAGCAGGCAGCCTCCGCTCTCGCTTTCGCGACACCCCCGTACAGGGGCAGCTCCAAGGTAAAACCGGCTTTGTCAGCAACAACGAATCCCTGGCCGGATATCTGCAGCCCCCCAACCATCCACCAGTGGTGTTTAGCATTTTCCTAAACAACGCCGATCTTTCCGCAAGAGGAATGCGCCAGATTATCGATGAGATTGTTCTAAATATCGCCCAGCTAAACGATTGTTAAGGAAGTTGAAAACAAATCATTCATCTAGTTGAAAAGCTTGTTAATGCTGGGTTCCCCTTACCAAGGGGAACCGTCAGGGAGGGGTCTCGAAGACTAGCGCTATTGGTCGAACCCCCTCCGCCTACGGCACCTCCCCTTGGCAAGGGGAGAACGTCCCATAACACGGCGCTAAGTGATGTTTTATTTCCCCGCAACTCTCTAATCACATATCTCAGAGAGTTGTTGAACTATTGAGAAGATTCCGTTGTTTCAACCAACCTTGCTTCTAAATCCGATACCCGCTCCTGCAGTTCAATAATCAAAATTGCCAGGGTATCAAACTGCTGATCAAAGGATGGGACCTCACCCACGGGGGCCGAGCCGCTAGGGGCAGGGCGACTGCCGCTGCTGCGGGGTAGCTGGGACTGCAGGCGGCTGATTTGGGATTGGAGCGATCGCACCTGGGACTCCAGTCGATTAATCCGAGGATTGACCAGGGACGAGGCACCCACCGGTCTTAGCCACAGACCAAGCAGCACGACAAGGGCCAGACAGAACCAGGTCAGGGGTTTAAAGAAAGATTTCATCGTTTGATGGCATGGGCTTAAATCCATTCTAACTTTGAGGTTTTGTCCTGGTTTAGAAAAGAACAAAACTCCAAAGTGCCCTCCGGTTAAAGCCAAAGAGCGCTCCCCGTGGACTTTGCTTGGGGAGCGCTCTTTAACTAACTAGTCCACCCTGACCCGTTTGGTCAAAATCGCCATCACTTCGTTGGGGCGTCCGGTGGCCAGGGGCCGACTCCAGTCGTTGGGTTCAGCGTAGCATTTGCTATGCAGGTCCTGGATGGTGAGCTGCACGGCGGTGAGGCTACCCAGGGCCAAAAGCCGCACGGTTTCATACTCGTGCTCGGGCAAAAAATCGGGCACACGCTGAACGGTGGGCGCAGCAGCGCCCGATGTTGGATCTTGAAACATGGTTCTGGTCTCCAGAAAGGACAGTCCCGCTAGGGACAAGGAAAGCCAGAACCTAAAACCCAGCCCCCACTAAGATGCATTGCAAATCGCGGAGGGTGGGTCATAATAGCCCCAGCCCGAGGATTGCTTTGGAATCCTATGGGTTAGCCGTCAGTAGGTGTCACTACCACCTACTGACGGTGCCAAGTATTAGGTTCTAGTCGAACGGTCGCGCCGGAAGCACAACCTAGGAGAAAATTTAGACCGGATTTGAAATACCGTCAAGTAGGTAATTTAAGGATTCGTACCTCGTGACACAAAACTGTTGCCGATATCTCTAAATCTCATCTGGGTTTATGCCCAACTCTCGCAACTTAGCCGCTAATCGAGCTGCCTTTGCTTCGGATTGGGTTGCTGCCGTCTGAGCTTGAGCCGCCGCTGCCTGAGCATGTTCGGCGTTTTCTTCTGGGGTTAGCAGCCGTTTGCCTGACTCGTCATACCAGTAGAGCCATTCCCGTTGCCAACCGTTGTAGCGACCCATGTCACGGCCCAAGCCTAGACCAATCTCCGATAGCCAGACCGGTTCACCCTGTAGTCGCTTATATTCTCCATTTACCAGCTCGTAGACTTCGAGGGGATCTCTGCCTCGACGTTGGACTGGTGAGTACACGGCGTAGTAGCGAATCCCTAAATCGATATAGCACTTCCGTTTGCGCTCGTACTCTCCTCCGTAGGTTTTCGAAACCACCTCCAGCGCCAGACGCGGCACAATGTTGTCTTCTTACCACAGCACATAGCTCAAACGCCCCTGGGGAGGATCGACAAATCGCTCCACCCCCAGACTCAAAAAACCATCGGGTACAATGGCGGGCTGTTTGGGGGCAAAGTAAATCCCCATATCCACCCCAAAAAACCAGTCTTCTCGCGCTGCCCATGCCAGGGCCAAGGTGCTCGCCAACGAATTGGGAACTAAGTTTTGTAGCTCATTATCCACGGGCGTATCGTCAGAGTCTGGCAGCTCAGCAGAGGATGGTAAACATTGCTGCTTGGGATCGTACTGGAGAACCATGGTCGCGCAGGGTAGCCGGTATACCCACAATGCTATCGCACCCATTAGATTGCCCAGGCCAACCAACACAGCTCAAAATGTAACCGACGAGGAATAATGGAAGCTATCGGGGTTCGCCCTGACCTCAAGCTCCTACCGTCTGCATTCCCATGAGATACCTTGTCGCTGTTTTTTGCGATCGCATCAACGCCGAAGAAGCCTATGCCAGGCTAGAGTCCAGCAATTTTTCCATGGACGATATAGCTATCTTGGGCGATGGGTATCCCACCGACGACGAGTTTGGCCTGCGGAACCCCAAGGAAGCCGCCTGGCGGCAGGTGCGGATCATGGCCACCTGGCTAGTGCCCTTTGGCTTTGGTGGCGGCTTTATATTTGACACCATTACCGGGCTCAATACCTTTCCCTGGGCAGGCACCCTGGGTAACCAGCTGATTGGCGGTCTGCTGGGGGCCGGGTCTGGCCTCATGGGCAGCTTTTTTATTAGCGGCGGACCGGCCCTAATATTTAACAACAACGAAACGCCGTATCGCGATCGCCTGGAGGCTGGCGAGTACCTGGTGGTCGTCAATGGCGGCGAAAGCGTTGTCACCCAAGCGGCCCGAGTGCTGCAGGCCCTCGATCCAGAAACCATCGAAGCCGGATAGCCAACTGGTTAGGCCCCACAAAAAGAGCCCGGTACATTAGGATAAGGCTAAGTCGGAATGATTCCGGGAAACCAGATTTTCTCCACATTCTGTCATCCTAATTTTTTATCCCAAAGCGCACATACATAATGGCAACTACCGCTGTTCCCACCGCAACCAATCCCTTTTTAATAGGCCACGGCCTACCCCCTTTTGATCAGTTTCAGGCCGACCAGGTAGAACCAGCGGTAGCCCAGCTGATTGGCAACCTGACAACCGCGCTAGAATCCCTGGAGCAAACCATGACCCCCACCTGGAAGGGGCTGGCCGCTCCCCTGACCCAACTCAGCGAACAGCTAGGCTGGACCTGGAGCGTTTTGGGACACCTAATGGGGGTCAAAAATAGTCCAGAGCTAAGGGCGGCCTATGAAGCCATACAGCCTGCCCTGGTGGAGTTTGCCACCCGCCTCAGCCAGAGCAAGGTCTTTTACAACGGGTTTAAACAGCTGGCCGAGGAAAGCAGCCTGAGCCCGGCCCAGCGAAGGATTGTGGACGCCGCCATTCGCGATGCGGAGCTCTCTGGTGTGGGGCTAGAAGGGGAGACCAAACAGCAGTTTAACCAAATTCAACAGCAGCTAGCGGAGCTGTCCACCCAGTTTTCTAACCATGTGCTAGATGCCACCAAGGCCTTTAGCCTCACCCTGACCACCCAGGAAGAGATTGCCGGACTGCCCCCCAGTTTGCTGAGCCTGGCGGCCCAGGCCGCTCGCGCAGCCGGAGACACCGATGCCACCGCAGATGTCGGTCCCTGGCGCATTACCCTCGATATTCCCAGCTACGGCCCCTTTCTCAAACACAGCCGCCGTCGGGAGCTGCGGGCAAAACTCTACCGCGCCTATATCAACCGGGCGTCCTCCGGCGAGCTTAATAATTCACCGCTGATCGAAAAAACCCTAACGCTGAGAAAACAGCAGGCCCAGCTGCTCGGCTTTGATACCTATGCCGACCTCAGCATTGCCCGCAAAATGGCTCCATCGGTAGCAGCGGTGGAAGCACTTATGGAAGAATTGCGCAGCGCCAGCTATGACGCAGCGGTCAAAGAGCTAGACGACCTCAGGGCCTTTGCCAAAGGGCAAAACGCCCCCGAAGCGGACGATCTCAAACAGTGGGATGTCCCCTTTTGGGCAGAGCGGATGCGGGAAACAGAGTTTGATCTAAACGATGAAGAACTGCGGCCTTATTTTCCGCTGCCGCAGGTGCTCAACGGTCTGTTTGGTCTAGCCAGTCGGCTGTTTGGTGTCACCATTACCGCCGCTGATGGTCAGGCTCCTGTGTGGCATCCAGACGTTCGCTACTTTGCCATTACCAATGCTAGCGGCGAGCCAACGGCCTACTTTTATCTGGATCCCTACAGTCGCCCGGCGGAAAAACGGGGCGGGGCCTGGATGGATGAATGCGTCGTGCGCTCCCATACGGACCCCAATGCCCCCGTGCGGCTACCGGTGGCCTACTTGGTGTGTAACCAGTCGCCGCCCGTGGATGGCAAACCGAGTCTGATGACCTTTCGGGAGGTGGAAACCCTCTTCCATGAGTTTGGCCACGGTCTGCAGCATATGCTCACCCAGGTGGACTATCCCGGAGCAGCGGGCATTAACAATGTGGAGTGGGATGCGGTCGAGCTACCCAGCCAGTTTATGGAGAATTGGTGCTATGACCGCAGCACCCTGTTTAAGATGGCACGCCACTATGAAACCGGTGCGCCCTTACCCGAAACCGACTATCAAAAGCTGCTGGCGGCTCGCAACTTTATGACGGGTAATGCCATTTTGCGCCAGGTAAACTTTGGCTGGCTGGATATCGCTCTGCACTCTAGCTACGACCCCAATGGGGCTGAAACCGTTTGGGATGTGCGCAATCGGCTGGCCCAAAAGACGGCGGTGCTCCCCCCCCTGGCGGAGGATGCCTTTTTGTGTAGCTTTGGCCATATCTTTGCCGGTGGCTATGCGGCGGGTTACTACAGCTACTTCTGGGCCGAGGTGCTGAGTGCCGATGCCTTTGCCGCCTTTGAGGAAGCGGGTATTGATAACGAAGCGGCTGTGCAAAAAACCGGACAGCGGTTTCGCGATACGGTCCTTGCCCTGGGGGGAAGCCGTCACCCGATGGAGGTATTCCATGCCTTCCGAGGTCGTGAACCCAGTACCGAGGCCCTACTACACCACCGGGGTCTAAAGGCGGCCTAGCGTTGGTTAGCCCTGGGGGAAGAGTTATTCCCCCAGGGCTGGGTATGGCCCAGGGGAGCACATTTGGAGCACATTTATAAAAACTCTATGGAGAAGAAATTTCCAGGTTTTTTTCGCTCTCGGTCCATTCCACCACTAGACTATAGGCACTGGATCGGGCAAACCTTCCTTGACGAACACTGAACAGGCTAGCAGCGCTGCATCGTTTTCACGCAGGGAACTGCGCGAACTGGTGCGATCTCAACTTCAGGCCCTACTAGAGCAAGACAACTACCAGGGAGCCAAAGCCCTGCTAGTGCCTGTACAGCCCGCCGACATTGCCGAAGCCATTGAAGGTCTGCCCGACGCCATGCAGGCCATTGCCTTTCGGCTTTTATCCAAAAGTGAAGCCATTGAAGTCTACGAAAACCTGGACTCCAGCATTCAACAAACCCTATTCGAAGACTTTAAGCGACAGGATGTAATCGACATTGTGGACAAAATGTCCCCTGACGATCGCGCCCGTCTGTTTGATGAGCTGCCCGCCAAAGTCGTCAGGCAGCTGCTACAGCAGCTCAGTGCCCAGGAGCGCCAGGCCACCGCGTTGCTTTTAGGCTACGAAGCGGGCACCGCCGGGCGGGCCATGACCCCCGAGTACATCGCCCTCAAAGAAGACTGGACGGTGGAGCGCTCCCTCAACCATATTCGCAGACTGGCCAGCGTCAGTGAAACCGTTTATTACCTGTACGTGACCGACAGCGCCCGCCGTCTCACCGGCATTCTATCGCTGCGGATTTTAGTGATCGGCCAGCCGGAGCAAACCATCGGTGAACTGATGACCCGCGATGTGGTTTCTGTACAAACGGGGATTGATCAAGAGGAGGTCGCCCGTCTGATCCAGCGCTATGACTTTTTAGCCGTACCTGTCGTCGATACAGAGGAGCGTCTGGTTGGCATCATCACCGTAGATGACGTGATTGATATCCTTGAAGAAGAGGCCACCAAAGATATCTATGCCCTGGGCGGTGTGCAGTCCGGCGGCGACGACTATTTTCAAACCAATCTGCTGACCGTCGCCCGCAAGCGGGTCGTTTGGCTTTCCGTACTGCTGATTACCAATACCGTCACCGCCGCCGTCATCGACGCCCAAAAAGATCTGATTCAGCAGGTGGCGGTCCTAGCCAGCTTTATTCCGCTGCTGATTGGCACCGGGGGCAATGTGGGCGCCCAGTCGTCTACGGTGATTATTCGCGGCATCAATACCGATGAACTTAAAATTCGCGCAGCATTTCAGGTCATCCGCCGCGAAGCCATTGCCGGGGCATTTTTAGGGCTAATGCTAGGCATCGTCGTCACCGGCTGGGCCTATGTTTTACTCCAGGGGAATCTAGCCGTCGCCGTTATCGTTGGCGTCAGCCTGTTGGCCATATCGGTGTTAGCCTCCATTGCCGGAGCCGCGCTGCCGTTTTTGTTTCAGCGCCTCGGGTTTGACCCAGCCTTAATGTCAGCTCCTTTTATTACCACCGTTGTGGATGTGTTCGGAGTGCTCATTTACCTAAACCTGGCCCGTCAGGTTCTCCAGCTTTAGGCGAGCGGTCCAGCAGGGGTGGGCAAACCGAACCCAGCCAGGTGCCCCAAATATTCTAGGATGTAGGTAGTGATCAGCGGCACATCACTCTATAGTTCTCTGAAACAAACACAACCCGTTACAATATTTAATTTATCCATCGACTGTTACGACCGTAACCGAGACGTCAGCCCGTGCTCCAAAATTTTAAGCAAGGTTTGAAGAACGACCTGATTGCAGGTCTTCTGGTGGTTATACCCCTCGCCACAACCATTTGGCTAACCATCACCGTGGCTAGCTGGGTGATTCGTGCTCTGACGCGGTTTCCAAAGCGGCTAAATCCATTTGTAGATCTTCATCCCGCTCTGGTGGCTCTGTTTAATCTTGGCGTAGGGTTTGCAGTGCCCCTGCTAGCTATCTTGCTGATTGGGCTGATGGCCCGTAACATTGCCGGACGCTGGCTACTGGACTTTGGTGAGCGTGTCCTCCAATCTATTCCCCTGGCTGGCTCTGTCTATAAAACCCTCAAACAGCTCCTAGAAAGCGTACTGCAAGATACAAAAACCAAATTTAGACGGGTCGTGTTGGTGGAATATCCTCGCCGGGGTATTTGGGCCATTGCCTTTGTGACCAGTTCGGTCACCTCCATGAACCCTGACTCAAAAATGCTGAGCGTGTTTGTCCCCACCACCCCCAATCCCACCAGCGGCTGGTACGCAGTGGTGCCGGAAACAGACGTGGTCAATCTCTCCATTTCCATTGAGGAAGCGTTTAAGGTGCTGCTATCGGGGGGCATCGTGGGTCCAAACCTGGCGGAGGCCCTAGCCGGACAGGGAACAGCCGCCCTGCTAGACGAGGCTTCAAACGGTGAAAATAGGGCAGGGTCTGCGTCTGAAGGTTCGTCTGCACCGTCGTCCGACTCCCCCCAGACCACTGTCGAACTCGTGAGTATCGATCCACAGACGTAGCGAGGCCGCTTCCCGACGCTGGCTGATAAGATAGCTGAGCTGACCAACCAACCTCCACTACCATGCAATTCCGTCGCATAGCTCGTGAGCTCGCACTCCTCGGCATGAGTCAGCTAACCGACGACCCCAAACGCCACAAAAAAAATGCCAGTCCATCGATTGAAACTCTGCTCATTGAGGCTACCCGCAGCCTGACAACCGAGGTTAAAGAATCCCTCGAAACAGCCTCGGAAGAACTGGTGCGGGCCAACCGTCATTTACTCAACAGTGAGACCCGCTCTGGCGATATTCGCAGCGCCCAAACTACGATGAGGAGCGCGATTGAGCAGGTGCAAGCCGCCATTAACCGCCTCGGAGCGGCGGTCGAACTACCTGAATTTGTCCAACTGGCCGATAGCAAAGATGTGCAAGCATACGCCCATCGGATTATCACCCAGCTGAGCCAGCACCGCGCTGAGATTGATCAGCGCCTCGATAGTGCCATGGTGGGCTGGAACCTCAAGCGTCTGGCCCGCGTGGATCGCGACATTCTTAGAATTGCGCTAACGGAAATCCTATACCTGGCGATTGATAAGCGCATTGCCATCGACGAAGCGATTGAAATCGCCAAACGATACAGTGATGAAGACGGCTATCGGTTTATTAACGGTGTGATGCGCCGAGTTACCGATCAGATCGGTGGCAAAGGAGCGGCTGCTCCGCTGGCATCATCCCCACTAGAAAGCGATAACAGACTTCAAGACCCAACGTCCACAGACAGCTCCAACTAGCCCAACGTCCATCCGCTTTTCCTGCCGCTATGTCTTCATTTAACTGGTTTCGCCGTGGTTATGATCAGTCCTCTGAAACGGAGGCCGCCACAACAGACGCCACCGCCCCAGAAACCGCTGACGCCGCCACGGCAGACGCCACGGCAGAGACCGATGAGGCCCCGGCCAACGCTGAAGACTACCTGGCTTGGGCCAAGGCCGCCTATCAAAATATTCAGCAACAGCAAACAGAAGCGCCGCCACCCCAGCCCGAACCGGAACCCGAACCCGAGCCCGAACCCGAGCCCGAACCGCAAACAGTCACCGAAACGCCTGTCGCTGCAGATGCTGACACTGCAGAAGACACAGCAACGGCGGTGGCTAAAACCGCCGCTACTGAAACAGCCGCCGCTCCTTTTTGGGCAAAAGCCGCCGAAGCAGAACGCGAAGCCCGCCTCGCCAAGCTAAAGGAAACGGCGATTGTAGAGCCGGAGCCGGAGGTCGAGCCTGCGCCCGAGCCCGAGGAACTAGTTCTCCCGGATATTGATTTGGATGAGGCGTTTATTTGGTCAGCAGAAGTGCTGGCCTCCCAGGGACGACGCCCGGATGATATTTCGGTTGAAGAAATCACCTGGCTCAACCAGCTGCGCCAGGGCCTGGGTAAAACTCGGCGGGGCCTGGTAAATCAGCTCAAAGCCGTTGTCGGTCAAGGCCCCCTGAATGAAGAGGCCATCTACGAAATTGAGGCCCTGCTACTCCAGGCCGATGTGGGGGTGGACGCCACCGATGTGATTATTGAATCGCTCCAGGCCCGCATGCGGGAGGAAACCTTACCACCGGAGGCGGCGATTCGCTATCTCAAGACTATCCTACGGAAAATGCTAGATAGTCCCTTAGGGGGAAATCACAATCTGCTCTTTGTGCCTGAAAGTGAGCAGCTCAATATTTGGCTGATGGTGGGTGTCAATGGAGCGGGTAAAACCACCACCATTGGCAAACTCACCCACGTGGCTAAAAAGTCTGGCTACAACTGTTTGATTGCGGCTGCCGACACATTTCGAGCTGCCGCCGTAGAACAGGTAAAGGTGTGGGGTACCCGCAGCGGCGTGGAGGTGATTGCTAACCCTGGCGAGAATACGGACCCGGCGGCGGTGGTGTTTGATGCGATCGCAGCCGCTAAGTCCCGCAATACGGAGCTGCTGCTGGTGGATACGGCGGGCCGTTTGCAAAATAAGAAAAATCTGATGGATGAGCTGACGAAAATCCGTCGCATCGTCGATAAAAAAGCACCTGATGCCAAAGTCGAAGCGCTGCTGGTGCTCGATGCCACCCTCGGTCAAAATGGCGTCCGCCAAGCCAAGGTCTTTTCAGAAGCCGCTAACCTCAGCGGAGTGGTGCTAACCAAGCTAGATGGCACGGCCAAGGGTGGGGTGGCCCTGGCGGTGGTACAACAGCTGGGGCTGCCCATCCGGTTTATCGGGGCCGGTGAAGGGATTGAAGACCTGCGACCGTTTTCTAGCTATGAGTTTGTGGAGGCGTTGCTGAGCGGTTAACGGTAATGCCGGTTTACTTTTTTTGGGGTGCCGATGAATTTCGGATGAAAAAGGCGGTGCGGGCGCTGTGCGATCGCAACCTCAATCCAGACTGGGCCAGCTTCAACTATGAAAAAATCCCCCCGGAACAGTCAGATGCCCTGATCCAGGGTCTCAACCAGGCCATGACCCCCCCCTTTGGCATGGGTAAACGGATCGTGTGGCTAATGGATACCCCCATTTGTCAGCGCTGTTCCGCCGCTTTGCTGGTCGAGCTAGAGCGCACCTTACCTAACATCCCCGACAGCTCGGTGTTGCTCTTTACCAGCACCAACAAACCCGACGGTCGCCTAAAATCCACAAAGCTGCTCAAAAAACATGCTGATATCCGGGAGTTTGACACCATTCCCCCGTGGAAGACTGACCAGATCGAGCACCAGGTATATCAGGTTGCCAAGGACATTGGCCTGCGGCTCACCCCCCAAGCGGCCGCCCTGCTCGGAGCCGCCATCGGTGCCAACACCCGTCGCCTCTACAACGAGCTAGAAAAACTCAACACCTACTGGGCCGACCCCAAAACAGCCCTACCCCCTGAAGCGGTCACCGCCCTAGTGGCCACTAGCACCCAAAGCAGTTTGCAACTGGCCGCCGCCCTGCGCCAGGGCCATACCGACCGGGCCCTCACCCTGATCACAGAGCTGTTGGAGCGCAATGAACCCGCTTTGCGCATTGTCGCCACGCTGGTGGGGCAGTTTCGCACATGGCTCTGGGTCAAACTGATGACAGAAACCGGCGAGCGTGACACCCGCATCATTGCCCAGGCCGCCGATGTGGGCAACCCCAAACGCGTTTACTTTTTGCAAAAGGACACCCAGGGCGTCTCATCCGTACAGTTACAAAAGGCCCTCACCCTGCTACTGGCCCTGGAATATGCCCTCAAACAGGGAGCCCCTGAAACCGTCACCCTACAGACCAAAGTGATTGAACTAGCGGATTGCTTTAAGCGCGGCTGAAGATCTACCATACAAGACCCCTGTATTTTCACTCGAGATTGGTCAAACTTTATTAGGTCCTCAGGTATTGCCATGATGCTTACCCATTGCCCCAGTGATGACAGCCCCCACCGGCCAGGCCGGTCATGGAGAACCGGCGCCAGCCTGATTGCCGGTGCCCTGGCTTGGCTGCCCCTGTTAGCACTCTGGCAAATTGGATACGCCCAAACCTTTACCGACGAAGAAATCGGCAACTATGCCGCCGCCGTACTGGCCATGGAGGATATGCGGGTCCAGACCTACAGTGAAATCAGCGACCTGATGACCAGTGAGCAGCTAGATGTCACCCGCTACGATCTGCGATGTCTGAGCGCCAATACCCTGGAGCTGCCCCGCGCGGTGCGATCGCAGGTGCGGCGGTTGTTGATCACCTACTGCAACGACGCCCAACAGATCGTTGAAGATACCGGTCTCACTGTCCAGATGTTTAATACCATCACCGTCACCCATCGGCAGGATGACACACTAACAGAGCAGATACAATTAGAAATCAGTCAGAGAAGATAGCACGATTCCCCCATGCAATTTATCGATCAAGCAGAAGTTGAGGTCCAAGGGGGCAACGGCGGCGACGGTCTAGTCGCCTTTCGCCGTGAAAAATATGTGCCCACCGGCGGACCATCCGGCGGCAACGGCGGCCATGGGGGCTCAGTCATTTTCCAGGCGGTGACCAACCTGCAAACGCTGCTGGACTTTCGCTATGCCCACCGATTTCAAGCCCAAAATGGAGAGCGGGGCGGCCCCAAAAACATGACCGGAGCCACGGGCAAAGACCTGATTGTGGAGGTACCCTGCGGCACCATGGTGTACGACGCCGAAACCGACGAGCTGCTGGGGGATCTGGTGACGGCGGGGCAAACCCTCTGTGTGGCCCAAGGGGGCAAGGGCGGTCTTGGCAACAAGCACTTTTTGAGCAATCGCAACCGAGCTCCGGAGGCCTGTCTGCCAGGTTTACCAGGGGAAACGGGCCGGGTGCGGCTAGAGCTCAAATTGCTGGCGGAGGTGGGTATCATTGGCCTGCCCAACGCCGGTAAGTCAACGCTGATTTCGGCCCTATCGGCGGCTAAACCCAAGGTGGCGGACTACCCATTTACCACCCTGGTCCCTAACCTCGGCGTGGTTCGTAAACCCACAGGGGACGGCACGGTGTTTGCTGACATTCCCGGACTAATTGAAGGAGCCCACGCCGGGGCGGGCCTGGGCCATGACTTTTTGCGCCATGTGGAGCGCACCCGCGTGCTGCTGCATGTGGTGGATATTACTACCCTGGATCCGATTGAGCACTACCACACCATTCAGCAGGAGCTGGTGGCCTATGGCCACGGACTGGCGGATCGGCCCCAGCTGCTAGCGCTCAACAAAGTGGATGCGGTACCCGAGGATGAGCTAGAAATTGTCACCGAGGAGCTGATGGCCAGGAGCGGCTGCGATCGCATCTTTGCCATTTCCGCCGTCAGCCGCCAGGGCCTGGATGACCTGCTCCAGGTGGTGTGGGATCTGCTCGAAACGACCACTCCCAAAGAAACCCTGGTTGAACCAGAACCGTTTCCAAATTTAGTCCCCCCCGATCTGGCCCCTTCCCAGTGGACTTAGGGGCTAATCATCGACCTCCATAAGGTTGACAATCTCAAATGTTACGTAAGTGTCAGTGTGGCTAGAGTCCGGAAGCACAGGGAAATCATTTGGCAATATATTCTGGAGCACTTTCCAAAAAATATTATCGCAGCTGCCAGGAGTGTCCCTGCTGGATTAGAGCCTGCTGCAGATGATTTAGCGCAATCTCTTCTGAATCGGCCAAGGACTGGGCCATCTTCGCAATGTCTGTAATTTCGGCGCTTGATAGAGCCAGGCCCTCAGCAAGGGCCGTCCAACGCACCTTGCCCATGCCCTTGACACCCTCAGCAAACGCCCGGTGCCAAAGCCGTAGTCGCAGATCCGTGTCAGGCATAGGAATATCGATTACCGTTAGCTGCTGTCGCCAGTAATGGCGGACCAGGTGCCGATGGCGCACTGAAAAAATAATCCGGGCTGATGAGGCAGTCAACCAGTGTTGTAACGCCGCGCGATCGACGGCTGATGACTGTCCTAGCCAGTGATGGGCCGATTTTATGAGCACGGCAGGGTAGCTGACCTGGTCTAGCTCCGTTAGACAGGCTGGCCAGTCCTGGGGTGGGATCTGGGCCAGGTCGAGAACGTGTAGGGGCTGTTGGAGCTGGGTGGTGAGTGCGATCGCAACCTCCTGTTTTCCCGTGCCCTTTTCCCCCACCAGCAGCAGTCTCGACCTGGGTTTAGCCACCACAGCTTGCAGCTGCTGGTGCAGACCATCCGCCAGCACCACCTCGGACGATACTACCGGAGCCCGTTGGGCAAACCGAGTAGCCATCACCCACCCCAGCGGCCAGGCAGGGTCTGGGGTCTCCGCCAGTAAATAATCCACCCAGTCAGGAGCCAACCGCAGCTGACTCCCCAGCAGCGTAGGCGCACCCTCCACCCGCCATAGAATCTGTCGTTGCAGCAGCGAACTAGCCCCCGACAGTTGGGTCCTGGCCCGTCGCCGCTCCATGTCGTTGCGGCACAGCATCCGCAAAGCCAGCTCCACCGTGGGTAACGCGCCAACCGCACAGTGTGCCCCCGTCTGCAAATAATGGTAAAGCCGACCGTAGCGGACCTGTACCTCGGGGGCCAGAGCCATCAGCACCAGCTTTTTCTCAAACAGACTCATTCCCAGGACCGTCTGCATCGTCGGCAGCCCCAGGGAAACCTGACTGGCCTGACTTAGCCGTATGCGCTGGTCTAGCACCTGCTGATAGCCCAGCGACGGCCGCTCTGCTGGCTTTAGAGCAATGTCATCGTAGGTGCGGTGCTTGACCGTAATCAGCCCCTGCCACCAGTCGCTGGTGGCCTTGTCAGATGAGGTTTTCGCCACCCGAGTGACCGACTTTAACGTTTTTCGCTGCTGAGCCACCGCCACCAATAGCAGCCGCTCAAGCCAGGTCAGTTCTGTCTCTAGGTACACCCAGTTATTTGGAAACGGAATTCCAGAACCCATTAATTACTTCAAACGACGTAGAAATTCAATCGGCAACCCATCCCTATCAGCCACAAAAGCCACCTCGTAAACGCTGCTGCCGATCATCTGCTGCTGGGGCTCTAACAGCACGGTGAGGGGCAGATCCTGCGAAATCGTATGCTGCCGCAACTGCTCTAACCAGGTCGGCAAGCTTGGGGTCACCTGGGTCAAATCAAACGATAGATGATAGTACCCGGTGTAATGTTCATCACTAAACGCATCCGCCGCCGGTTTCGGCTCTGGCACCTGGATTAGCTCAATCCGTCCGCCCAGCCCTTCCATCCAACAGGCCAGGGTAATCCCAGCTGTAAACCGCTCCACTACCTCAAATCCCAATAGCTCATAAAAGGCGATCGCCCGATGAATATCTGCCGTTCGAATCGACGCATGGTGCATGGTACTGGCCGCTAAAATCGCAGGTTACTCAAAAAACTTCAAATATCGATAGTTGTTGGGCACGCCCGGCTCTTTTTCCAAATCAAAATTGATCACATCCCACTGGGGCACCTCTTTCGAAGATGGGCTAAACGCCACCGGCAACCCATACAGTCTGGGCATGCCGGTATCCACCTGACCGCGCCAGGGGGCACTGTACTCCAGATACGACTTCACCAAGGGTCGATACCGCTCTGCAATAATTACCCGGGTAGCACGATAGCCCTCGGTATACAGCCGATCGAGCGCTTCATGAATCTCAAATCGAATCCCATCTGGATGGGTGTGCTGGCGATACCATTCCCCATCCCACTGACGCCAGTGACGCCCTGACTGTACATGCACCAAATCATGGGACTCAAGACTGACCTCAAAAGCACCATGGCGGGTACAGAGATAGCTATCGGTTAGGGTCAGTGCCGGAATCGTCTGCCGACAGTGGGGGCATTTTATCTCTGGCCCATAAAACGGATACTGAGAAGCAGAATTTATCATGCAGGTTTACATAAAACTGTTGATGCCCAAATTGGCTCGGCCTATCTCCACTACCCCAACGTTGCACCCACGAAAAACCACTGCGGTCGGAGCGCACTAAAGCATACTCCAAACAAGGCCAATAAGGCTCACACTCGCCTTATTATAACGGGAGGTAAAATAGGGCGCTTTGACCCTACCCATATTATTCCAGAGAGTTCTGCCCATACCGCAGGCCAGCTCCAGTAATACTAACCAGTAATTTCATTACTATTTTAAGGTGACACCGTGGCAAACCTTTCTCCGATATTGACTCCCCCTGGGGGCTTCTGGCCCGCACCGGATCTATCCAAAGCGGCCTTTATTGCCCCGAATGCCACGGTCATTGGCAATGTTGAGGTCTATGAAGGAGCCAGCATTTGGTATAGCGCAGTCGTCCGGGGCGACGTCGATGCGATCCACATCGGGGCCCATAGCAATGTCCAGGACGGGGCTATCCTGCACGGCGACCCCCACCTACCCACTATTCTTGAAGACTACGTCACCATCGGCCATCGCGCCGTAGTCCACAGCGCCCACATTGAGCAAGGCTGTCTGATCGGCATCGGTGCCATCATCCTCAACGGTGTCCGCGTTGGTGCTGGCAGCATGGTCGGTGCCGGTGCCGTAGTCAATAAGGACGTTCCGCCAGGGTCCCTGGTCGTCGGTGTGCCCAGCAAAATCTTTAGGCCCCTATCGGCAGCGGAAATCGATGACCTCATTGAGCACGCTAAAAAGTATGAGCAGTTGGCCCTTACCCATGCCGGGAAGGGGTCAAGTTTAGGATTTGTATAATGCCTTCAAAATTTTTTACCCCTGCCCCCCCCCTTCAACAAAAGTTAAACCAGGCACTCGACCTCACCTGGGCACGTTTTCCTAACCTGGCTCAAAACCAGATCGCCATTACCTGGCTCGCCTATATGCCGCCCTACATTGTCAATACGGGGGGAGCCCTCAGTGTGGATGACTTTTGGCAGCGGCCGCCCCAGGGAGCAAGCTACCGGGGAGTAGAGTGCATCTACCCCGCCAGCGTCATCAAGCTGTTTTATCTAGTGGCGATCCACGAATGGCTGGAGCGAGGCATGACCCAGCCCAGCCTGGAGCTAGAACGGGCGATACGCGACATGATTGTGGACTCCAGCAATGACGCTACAGGCTATGTTGTCGATGTGCTCACGGGCACTAATAGCGGTCCAGAGCTACCCCCCGGTCCCTTTGAGACCTGGCAGCATCAGCGCAACCTGGTCAATCGCTATCTAAAAAGTCTCAATTGGCCAGAGCTAGCCACCGTTAATGCCAATCAAAAAACCTGGTGCGATGGTCCCTATGGTCGCGAGCGTGACTTTCTAGGCAAAGACTATGAAAACCGCAATATGCTCACCACAGAGGCATCGGCCCGACTGCTCCACAGCCTTGTGGGCGGTGTTGCCGTCAATGCCGAACGGTCCCAAACCATGATGGACCTGATGAGGCGAGACCTGGATCCCAAGGTGCTTGCCGCCGACCCGGAAAACCAGGTAACCGGCTTTTTAGGAGCGGGAGTCCCGACCGATACTAAGGTTTGGTCAAAGGCAGGGCTTACCAGCAAGGTCCGTCACGATGCCGCCTACATCGAAGCAGACGGTGCCCACCCTTATCTATTGGTTGTTTTTACTGAAGGGGCCGAACACAGTAATAACGAAGACATTCTGCCCTTTGTATCGGCTCAAATCCTAGCTGCCATACACAAATCGACAGCATAGATTATCCGGAGCGGGCACCCTAGCCATAGTTTCTGGGGTATATCAGTGGTAGTTGCAACGTCATGGCAGCAGGTAGAAGCAAGCTTTAAGCAAATCTGGGGCTATGACAGTTTTCGTCCACCCCAGGGTGAGGTGATCCGCACGGTGCTGGCGCAACAGGATGCTCTCATCGTCATGCCCACCGGTGGGGGTAAATCCATCTGTTTCCAGCTGCCAGCCCTGCTGAAAACAGGAGTAACCCTGGTAATTTCTCCTTTGGTCGCGCTTATGGAGGACCAGGTACAGGAGCTAAAGCAGCGTCAGCTAGCAGCAGAACGGATCCATAGCGCCCTGACAGGTTTTGAGAAACGGAAAATACTACAGCGGATACAGCAGAACCAGCTGCGGCTGTTGTATCTCTCACCTGAGACACTTCTCAGTAAGAGAGTTTGGGAGACTCTGTGCCAGCCCCAGGTGGTCATTAACGGCCTTATTTTAGATGAAGCTCACTGTCTGGTGCAGTGGGGTAGTACTTTTCGCCCCACCTATCGACGGCTCGGGGCGGTCAGACCGGCCCTGCTAAAACACAAGCCTGCGGGCACTAGGCTACCCATTGCAGCGTTTACGGCCACGGCCAATCCGGCGGCGCAGAAAACAATCTGCGATGTGCTGCAGCTACAGCAACCTAAGGAAGTAAAGCTGAGTCCCTACCGTTCAAATCTGAACCTGGTGGTAAAAATGGTCTGGACACCGCGCGGTCGGCGACAGGCACTGCTAGCCTTTGTAAAGGCTCATCCTCAGCAGGCAGGACTCATCTATGTGCGTACACGCCGCACCGCCGAAGAGCTGGCCCAGTGGCTACGGCCAAAGGGCTTTTCGGTGCAGGCCTACCATGCCGGACTAGGCAGCGAAGACCGTCGCCGGATTGAAACCGAATGGCTAGAGGAGCGCTGTCAGTTTGTGGTGTGCACCAGCGCCTTTGGCATGGGGATTAATCATCCACGCGTACGGTGGGTCTGTCATTTTCACGCGCCGAGCACCCTGAGTGAGTATGTGCAGGAGATTGGTCGTGGGGGTCGAGACGGGAAACCGGCAAATGCCCTGACGCTGGTGAGCGAGCCCACGGGTTGGCTCGATGGGGATGATAAACGGCGCTGGCAGTTTTTTGCGGAGTGCGATCGCAAACTAAAACAAGACGCCAAGCAGCTCGTAAAATCCCAACCCGCCGCCGGCCACATCGATGAAGTAACACGGCGCAACCCAAAAGCAGCCACAGCCCTGGCGCTGCTCCACAGCCAGGGCCAGCTCACCTGGGACGATCCGTTTCACTACCGATTAACGGTGGGGCACTCCCTCAAAAAAGCTGAAACCTTCGACAGCGTCAAAGAAATCAAGCAGTATCTTTTTAGCCGGAAGTGTCGCTGGCAAAGGCTTTTAATACAGTTTGGCTGCGCAGCAGAGGCACAAAACATGCAGTGTGGCCATTGCGACAACTGCCGAACCCAAACCAAAACGCCCCAAGATACACAGAGTCGAAAGAAAGAAACACATTGACGTTTAGAACCATTGAATGCGAGCTTAGGAAAAGCTAGAGCATCAAATATCCTCAGTGGCCCATGCAAATCAGCTATAGTGAATAGTACATACGCTCTAAGATATGTACCGATATATGACTAGCTAACTGGAAAGCTTATGTTTTCTGCATTGGATATAGCAAACTACTATTTATGCCAAACAGATGAAGACGCTGGCGATCTGATTTCTAATCTGAAATTGCAAAAGCTTCTTTATTACGCCCAAGGATTTCATTTAGCGATCAACGATAGCCATCTGTTCCCAGAAGATATCAAAGCTTGGGAGCATGGCCCAGTAGTGCCGGATGTCTACCATAGGTTCAAGCACCATGGTTCCAGTGCCATTTTGGCTCCAGAAGATATGGATTTTAGTATTTTTGACCCAGAAACAACAGAACTGTTAGACGAGGTCTATAGGGTCTACGGTCAGTTTTCAGCCTGGAAACTGCGGAATATGACCCATGGGGAATCACCGTGGCAGGAAACTCCCATCAATGAAATTATTTCTCCTCAAAAGATGCAAGCTTATTTCAAGACACAGCTCGCTTCTGAATAATGACCAAAAAGAAAAGACGTAAACTTGCTCCCAAACAGGGGGCCGGGAGCAACCGGATTGCACCTCCTGCAGTCAAGAACGATGTTCCAGCAGAACAGCAACCCCCCGTCTTTTCCTTAGAATATTTACAACAAGATTATTGTGTAACTGCCTGACAGATAGAAGATCAGGCGCAGTTTGCACTTCGCTTGAGAAGACTTAGCTAACTGACATGGAGCCAAATTCAGTCAGCTCCAAGACATGGTTTGGGTTATGAGAAAATTAGTCGGGGTGCAATTCGAGCATCAATTCCCGGACATATTACCGAGGATGTCAGTTTTGTGGCATTCCGTTTTTCTGCCCTGAAACCGATGGTGGGTTATCGAAGCGGTAGAATTTTCTACGTCATTTGGCTAGATAAGGATTTCACTCTGTATGACCATGGCAGCTAACAACACAGCCGCTGACCATGGCGATAAGTTTAATGCTTATCGAACGATATCGTCATTTCAAGAATATGTTTTAGTTAACCAGTACCGGCAGAATATAGAGCACTATATAAAAACAGCGGAGAAGCATTGGTCTTTTCGAAAATATGACACTAGCGATCAGCAGCTGTCGTTAGAGAAAACAGCCTGCGCGATTTTCTTTACTGACCTTTACGATGAAGTAGATTTTACCCTCGAAGGTACTGAGGGATAGCATCACCGATCTCCAGTCTAGCTAAGATGGGATATCATAGTCCGGTGCTTTGAGACTGGACAAAAAATGAACTTGTTGGAAGAAATGGAGAGACTAACGGCAGCATTGGAAGGAGCCCGTCAGCTAGCTCCAGAGGCTGATACTGCCCTCCATGATCAGTTGGCAAGCCTGGCGACTGCGACCAGAGGCTGTGCCGAAAACCTGGCGACAGCGATTGCTCTGCCCTGCCGCACCTGCGGTTACTACTTTGGTGAAGCCCATGGGCCAAATACGCTAGTGTGTGCGCTACACCCGTCTGGGCCGGGAGAAGACACCTGTCCAGACTGGGAAGAAAATAGCCAACGTTAGTACGGCTTAAACCATAGAGCACAAAGCCTACTCTAGATTGAGAGCGGGTTACTTGGGCCAATGATAAACGGCAAACAAACTGGTGTGATTGTAAATTCAGCGTGGCAGCACATCATCCAGCTTCAGCACTATCTCCGGAAATATTTGAGAGATGATTGTCTCCCCTAAGCGAAACTGTTGTTGCTGATACTCATCATTTACTAACTGACATATCGTAATCGTCGGCTGTTTAGGTCGACCGATAAATGCAATGCCTCCCAAACCCAAATAGTCGATGATCCAATATTCTGGAATGCCAAAGAGAGAATACTCTTCTACTTTTCGGGCATAGTCTGTTTCCCAATTAGTACTGACTACCTCAACCACCAGTTTCACCGATGTCGCTAGGGTTATCACCGGCTCTCGCTGCCACAACGGCTCTTGGGCTACGGCAGGCTCATCTAGAACAATCACATCCGGACGACGGGCGGTAGCAATGGTAGTAAACGGTCGTAAAATTGCACGAGTTGGAATAATCCAAGGGAGCTGATGCCGCTCAATGGCAATATTCAGCTTGCTGGTCACCTTGCCTGCTACGGTTTCATGGGGGCCAGTAGGTTCCATATCGATCAGCTCTCCATCAGCTAGCTCGTAGCGTGGATCTGCGCCATAATGCTCGACAAAGCTATCGAGGGTCAGGAGTTTAGCGGGCGTGTAGGTCATAGTTTAAGACTTGTATCGAACTCCATTGACTTCAGTACAAATGTCCCTCTATCCTAGCTAACTAAGCCGTGTCCGTGCGGCGATCATACAGAACTCAATCCTTGGCACCGTTGGTGGGTGGTGCGAACACCCACCAACGGCTAACCCCCACTGAGCAAGCAGTCGGAGGCGTAGTGGTATCGTACCCCTAGCTGTCCCGATATGCCTATTTCGGGGCCGCTAGGGGGCGAGTTCTGGCTTCCTTGCTGCCTTTGGCAGCGTCAGTAAACCAATACAGGAAATCAGAACATGCTAGAAACCAATACTCTCCCTGCAGGGCCATCCGCCCTGCGGAGCGTTCATGCTGAGCCAGCAGTGCTCCCGGCAACCCCGGTAACCAGCACCCCCTTCCAACCGGACAAAGTGCGTCATCTGATGTTTGGCACCGTCGGCGCTTTGCAGTTCACCATCAAAGACCTGCACAGGCGCGGCTACGCCGAACCCAATGAGTGGAGTCAGCCCCTACCCACCGGGCGACCTGCTGAGGTGATGGTTATTTTAACCAAACGGATGGACGAAGAGACACAATAGGTCACAACGTAGGCTGGCGTTGAGCCCTACAATCCTGAGCCCAACTTGCCCACCTAACTGCCAAAGCGAAACCCAACACGGCAGGCTTAGCCCGTTGGGTTTCGTCAGGGTGCCCAGGCATATTGGATGAGCGTGCCGCACCATAGATAAATAGCGAGACCAGCAGAACAATGCCGACCTCGCTATGTATTATGCGCCGCCTAGATAACCGTAAAATCCATCTGCACCACCAAATCGTTAAAGTCCTTGTCTCCTAGCCCTGGCTGATCCTCAATGCCAAAGGCATTGTCACCCAGATGCTTAATATGATCGCTGCTGCCGAGGTTGGCCTCCTGATGACTGAAGTATAGATCGCCAACGGTGGGATCCATGCTATCTATGATTACAAAGGTGCCCAGGAATCCACCGCTGGTGATGGACACGTCAAACGTAGTGACCTCGTCATTTTCCCCCGTAAGGAGAATGTCTAGCTGATTTCCTAGCGCGGCCTCTTTGTACCCCGCATCGCCCGGACGCAGAATCTTTTCGCCAGTGAGAGGATCAACAGTAACGATGCCACCATCGGCAAAGTCTGTGGTATAGAAACCAACGGCATTGTCCAGAGCGGCCTCTCGATACACCGTAAACGTCACATTAACCATACCGGTTAGACCGGTCAAATTAATGGCGGCAGCATCATTGAGCAGGAGGTCAGGCGCTGGAGCCTCCGCTACTAGCGATGTGACTAGCTCAGTCCCATCACCAAAATCTAGGGATACCTCAGTCTCTGTAATCGATGTCAGGGTTGCGGTGCGAATGTTGCCGTCAGTGACCAGGTCAAACTGTAGCAAGGTACCTGTTTTAAACGTATCTTCCTTGAGGTTAAAAACAGGTGAATAGTCTGCGGGTAATACGCCTCCTTCTAACAAAAAGAAACTCCCAATCAGGCTGCGGGTGCCGGTTTCATCAACACTAAAGATTTTGACTTCACTAGCCTCTTCAGAAATATTGGATGTCTCAGTTTTGAGGTTGAGGGATTTAGCACTGCCTAGTGCAGTAATCTCCACCACATTTAGCTCAGATAGGGGCGTCAGGATAGCAGAGAGTGGGGGCGTCTCGGGTCCGGGTTTTGGTCCAGGCTCGGGTCCGGGTCCGGGCTCAGGCTCGGGCTCGGGACCAGGGGGAAGCTCGTTAGAGACCTGATAGGTTTCATCGATCGCTGGTTCAACAATGGTTAAACCATTGCCTGCCAAATCAGTAATATCTGAAGTGGCGATTAGATTAAGGCCTACGATGCCATTAAAGTCAGCTAAGTCACCGCCACTGACTGTGATGCTGTAGGTAGTAGCATCCACCTGCTCTACAGCTGTAACACCGGCAGTACTGGTGCCGTCAAGCACAAAGTCCGCAGCGTCAACACCCTGAACTTCTTCACTAAAGACAGCCTGAAACACTAAGGTGTCATCACTAGTATCGGCTACAGCAGGGGTCTGGCGCGTAATGCTAATTAGCGTAGGAGCAATGATGTCGGCTACAACATTGTCAGGTAGTTTCTGAACGGTCGGCTGATTGTTTCTTTGGTACAGAACATAGGGAATGCCATTGCTGTCAAAGGCCATGTCAGTATGAGTGACAAAGACTTTTGAAAAGAACCTCTTTTCACCAACGCTCACCCATGCCTCACCATCGAACTTCATCACCGTGGCTTTGCCTTCAATGCGGGGATCTGCGTAGACAACATAGGGAGTGCCCGCACTATCAAATTCAAGGTCGGGGGATAATGCATCACCGGGTGAAGCGGTGCTGTTACCAACCGTTACCCAGCTACCGTTTTCAAGAACCTTGACCGTGGCTCTGTCGCTGTTTTCAGGATCGCTGTAAACAAGGTAGGGAATGCCATTATAGGACTCTAGATTAGGAGATCTGACAGCCCCACCGGCAAAGCCTTCGTTGCCAACTGTGACCCAGTTGTTGTCGATAAATGCTTTGACAATAACTTGATTGCCACCAACACCGTCTGCATAGTTGTAAATGGCGTAGGGGATATTATCAATGATTTTTAGATCCAACGGATCCGTTCCATCTATCGATGTAATCTCTCCTTCAGAAAATCCCTCATCGGGGCCGACGGTAGTCCAGGCACCGTCAACAAATTTCTTTAGGACGGCTTTACCACCCTGGCGGATATCCTTGTAAAGTAGGTATGGAGTACCGTTATCATCTATTTCCAGGTCTATATATTCCGGTCTGCCGGACGAGAAACCAACGTCACCAACGGCTGTCCAACTGCCACCTTCAAACTTGATTACGGCTGTTTTTCGAGTCGTATCGTCAATGTAGGCAACATAGGGAACACCACCTGAGAGTTCTATATCTGTATTGAAGGTAAACCCTCTGGCATCAACCTCAGGTGTACCGACAGGCACCCACTGGTTGTCTTCAAGTTTTTGGACAACCAGCTGGTTGTCGTCCTTGTTGGTATAAACAACGTAGGGGGTATCACCGTCAACTTCTAGATCGGTATATGATATCTCGTTTTCTGAAAACTCAGCGTTGCTGACCACTTCCCAATTTAGGGTGGCTTGATAGCTGTGTAGGGTGTTAGGCGTAAATAGGCTGGCAGCAACAGAGGGCCAGACTCCATTACCAACAGAGCGGGCACTGGCGGTAATCTTTGCCTGGACTCGGTCCTGTAGTCGTTCGACAAACTCAGCACCGGCATCGCCTGCTGCGACGTTACAGGCTAATAGGGTGAGCTGGGGCGTTTCTGTAGGGCCAAACCAATTTTGTAGTTGACTACTGTAGTACTGTAGAGTGTCCAGATCTAGGCTGCCTGCCCCCAGCCGTAGACCACCGGGAAAGCCGTGGGCCACCAGCGTCAGTGATGCTGTCGGCTGCTGTTGCAAGATCTCGGTAATCTGCTCAATGCCGTCACGTTCCGGTGTTAACACATGGGCATTGACGCCCGGCTGAATGCCTGAGAGTAGTGCCGATAGGTCATCCACCCGTGAATCGAAAATCACAACTGGAAATCCAGCGGCAGTAACGGACTGTTTCGAGGAGTTGGGTACAGGGCTGTCGAATTTTGAGGTGGCGATAGATGTTGTCATAGGAAGTTGTTTTATCAAGTAGGCCTTTTAAAGCGATATATTCTTGGCAACCTGCACCCTTAGCTCAACCGTCACGGGCGGATGGCTTGTATTACACCTAATTTCCTGTGGGGAAGTAAGTAGGTTTACTAACAAGGTATTCGCTTAAGTAATGTCCGAACCTTATTGAAGGGGGAAGGATTACGGAGATTTAATAGAGTAGTGAAAAAAGTATTATGACGGCCATAGCCGCACATCCCTATCTATTCATAGATGACTTCTACAAATCAGTAGGTTAAATCACTAGGTTTTAAAGATATTCAAATAGTGACCGAATATCTTTGGATATTGGCTAAATAGGATGAATTTTCTTGGCCTTGGCTATCTCGCTCTTGCGGATGAGCTTTTACTAAATTTTAAGATGCGATCGCACCTCGCTCCATCTGCAGTTCCTGAATTCGCTCCAGCGTGCCAGCCGGAATAGCCGAAATCAGCTGCTGGGTGTAGGCCTCTTGGGGATGGTTATAAATTTCATCAGCGGGACCAATTTCCTCGAGCTGCCCCTGGTTCATGACCATGATGCGATCGCTCATAAACTTGACCACCCCCAGATCGTGGGAAATAAACACATAGGTCAGACCAAACTCTGCCTGGAGTTCCTTAAGCAGGTTGAGCACCTGGGCCTGGACCGACACATCCAGGGCCGACACCGACTCGTCACAAATAATAAACTTAGGATTGAGGGCCAGGGCGCGGGCAATACAAATACGCTGACGCTGCCCACCCGAAAACTCGTGGGGAAACCGATTAACACAGCCGGGGTCAATATCCACCCGCTCTAGCAAATAGGCCACCCGCTCCTTGAGATTGCGCTGACTGCGAATAACCCGATGAATCTTTAACGGTTCAGCAATGGCTTTACCAATGCTCATACGCGGGTCAAGGGAGCTAAAAGGATCTTGAAAAATTACCTGCATCTCGCGGCGCAGCCGACGCATTTCCCCCTTGGGCAGCTGGCGAATATTACGACCTTCAAAAAAGATATTGCCAGCGATGGGGGCCACCAGCCGCAGCAGCGCCCGCCCCAGGGTAGTCTTACCGCACCCCGACTCGCCCACTAGACCAAAGGTCTCACCCTTGTACACATCAAAGGACACATCATCCACCGCCATAAAGGTGCGGGTCGTCTGGCCAAAAACGCCCTTGATCGGATAGCCCACCTTAAGGTTCTGCACCGTAATCAGCGGAATCTCGCCGCTCAGGCTTTCTAGACGGTTGGCGGTTTCAGCCGCAGTGACTTCAGCCGTCAGGGCCGCCGCCGCATCACCGTCAAAATGCCGGGCAAAAATTTTCACCTCGCCGTCGGGCTCCTCCTGGACTTGCATATAGTCAGCCACGGTGGGCAGCCGCCGCAGACGCTGTCCAGCCTGGGGACGACAGGCCAGCAACCCCCGGGTATAGGGGTGTTCTGGATGGGCAAAAATCTGCTCCACCGAACCATACTCGACGATTTTGCCGCGATACATAACGGCCACATCATCGGCAATTTCAGCAATGGTCCCCAGGTCGTGGGTAATAAAAATCATGGACATGGAGCGCCGATCCCGTAGGTCCCGCAGCAGGTCTAGAGTGCGAGCCTGAACCGTCACATCCAGGGCGGTGGTCGGTTCATCGGCAATCAACAGCGCCGGGTTACAGGCGATGGCCATGGCAATCATCACCCGCTGCAGCTGCCCCCCCGAAAGCTGGTGGGGATAGCGTTTGAGAATAGCCTTTTGGCGCTGCTGCACGGCGCGGGCAATGGCATTGCGGTCCTTGAGATGCTGTTCTTGGGCCACCAGGGTGGCCAGCTCTTCATCCCCAGGCAGCAGTTTGACTTCCTGGAGGCTGGCAATTGCCTGTTTTTCGGCCTCAGCTTTGGAAAGGGTGCGGTGCTGTTGGATGGCTTCAATCAGCTGAAATCCACAGGTATAGACCGGGTTTAAGGAACTCATGGGTTCCTGAAAAATCATGGAAATTTGGCCGCCCCGGTAGGTCTGTAGCTGCCGCTGGGAGACCCGGCATAGGTCAACGGGGGCTGTGCCGGGGCGTTCTGAAAAAAGAATTTCACCGTTGGTAATGCGGCCTGGCGGGTTCGGGACCAGCCCCATCACGGACAGCGACGTCACCGATTTACCTGAACCTGACTCGCCCACAATGCCCAGGGTGCGCCCCCGCTGTACCTGGAAGGAAATACCATCCACTGCCTTGATAACGCCGTTGGCAGTATCAAACTCAACCTTTAGGTTACGGACATCGAGGATGGTTTCACGCATGGATGGTAAGAGTGACGACAGAGAAGGAGCTGGGATTCAGCTGATGGTGTTAACCCAATTATCAACGATCTTAGGAAACCTACCGTTAGCTGTGTATCTATTTGGGGTAAGACAACTATATTTAGAAGTAGACACTGAGAGTTCGGAAAATCTGTGCTGATGCGAACATGCAAAGGATCGGTAATCTAAAAATTGGCCGCTGTTTTACCCAAGATACCCGTAGGCTACGGGTATAGCTTGTATCAGGCGATTGTGTACGCTTAGTTAGCCAGAATCATAGCAATCCTTCGCCGTTGATTGTTCGATATGTCGTCTTTACTCCCACCATGGCCCAACTTGCGATCGCAGTTTTGATCGTTATTATCGGTTCAGCTCTTTGCTCAGGTACTGAAGTGGCGCTGCTGTCCCTTCCCCTACTCAAAGCCCGCCAGCTTGCCCAAAATCGCAACCCAGCAACCGTTGCCTTGCTGGCCATCCGGGAAAAAGTCAACCGGCCCATTGCCACCATTGTCATCCTCAACAATATCTTTAACATCGTCGGCAGCTTTGTCGTCAGCCGCCTCGCCGCCGAAATATTTGGCAACCTGATGCTAGGTATTTTTTCCGGGGTGCTGACGTTTTTGATCATCCTATTTGCCGAAATTGTCCCCAAAACCATTGGCGAGCGCTATGCCGAGCAGCTGGGGCTGCTGGTGGCCATTCCCGTGCGCAGCCTCACCTGGCTGATGACACCGATTATTTTGGTGCTAGAAAAGCTGACAGCGCCCCTGTTAAGGGGACGTGAGCGCCCCGTCACCAACGAAGCGGAAATCAAGCTGCTGGCCATGCTGGGCTACCAAGAAGGTCTGATCGAAGATGATGAAGCCGAAATGATCCAAAAGGTCTTTCGGATGAACGACATCGCCGCTAAAGACATCATGACCCCACGGGTCGCCATCACCTATATCCAGGGAAATCAATCCCTAAAATCCGCCCAGCAAGAAATCATGCAGTCGCAGCACAGCCGCATCATCGTCACCGGTGAAGAGCTAGACGACGTGCTCGGAGTGGCCCTCAAAGCAGAACTGCTGGCGGCGCTGGTACAGGGGCGCGGTCAGGATCCGGTGGCTAGCTGTATGCGCCAGGCCCGATACATTCCAGCCACCGAACGCTCCGATCGGCTGCTCAAGTCCTTCCAAACCGCCCGGGAACATCTGATGATCGTGGTGGATGAGTACGGCGGCGTATCCGGTGTGGTCACCCTAGAAGACGTGCTGGAGGTGCTGATTGGTGAAATCGTCGATGAAACCGATCGCAATGTAGATCTCCAGGCCCTGGCTCGCCAGCGACGGCGACGGCTGCTGCAGCGCCAGGGGTTTCAAACCGATATAAAACGTCTTACCTAGGGCTCTAGAACCGAGCGCAGATAGCCCATACAGGCATCCACCTCGTTTAGCATTTGGAACTGCCCCGGGGCCAGATGCTCAAAAAGTGCCTGGGCAGGGGCATTATGGGGCATGATCACCACCGGTTTCTGAGCTTTGAGCGCCAGGGCGATTTCAGAAACGGTGCCCAGCCCCAACCCACAGGCAATAATGGCGTGGCTAGAAAGTACATTAATAGCATTGCGGGCACTGCCCAAACCGGTGACAATGGGCACGGTCACACCAGCGGCCACCTGGGTGCCGTGGGCGTCCGGTAAAATCCCCAGGACGATACCACCTGCCGATGCCGCGCCACGGCTGGCGGCTGCCATCACCCCCGCTGGCCGACCGCCCGTGAGCAAAACCCAGTCCTGCTGGGCGATCGCTTTACCCAGGTCATGGGCCAGCTGTTGTTCAGCCCCCACAGCCGTTCCCGGCCCCATAATGCCAACAATGGGGCGGGCAGTTGTCCTCAGCATCCGGCCCTAGCACTCCTAACGGTGAAGTAATTTAGTAGTTCTTGTTTGCATCTGGTCAATTGGCTACATCGGCCACCGATAACATCTGGTTTTGATTGCTATGTTAGGTATATTCTGACGCTTCTCTGGCCGGCTATGGAGCCCGACCCGTGGCTGGACCCGCTGCCAAATCGTCCGCTCACCCACACTCTGCTTGACTATGATCCACCCTGTTCGTGCGGCTGCCCGTTCGCTTCGATCTGTCCAGTTATTTCGACTTGCAGACAGCCTGAGGTCAAGGGGACGACAGCGATGGCAGTCAGCATTGTGGGG
>JBCDJC010000029.1:0-32775 GCA_038748225.1 Cyanobacteria bacterium P01_H01_bin.26 | reverse complement strand
GCGGGTGTGGCGACGGCAGATGGGGGGCCTGTTGATTTTGTTTACCCTGGCATCGCTGTTGATTATGGTGATGCCGGACGGCATTGCTGTGGTAACTCAGCCCCGGTGGCCGACGGCGGATGCGATCGCCACCTTAGATTCTCCCATTGAAACCCTCGGCACCCTACCCGAGACGGGTTACCGCTATGTGCTGGTCGATTTACACTGGGTGCAAATTACCCAAAAGTCCCTCAAGCTGGCGCTGAAGGTCGGTACTCTGCTATTTACGCTGATCTACAGTACTAATCTGTTTCTGCTGACCACCGCCCCCGAAGAGATTACCGCCGCCCTTGAGGAGCTGATGGCGCCCCTACGCTGGTTTAAGCTGCCGGTGACCGAAATCGCCCTGACCCTCACCCTGGCGCTGCGGTTTATTCCCCTGGTGTTAGAAGAAGTACAAAACCTGATCCGCTCGGTGCGCACTCGGGCAATCAACTGGCGCAAGCTGGGCTGGCGCCATGCTAGCCAAATCTGGCTGATGGTGGCTGAACGGCTGCTCGACAATCTGCTGCTGCGGGCCCAGCAAATTGCCGGTGCGATGAAGGTGCGGGGCTTTACCAGCCCAGATCGCCATCAGGTGCAGTGGCATCAGCTACAGCTGCGCTGGTGGGACTGGTTCTTTTTGGTCAGTCTCGGTTTTTTTTGGTGGGGTCGGCTGACCTTAGGTAATCCGGCCTAGGTGCCCCTCTCACCCTGTCAAACGTTTGCATTCCCCCATCGTTTTTCCAATTAGTCCTTTTGTCTCCCCCCGTGGTGCCACCAAGATATTGGCATCGGCTCGACCTTCAGAACCGAAGCGGTGCCGATGTATTTGAAGCGCTGTTTGGTGCGGCTACCATTGCCACCCTGCTAGAAAGTCCGGATCGAGTGGATGGGGCTCCCCACCATTTGATTCGATACTCCCTCTGCGCTGGGGCTCCCCGTGCGATCGCAGGTCAGCTACAGCTATTTACCCCCCCCATCGGTGAGATTTTGCCCACCCTGGAGCGCCTGCTAGACCCAGGTGCCCATACCTGGGCCGCGGCCCCATCGCCCGCTCCTCCCGCTGATTTGCCCTTTGTGGGAGGGTGGCTAGGCTGGTTGGGATTTGACACCGCCTGGGAAATTGAAACGCTGCCCTATCTCAACAGGGATGCTTTACCCTTCCCAGTTGCCTACTGGTATGAGCCAGAGCAGTTTGCCGTTCTAGATCACCATCGGCAGCACCTGTGGCTAGCGGCCACAACCTTGGCCCACATAGCCACCATGATCCAACGGCTGGAGAGCTATTTACCCAAACCCATCGACCCGCAGGCTAGCGATTATCCCGTCCGCCTCTGCTCCAGCCAGGGCCAGTTTGAGACAGCGGTGCAAAAAGCCAAGGACCATATTCGAGCCGGGGACGTCTTTCAGGTTAATTTGTCCCTGCGGTTTCAAACGGAGACCGACCGTTCCCCCTGGCATTTGTATCGACAGCTGCATCGGATTAACCCCTCCCCCTTTGCCAGCTACTGGCGCACCCCCTGGGGGCATATGATTAGCTGCTCCCCCGAACGCCTGGTGCAGCTCCGCGATCAAACGGCCCAAACCCGACCGATCGCTGGGACTCGCCCCCGCGGTAACACCCCTACAGCCGATCGGACGTTTGCCCAGATCTTGCAGGCAAATCCGAAAGAACGGGCAGAACACATCATGCTGGTGGATCTAGAACGGAATGATCTGGGTCGAGTTTGTGCCTGGGGTACAGTTCACGTCGATGAACTGATGGTCATTGAGCGCTATAGCCACGTCATGCACCTAGTCAGCAATGTCGTTGGGACCCTGCGCCCCGATCTCAATGCTGTTGATCTGATTCGGGCTACTTTTCCGGGGGGAACCATTAGCGGCTGTCCCAAAGTCCGCTGTCTAGAAATTATTGAGACCCTAGAACCCATGCGCCGTAGTTTGTTTTATGGCTCCTGTGGATATTTGGATATGCGGGGCCATCTAGATCTCAATATTTTGATCCGCACCCTACTATTGGCTCCAACAGCCTCGGGGAACCATAGTGTCTGGGGACAGGTAGGAGCCGGAATTGTCGCCGATAGCAATCCCCATCAAGAATGGTTGGAGTCGTTGCAAAAAGCCCAAGCTCAGCTGCTTGCCCTTGGGGTATCAATCTAGGCAACGGTCCTGCTTGGGCGATTGCAGCGAATTCTTGAAGATAGTGATGGGAAAAGCTGTAAACTCTATCAATGTCATATTGGCTGAGCTAGTCGCTGCCATGGCTGCACAAGAAGATCACTTTTGAGTATTTATCCATCCCCTTGAATGAGCGCTGAAACTTATCTCAACCATCCTGATTTTGGTCTGTTGTTTCGGATTTGCATGGTGGATGGCGACAAAGAGCTATTTACCACTCTCTATGCTCAACGGTTGTTTTTCCTTGCGAAAATTGATCGTGCGGCGGGCTTACTGTTCGATCCGATCGGGCGTACAGAGGCCCGCATGATGCTAGAGACACGTCTGCGTATCCTGCGGCAGTCCGGGCGACATAGCGAATTTGAACAGTTAAACCAGGTCTACAAGCGAACGTTTCAATGATGAAGGCTGCGAGACCTTCCCAGGATTCCTCCCCACGTTTACAGGACTGGTCCCACGCCAGTCAGCCCTTGGCCCAGCGCGCAGCCCAGTTGGCGCTGCCTGATCATGTGCGGCTAGTGGCCGTGAGTAAAACATTTCCCGCTGCTGCCATTCGTGCAGCCTATGATGCTGGGCTAAGGGATTTTGGTGAAAACAAGGTCCAGGAGGCGATTGCTAAACAATCGGAACTCAGGGATTTAACGGATATTACCTGGCACTTTATCGGTCATATTCAAAGCAACAAAGTACGTAAAGTCGTACAACACTTTGACTGGATACATTCTGTAGACAGCCTAAAACTTGCCCAGCGACTCGATCGAGCGGCGGCGGAACTATCTTGCACGCCGATCTGTTGCCTGCAGGTAAAACTGTTGGCCGATCCTAATAAACACGGATGGGCTGAGGCCGAGCTGGGGCAGACCCTTCCCCAGCTGGCTGAGCTATCCCATCTAAAATTGGAGGGGATCATGGCTATTCCTCCTTTTGGACTGTCACCAAAGGATGCTCAAGCCTTTTTTGAGCGGGCCTACGCTCTGGGACAGGCGGTGGCGAATCATCCCGAAACCCCTCTACCAATTCATTACTTTTCCATGGGAATGTCCCAAGACTTTTCCCTTGCGATCGCAGCTGGAGCAAATATCATTCGATTAGGAACTACCCTGTTTGGTGCTCGCGAGTGAAGGCTTTGCCCCCTCGGACAAGGTCAAATTCTAAAGAAAGATCAATCTATTTAGACCTATTTCAAAAATAGGTGATATTTTTTTTCCTGTTCGTGTATACTGTGCCTCAAAGTTATGCCTAAGTCATATATGAGGGTATTTTCAATCTTTGCCCTAGACGTTTGCCCTAGGCATCTTTGATTCTCGCAAGTTGATTGACCATTACAAACGTCGCCATAGTCAACGATGTTTGTATCTCCATTGCCGTTTGAGTGTCAGGGGTCTACAGTTATACCTTGTCTTAGGTAATGGGGTTAAAGATATCGGCATTTCCCTGAGGAGCGCTGATAGTCAGGCCATCAATGGTTTGCTTTAGTCTCAACTACTCTCTCGATTCCCCTTAAGCCAGGGCTTGAGAGTATTCTTAGCCAAGTTAGTCCAGTCATGACGGAGTTTCAGCTGTGAGCACCATTTTTACTAAATTACGTGATTTTGTTGGCCTTAATGATCCGGCCGACTATGAATATGAATATGACGAAATGGACGGTGAAGAGTACCAGAATCTCTACGAACAAGAGAATCATGTACCCCAGCCCCAGCCCCAGCCTGCTACCGGAATAACGCCCCCCGCTGAGACCCGTGCGCCCCGTCGCCGTATTCGTGACCGAGTAATGTCCACCGATTCTGGTATGGTTTCCATGAATAGTTCAATGAGTAGTGTAAGTAATGTGATCGGTATGCCTGGTGCTATTAACGGAATGTCTGAGGTAATTGTGATGGAGCCCCGCTCCTTTGAAGAAATGCCCCAAGCCATTCAGGCTCTGCGTGAGCGTAAATCTGTGGTGTTAAACCTCACCATCATGGATCCCGATCAGGCCCAAAGAGCCGTAGACTTTGTGGCTGGCGGCACCTATGCCATGGACGGTCACCAAGAGCGCATTGGTGAAAGTATTTTTCTCTTCACCCCCAACTGTGTTCAGGTCAGCATGCCCATCGATGGGGAAGACGGTCTACCCATGGAAGAACCGGTAATGACCCCTGCGGCGGCTCCCACCCCCGCCTGGGCTACCGAGCAGGTAGCGCGCATGGCCTAGGTACAGCAGCAGGCTTGAGGGCGATGCTACAGCCCCTTCACTTATCTAGCATCGCCTAGGCCGTTGTTGGTATTCCAGGTTATGAGACCATTTCAGGGTATTCTTAGGGTGCTATACGCTCATTGGGAGGCCTTGGATCTTTGCCTGCTAAACTCGGCATTATTGGTGGCGGCGTCATGGGAGAAGCCCTGCTATCCTGCCTTCTTTCTAAGGGTATGTACACACCGGATGCGATTTTGGTGTCCGACCTGTCCCATGAGCGGCGTCAGCTGCTTGCCGAACAATATAGTATTCGCACCACCCACAGTAACCGTGAGGTCATTGCCCATGGTGAAGTCATTGTTTTAGCCGTAAAGCCCCAGGTTTTTGATGCGGTGACTCGGGACTTTTCCGGCGTGGTTGTGGACGATCCTCCCCTCGTAATTTCTATTTTGGCAGGTGTTGCCCTGGCTCGACTGGAGCTAGCGGTGCCCGGTTGGCCGGTAGTAAGGGCTATGCCCAACACCCCAGCGACGGTCGGCTGTGGCATGACGGCCATTGCTGTGGGTAATCGCGCCATGTCTGAGCATGTGGAGCTGGCGCAGCAGCTTTTTAGCGCCGTAGGTGCCGTTGTTCAGGTGGCGGAGCCCCTGCTAGACGGAGTAACGGGTCTATCGGGGTCAGGACCGGCCTATGTGGCCATTGTGATTGAGGCCTTAGCCGATGGTGGTGTGGCTGCCGGGCTATCGCGGGCAACTGCCAATAAGCTGGCCCTCCAAACCGTCCTGGGTACGGCCCAGCTCCTACAAAAAACAGGTATGCATCCGGCGGTGCTCAAGGATCGGGTCACCAGCCCCGGCGGCACAACGATTTCTGGCATTGTATGTCTAGAGGAGCTGGGTCTGCGCTCAGCGCTCATAGAAGCGGTCAGGGCTGCTAGCAGTCGTTCGCGAGAACTTGGTAAGCAGTAGGCACCTATTCTCTCCGTTGTCTCTCTATTGTTTCTAGGGGCCTAGCTGCTGCCCAACTTTGGCTCTGTTCCTGCCAGCAGTCGGGAAATGTTGCTGCGGTGACGGATGATCACATAGAGGCCCCCCAGTAGTGCCAACAGTGAAAAAGGTAGGGGCTGACCAGTCAAAAACATCAGCACCGGAGCGGCCGTAGCGGCGGAAATCGAGCCTAGGGAAACCGTACGCGATCCGCCAAAGACCAGGCCAAAAATGGCAGCAGTACCTAACCCAACCGGCCAAGCCAGGGCCAGCAACACCCCCAACCCTGTCGCTGCTGATTTGCCCCCGGTGAAATTTAGCCATACTGAGCGACTGTGGCCCAGTATGGCTAACAGCCCGGCCAATATTTGGATCCAGTTATTCCAGCTATCTAGAGTGGGGCCGCCGTCAATGCCGCCAGCAATATGGTTGAGGACAAACCGGGTGAATAAAACGGTGGTGAGCCCTTTTAAGAGGTCAATGACCAGGACGGTGATACCAGCCTGTTTGCCGACGACGCGAAAAACATTGGTAGCGCCTGTATTGCCTGAGCCGTGGTCGCGAATGTCAATGCCCTTGAGCAGTTTTGCGATCGCAAACCCCGTGGGTACAGAGCCCAGCAAATAGGCCAGCACCAGTAAACCACCCGCAATCCACCAAACCATAGGTTAACAACGTCCTTCACAACCAAGGCCGATTTTAGTTTATTAGAAAATCGGGCACTGCTGATCTTTGAGATGGCGTCAGCGGTGAGAGCCTCTCCTATTGGGGCGCTCCCCAGGGCCGTCCTGGGGGCTCCTGGCTGCCGGGATCCCAATACCCTAATAGTAGTAATCATCCTGGGTTGGATTGGCCGGATCCGGTGCAAACACTAGCCATAGCGGATATTGCAGCGCCGCCAGGGGGAGCTTGTCCTCCGATTCATCAATAATCAGCATGGGCAGATAGCCGTTGTCCATCAGCCGTTCGGCCCGCTGTACCATCGCCTCGGGGGATTCACATAATGTAATACCCCGACTGGTGCCAAAATCAGCCCGCGTTATTCCCAGACAGTCCTGCAGCCAGCGTCGCCATTCCCCCAACCGCTCTGGGGTGTTGGCCAGTACCAAATTGCAGAGGCGATCGCCATAGAGGGCATAGAGGGCCGATATGGCAGCCGAGGCCACCAGCACATTTTGCAAACGGCTACCCAAACTTTTAACCGCTCCCCGCCCCCCCTGGGTAAAAAACCAGTTGGACACCCGGTCGGCATGGATGGTTTCAAAGGTGCGGCGTAGCTGCCAGGGGGGGCCATAGTAGTCGGGGCGGGTTCGGTACTGGTCGATCAGGCTCCGGACCCGTTCTCGCTGTTCATCAAACCGTTGGCTTGAGAAGGCCGTGGCCGCGGCTGTGGTTTCGGCCAGCTCTGGCGGTTGGCTGTTGCGGGGCTCGGATGGGGCGGTGAGGGGGACTAAATCGAGCTGCTCAGCAGACGAGGCTAGATCCTGAAGGCTGCCCACCAGGTAGTCTTTGAATCCCTGGAGCCGCACCGCCAAATCCTGGGACGCTCCGGCAAACGTGGTGCGCATTTCTGTTTGGATGCGATCGCGTTTCCGCTCTAGCTGTTCAATCTCCCGCTCCAGGGACCGCCGCCGGGTTTCGAGATCCTGGAGTCCGGCCTGTACCAGCCGAGCCACATCGGCTTCTGTACCCTGGCTAGATGACCTCAGGGGTGGCAGGGGGATATCCCCAGACGATGACTTGTTAGCGGGTTTAGAAAACTCTTCGGGTGGCATGGTCCGTGGCGTAAATTTTCTCTTCTATCCTCGTTGTGATGGGGTTAACAATCGGGTCCTATCTGTCCACAGTGCTGATTGAGCTGGCTACGAAGCTCTGCCGGGCTAAACAGCATTGGCAAAAAATGAATACTCTTGACCTCGCGGAAGTAGAACAAAATTGGCACCGGTAGCCAAAACACTGTCCAAATCTGCCACTGATCGTAGGGAAACTGTCGCAAAATAGTTGTCCCCCGGCTGACCTGCAGCTCCGTGGCCGTAAAGGTGATCCGAATGATCGTCGTTTGCACCACTAAAAATAGCCCCAATAGGGCCACCACCAGCCCAACTATCCCCTGCACCAAGGCCAAACAGAGGCCCAATAGCAGCACCGACAGCGACAGCCGATAGTCAGGGCGTAATGTAGCAGGAACCGATGAAGCTGAAGATAGCGTTGCCATAGTAGAACCAGGGGTAAACCAATCGGCCAGGGACCTTACCCTACTGTACCGACTAGCCGTCGGTCAGCGCCAAATTTTCTGTGCCCCTAAAGCTGAGCCCGAATCGTAAACGAATAGTCCCCACCAGGTTCTAGCTGATAGTCAAACCGTTCTAAAAATCGCCCCAGGGGTTCTTGAATTAAAGCTCGACCCAGGGATGGCTCCACCGTTAGGTGCCCTCCACGAAATTTCCATTGAAACTGCCAGGCAAATTCATTGGCGCTTACCTCCCCCTCCAGCTTGCCCTGCTGCCAGGATTGGTAGGTGATGCGCACATGGGCGGTGGTTTCGGGTAAACGTTTAACACTCACAGGCAAGGTATGCAAAAGGGGCCTTTCAAATTAAGATAGCCAGCTCCCAGCAAGAGAGCTACCCTCCAAACCAAGAAAAATGTAAGCGAGCCAAAAAAATTAGGGGGAAAAAGAGCAGACTGTTCAAGACACAGCTAAAAACGGTAGCCTAAGGAATATCGATTAGCTCGGATGCTGAACGTGCCACCGGTTTCTAAGAACGTTCCCCCTCAACAGAGCCCCCCTGCAAAGATTGGCAAAAAGATTGGCATCATATACAACGATGTCAAACCTGTGGCATGTCAAGTTACCCAAGAGCTAACGGTCAAACTTGAAGCCTGGGGATGTCAGGTAGCCACAGCCACTGGTTTAGGTGGTCTCCTGGGCTATGCCAACGTTGAAAAACCAACCACATTGGTGCCGATTGAATCCCTGGTGCCAGCCACGTTTGATGACGCGATGGATTTTGCCATTGTCCTCGGTGGGGACGGGACGGTGCTATCGGCTTTTCGACAGGTTGCCCCCGCGGGTATTCCTTTGCTGGCAGTCAATACGGGGCACATGGGTTTTTTGACAGAAACCTATCTTAACCAGCTGCCCCATGTGCTAGAGCAGGTGCTAGCCGGTAACTATCAAATTGAAGAGCGCACCATGGTAGTGGTGCAGCTGGTGCGCGACAACCAGTCCGTTTGGGAGGCGCTGTGCCTCAATGAGGTTGTGCTCAACCGTGAGCCCCTCACTAGCATGTGCCACTTTGAGGTTAATATCGGTCGCCATGCCCCGGTGGATATTGCCGCTGATGGCATCATTATTTCCACCCCGACGGGGTCTACCGCCTATTCCCTATCCGCCGGGGGGCCGGTGATTACACCGGGGGTATCGGTGCTCCAGCTGATTCCGATCTGTCCCCATTCCTTGGCGGCGCGAGGACTGGTGTTTCCCAGCCATGAAGTGGTGATGGTATCGTCCGCCAATCCGGATCCGTTGGTGATGGTGGTGGATGGGAATGCGGGCTGCTATGTGGCCCCCGGCGATCGGGTCTGGCTGCGGGAGGCGAAGCTTCCGGCCAAGTTTATTCGTCTAAAGGACCCGGAATTTTTTCGGGTACTGCGTGAAAAGCTGGGTTGGGGACTGCCTCACATTGCTAAACCCACATCGGTGGAGCTGCCTTAGAGCTGGACGGTCAGCCTAGCCACCATGGTCGGTTTGGGGAAATGCGTATGGACTGCTTGTATCTTTAACCGTTCTGTTTACCGTGCGGTCTATGTCGTCTGATTATCCCGATTCACGCAACAGTCCCGGAGCTGATTTATCTGGTCCAGAGGTATCCAACCGTTTCTGGTGGCTGTGGCTGGGGGCAAATGTTCTCGGATTTGCGATCGCAACCTCCCTCACCTTGTCTATTCAAGCCTCGACCGATAACCTCAAGGGACTCTATGTGGCGGGTCTAATCGTAGGCGCTATCGTCGGTCCACTGCAGGCCTGTGTGATTAAACGGCAGGTGCCCCATCTCAAGCGGTGGCAGTGGATTCTGGCCAGCATTGTGGGTAGCTACCTGGGGGCCTGGGTGGGGTTATTGATTTGGGGTATGGGGCTGTGGTTAGCCATGTTGGTAGCCGAATTATTAGGGCATTCATCAGCGTTTCCTGGGAATATTGTGTTTCTGTTGCTGACGGTGACTGTCTATGGTGCGGTCATTGGGGGGGTGGTGAGTTCAGCCCAGCTTTTGAGCCTGCGCAGCCACACCCAAAAACTACGTCAGTGGTGGCTGGCTAATGTGCTTGGTAGAACCCTAGGTTGGGTGGGTGGGGGTATCTTGGGTTGGCTAATTGCTGAGACCACCGATCTGTTTGTCGAAAATCTGTTTGTTGTTTGGGGCGTTCTGTTTGGGGCGGTGGGGGGTGCCATTTACGCCAGTGTGACGGTAAAAGCACTCCTCAAACTCAAGTCCATCAAATCCGTGTCTTGAGATGACGCTCTTTCCCGAAACCTTAGTCAGCCATATCGGCCAAACGTTTATTTTGGCCTATCAGGAGAATACCGATCGCCTGGCAAGCTGGTTGGGCCACGCAGGCTGCCAGGTTGAGGTCCTGCGCCAGATACATCGCCCAGACTATCAGCGCTACTCCCGCAGCTATCTGTGCTTGCTCAGCCATCGCAAGGCTTGGGAGCGGGCGCTGCTGTCGGAACAGCCCACCCTGGTGGTGGAGGCGGACTTTGTGCCGGTGGCCAACTTTGCCCAGCTGCCACCGCCCTATCCGCCAGATGATCACCACCTGGGGATTGCCTGGCTGTACACCTGCGCCGCGCAAATTTATACCATTACAGACCGGGGCTATGCCGAGGGCTACTCGACCGCCATGGTGGCCTACGTGGTCACCCAGCAGAGTGCCTGGCGGCTGATTGAGCTAGCCGAAAGTGTTAAGGAGAGGCCCGGTCCAGAGACCTATACGCCCTGGGATTCGGGAATTGAATATTATCTGCGCGATCGCAGCTTTCACAACTATGTACCCTGGCGCAACTATGGCGAACACGGCGGCATCCCTAACCCTGAACATCGGCAAAATAACCTCAGCACCACCCACCGGGCGGATGTCCTCTATGGTCCCCTGGCGTTTGAGCCCCCCTATGGCGATGTGTTCCAGCAGCGAGCCTATGGCCGCCTCAAAGGGCTGGGGCGTCTGCTCCTCAATAAGTATTTGCGGGGTCCCGTACTGCGGGGTTCGTCCCATCCCGCTCGGCTGCTGCGGTTTGCCATTGGTCGACAGCTAACCCTGAGGCTCTAGGTCTTTACACGGTGGCATCCTGGCCCATGAGTTTTTTGACAATGAGCTGTACCCCGAGCAAAAACAGACCCAGGGCAGCAATGCCAAAAACCCCGGCTCCCAGGGCCACCATACCCACCACCAGGGTGCGCACCGCCGCCGACAGGTTCACCACCGTCGGGTTATCGGAGGTGACGGGTTTATTGGCAAAGGTGGTTGCGATCGCAACCATCATGCGGTACACCAAAATCGCCAGAGTGCCCGCCACAAAGGAGCCACTAAAGCACCGTAGGGGTGAGATTGTTTTGGGTTGGGCAGGTGCCTGGTTGTCGGATGCCTGTAGCGGATCGGCCATAACCGGTCTCCAAATCGGTATGTCGGTATGTCTAAGTTTACTCGGTGGACCTGACCGATTGCCCCCACCCCATGGAGAGGTAAAATACGAGTCCCTTGAGCCCAAAGCAGCGTGTACGCTCGCCCACCCTACTTTCCCGTTTTATGCCCCGCCCCCGTAAGCGATTTGGTCAGCACTGGCTGCGCGATCCTCAGATTTTGAACCAGATTTTGGCAGCGGCGGCGCTGTCAAATACGGACCGTGTGTTGGAAATTGGACCGGGTAAAGGGGTGCTGACCAAGGGACTGGTCCCCTTTGCCCAGGCGGTTGTTGCCGTTGAGGTGGACCGGGATCTGGTGCATCAGCTGCGGCAGCAGTTTCGGGCATCGGAGCGCCTGCATTTGATCGAGGGGGATTTTTTAGATACGGATTTGGCAGCGGCCCTGGGAGACTATCCCCAATTCCAACCTCTCAACAAAGTGGTGGCTAATATTCCCTTTTATATTACTGGCCCCATTCTCGAAAAACTGCTGGGGCGGATCCATCAGCCCAACCCTCACCCCTACGACTCGATTGTGCTGCTGGTGCAAAAGGAAGTGGCCGAGCGCCTCTATGCCGAACCTGGGACTAAAGCCTTTAATGGCCTGTCGGTGCGGGTGCAGTATCTAGCTGAGTGCGAGCTGATTTGCACCGTGCCCGCTTCCGCGTTTAAACCCGCCCCCAAGGTCGAATCAGCGGTGGTCCGTCTGAGACCGCGCCCCTTTCCCCAGCAGGCAACCTCGCCAAAGCTACTCCATACGCTGGTCAAGCAGGGCTTTGGCCAAAAGCGCAAGATGCTGCGCAATAACCTAAAAAGTTTGGTGGATCGCCAGCAGCTCACCGATAGTTTTGCCGCCATGGCCATTGATCCCCAGGTCCGGGCCGAACAGCTGAGTGTGGAAAACTGGGTTGAGCTGAGTAATCGCGTTGCTGCCCAGGATGCCACCAGTCAGCCCCCGCAGGATGGACAGACCCAGCCTGCAGGAGAGTAAACCCGCTACGATTGTCGCGAATTGATGTGAATCGATACGTTAAAGCCCGCGTCGGAATGCGATAGTAAGTAGCGCTGGGCTTGGTGCTCAGCGGGGCGGTGGTGAAATACTCTGGAGTCTATGACAAGCTATACGCTGCTGTCGGCGGCAAAAATTAATCTGTATCTAGAAATTATCGGCCATCGGTCCGACGGTTTCCATGAGCTGGCCATGGTGATGCAGAGTGTGGATCTGTGCGATCGCATCACCCTGACCAGTCAGGCCATGCCCGGCAGACGTCTGCAGTGCAATCATCCCCAGGTTCCCACCGACAGCAGCAACCTGGCCCTCAAGGCCGTCGATCTGCTCACCCAAAAAATGCCAGAGCTAGCCAATCGCGGTGTCAACATCACCCTCGAAAAAAATATTCCCGTGGGGGCCGGGTTGGCTGGTGGCTCTGGCAACGCCGCCGCTACCCTGGTGGGGTTAAATCTGCTGTGGCAGCTGGGGCTAACCCAAATTGAACTAGAGCAGCTCTCGGCTCAGCTGGGTTCAGATGTACCCTTCTGTATTCGCGGTGGCACTGCCATTGCCACCGGGCGCGGCGAGGTGCTCGATCCTATTTCTAGCCTGACGGATCTCTGGGTGGTGCTCGCTAAGTACCAAAGTCTTTCCGTATCCACGCCCTGGGCCTATCAAACCTATCGCCAGCAGTTTAGCGATCGGTATGTCGATATCGCCAATAGCGCCACCCTCAAAGAGCGGCAGCAGCGCGTCCATGCAGGCCCCATGGTCGCCGCCATTGGCCACGGAGAGGGTGCCGCCATTGGCACCCATCTCCACAACGATCTAGAGCGGGTGGTCCTACCGGCCCACCCAAAAGTGCAGCAGCTACGCCATACCCTGGCCAGCCATGGCGGTCTGGGTACGCTGATGTCCGGTTCTGGTCCTACCGTATTTACCCTGGTCGAGACCCAGCTGGCCGCTGATGATATTCTGACCAAAGTGCGAGCCGATCTGCCGGACCCCGATCTGCAACTGTGGTCGGCCTGCTGTACAGCCACAGGGCTCCGTCTGGGGTCCTAGAATGGAAAGTGGCTACCCATCACCGATCTCCAGGGCCAGCTGCATCGGATGAACCTTGTATTTCGCTCCATTGACCTTGAAGCCCACGCCGAACTGTGTGTTCACTTTCGGCGGGACGCCTTTGCCTGCAGCTTTGCCGATGGAGAAAAACGGTTTGCCCTAGAGAGTGGCGAGCATGCCCAGGGCTATCTCACCTGGCTGAGTAAACGGATTGCCGCCTGTCCCGAGAGCTGTGTGCATGTGTTTGATGGTCAAGAAATTATTGGCCAAATTGAGACGGAACTACGGGGTCAAGAAAAGCTGGGCTATGTGTACCTGTTTTATCTGATCCCAAGCCGTCGCGGCCAGGGGATCAGCGATCAGCTCCATGCCTATGTCATGCAGCTATTCCAAGAAGTGGGGGTGGTTCGTGCCCAGCTATCCGTCAGCCCGACCAATCTTGCCGCCGTCAGCTTTTATCAGCGCCACGGCTGGCAGGATCTAGGCATCAGACCCGGACATACCGACATTCACCTGATGGAACTAACCGTTGACGCGATATAGCGTGATACAGACCGTTACACATGGAGAACTTATTTAGGGTTGAAAGCTTCAGGAGGCATACCGCGAACAATAGGGATATGGAGTTTTTGGCAAAATCTTTGGTAAAACCGATGGTCATACATCGCCTGTGGCGCTGGCCCATGCTGCTAGTGGGGCTGTGGCTAAGCGGCAGCAGCGTCGCCATAGCCCAAACCCAGACCCTGTCCCAACAGGATGTGACAGCCGTCGTTGGGCATCTGACTCGAACGATGGACACAACGGCCCAGGCCGCCCGCAATCCTCGCTATGTGGGGATAACCCTGACAACCTGTCCGGTGCAAGTAGCTGGGCAGCAGGGTGTCTATATCTATCAAGAACAGACCCTGGTTGAAGCTCCAGACAGTCCCTATCGGCAGCGGTTTTTACAGATTGCCCTGAGTGCGGATACGACTCGGGTGGAGTCGCGTACCTTTAAGCTATCTATGCCGGATGCCTGGATAGGTCTTTGCCAGCGGGCTGAACCCACGGTAAGTGTCGAGGCGCTGGGCCATATGGTCTGTGTTGTGGCCCTGCGGCCTTCTCCTCTGGGCTATGTTGGCAGCACGCCCAGCGAAGGCTGTCCGGTAAGCCTGCAGGGGGCCGTGCGTTTGACCAACACGATCGTGTTGCATAAAGACGGTATGGATACCTGGGATCGGGGTTACAACGACCAGGGGGTGCAAGTGTGGGGAGCCCGTGCAGAGCCCTATCGGTATCGGTGGGTGGAGTAGCCCTCACTTGTTTATAAAGCAATACTGAAGAATTTGAGCAATTCTCTTCAATGGGCGAACGCTGCCTATAATAGTCTCCAATGCATCTAGAGCGTTTTTCTGAAGCCGCTTTGCTGATCGTCATCGACCAGCTTGGCGACCTGAGGCTCGGTTGTGTTAGTCTGCACTTTGTATCAAACCCTTAGTCTTATCTAGATTCAGATTTTTACATTAGATGCCATTTTATTGAGCATCTAATCAGCCATAGGTATCGCTAGCTGTTTACTTCAGCTCCCCCAGCCGGGGTCAACTGCGACGGATTGGGGCTGGTTTTATCTGGACCAGTCGTACCTACGGATAATGTATCGAAAAGGCAACTGTTTGCATGATTAACCTGAAAAGTCGATTGATCTGGCTTACGGAAACAGCAGCACTGGGGACTGGACTACTTGTTCTACTAGCTTGGGTCTTAGACTGGCTAATCTAAACTATTTTTTAACTGAATACGACGTATTGCAATGCCAGCCGGACTGTCTGTCTGGGAGACCGATTTGGGGCTTAGCTGATGGCAACTAAAGCTACCCATGGCATCTATGTAAAAAATCGATACTTTTCGGCTGGCTAGGTGCGATAGCCTGGCAGTGGCGTAGGTGCTCCTCCAGACGGGGCAGGAGGTGGTTGCTGTGAACCTGGGGAAAGTAAAACTGTCGCAGCTGCGGGCGCTGGTTGCGATCGCAACTACAAGCAATTTTAGCGAAGCCGCACTAGAGCTTAATCTAAGTCAGTCGACGATCAGCCACAGCATTGCGACTCTTGAAGCGGAGCTGGGGGTGGTCTTAGTCAGCCGGGGCCGCCACGGAGCCACCCTAACCCCCGTGGGTGAATCCATCTGCGCCAAAGCCCAGCAGATGCAGCAGGTGCTAGAAGACATTGGTCAGCTGGCCACCCAGGCGCGGGGTGTGGACGTTGGCCTGGTGAGGATTGTGGCCTTTCGCAGCCTGGCTAGCAACGTTTTACCAGGTGCGATCGCGAAACTCCACACCACCTATCCCAATATTCAGGTCACTATCACTGAAATGGACGAGATGCGTGAATTTCAGCAGGCCATAATCGAAGGCAAGGCCGATATCTGCGTCGCCGAGCTGCTGCCGGATACGGACTTTGAGACCCTACCGGTGATCAAAGATCCCTGTATTGGTCTGCTTCCCCCTGATTGTCCGATTGATGCACAGCTCACCTGGGAGCACCTCTACGACTATCCGTTGATTACATCGGTGCATGGTAGCTGCACTAGCCACATCAACCGCGCCCTAAAGCAGGCTGTTCCGCCCATTGATGCCAGCTATCGCGTCCGTACCGATGCCACAATTGTGGGGATGGTTGCCGAAGGTCTGGGGATTGGTATCCTCCACCACCTGTCGGCCCAGCCGATTCCCCAGGATGTGCGGGTGGTACAGCTGCCGTTTCAAATTTTTCGCCTACTGGGCGTGTCATGGTCTAGAGAAGCCCTACTGTCACCGGCAGCCTATGCGTTGCTAGATGTGTTTAAGACGCTGCAGGCAGAAGTTTACCCGGCGGCTGGATAGACTTGAACCCTACAGCTGTCTTGAGGGTTCAAGCCTATAATGGACGGGACGCTTCTGGAGGGTCCCACGGTGACAGCTCGATTGAAAATTGGTGCCCTCTCTAAGCAGACCGGTGTCGCCATCGGGGCACTGCGCTATTACGAGAGTGTGGGGTTGTTGTCCTCGGAGCGCAGCGACAACGGCTATCGCAACTATCTTCCCCAGGCCGTACAGCAGGTGCAGTTTATCAAAAAGGCCCAGACGATCGGCTTCTCCTTAGAAGAAATAGGCGAGGTTCTCAATTTGCACGACCAAGGGGATATGCCCTGTGGGTTAGTGCAGTCGCTGCTGCAGGAAAAAATTGACCAGCTAACCGCCCAAATTCAGCAGATGATCGAATTTAAATCAGAGCTGGAGAGCTATCGCGATCGCTGGGCCTCGAACCAGCTAAACGCATCACCCGGCGATATTTGTCCCCTGATCGAAACAGTCTCCCTGAACATAGAACGTAATAATTCGGGAGACCTATGATTCTCGTGGGGAAAAACAAAAAAGAGGAAGCTATGGTCCTCGCTGAGACTGTTGTCTATTGATAGCTCTGTAGAGCCAGGTCAGTGAAACTTGGGCGCGGCTGGCGGCTGCGATCGCAGCATTGGGTTAGGCTAAACAGGGACCTAGGGATAAATTATCATGGCGGTTGGAGATAAGGTAGATGCTGGCGGTAAGGTAGAGGTTGCGATCGCAATCCTCTATCAAGGTGGTAAGTTTTTGATGCAGCTGCGGGACGATCTGCCCCATATTCTGTTCCCAGGTCACTGGGGATTTTTTGGCGGACATTTAGACCCCGGTGAAAATGCCGATGCTGGTGTGCGGCGTGAACTCCGTGAAGAGATTGGCTATGTGCCGGAAATTCTCACCTTGTTTGAGCGTAGTGAGGACGAGCGAGTTATTCGCAATTTTTACCAGGCGGAGCTGATTGTCCCCGTTGCACAGCTAGAGCTCAACGAAGGACAAGATCTAGGACTGTGCAGCGTTGAGGATATTCAGCGGGGCTATAAATATTCAGCCAAAGTGGGAGAAGATCGACCGTTGGGGTTGCCTCATCAAACTGTTCTGCTGAGATTTTTAGAGCGATCTGCCCCGATCAACACCCCGGTCAGCGGCCCTGTAAAAAAGGCCGATCGTGCTAAGCACAACCGGCCGTAACAGTATTGTGATTGTGAAGTATTGCTAGTAGTGCGCAGCCCTAAGCATTCAAAGGCATCACCTTTCTTGTTATCATATTGTGGGCTCAATACATTGTCTACAGCTGGCCTAGAAGCTTGTCCAAGCTTTATTGTTGCCTTTAACCAATCAACAAACAACTATGTCTGAGGTGCCACCCACCGGCCAGTCATCGCCCCAATCACCACAACAATCAGATGATATGCCAGTGGTACAGGCTCCAGCCACACCGCCCCAGCTGCGTCCCTACCAGGTAGATCTAGTCAACGATCTCTATCGCAAGCTCAACGAAGGCCATAGCCGTATCGCCATTATTGCTGGCACCGGCGCTGGCAAGACCGTCATCGGCGGGCAGATCTGTGCCCATGCTGAATCCGCCGGTCGCAGGCTACTGTTTTTGGTCCACCTGGATGTGCTGGTGGGTCAAACCTACGAAAAAATGCGCTCCTTTGGTTTAGACTGCGGTTTTATCAAAGCAGGCTGGCCCGAAAATTCCGATGCCCCCATCCAAATTGCCAGCATTCAGACCATGGCCAAACGTCGCTGGTGGAAGACCTGGCCCGCTGATGTTGTGTTCTATGATGAAGGCCATATCACCCTGTTTAGCCAAATCGGGAAACAGGTGATGAACAAAACCCACCCCGATTCGGTACATCTAGTGATGACCGCCACGCCCCTGCGCTTAGGTAAAGAACAGCTAGGGGATGTGCTCAACACCCTGGTGTCATCCCCTGTTCCCAGCGAGCTGCAACAGATGGGCTACCTTGCCCCACTAAAATATTTCAGCATGCCCATGGACAGCATGGCTAACCTAGAACAGGTGGGTACCAAAGCCGGAGACTATGACGAGAAAGACCTCAAGACGGCCTGCGACAAGCCTGAGCTAGTGAAGCGTATTGTTGAAGAATGGCAGCGGCTGGTTCCTGGTAAGCGTACGATTGCCTTTTGTGTAGATGTGGACCATGCCCGCAACGTGGCCAAGGCGTTTCGCAACGCGGGCATCGCCGCTGATACCGTTGATGGTGGCACCCCAATCAAAGAACGCAGGCGACTATACGATGCCCTTGGTAGTGCAGAGCTGCTGGTACTTACCTCCTGTAATGTCATCAGCATTGGTTTTGATGAACCCAGTGTTGAGGTAGGGCTGATGTTGCGCCCTACTAAGTCCAGCGCCTTGCACTTTCAGCAGTTGGGCCGCGTCATGCGTATTTCGCCCCAAACCGGCAAGCAGTGCGGCATTATTCTGGATCAAGCGGGTAATCTGGAGCGTTTGGGTTTTCCCGAAGACATTCGAGAATATGTGCTGCCCACCCGCAGCCAGTCTTCCGGCCAGGGTGGGCCAGCACCTACTAAGCCTTGCCCGGCCTGTGGTCGAGTGGTCTATTCCTTTATCGTTAAATGTCCTGAGTGTGGCCACCAGTGGGTGAGCGATCGCCCCATCTTTCTTGAGGATATGGTGGAGATTTATTCATCGCAGCAAGCCCACCAGATCAATGACATTCCCACGCTGGTGCAGCTGTTCCACGGCCATCGGCGGCGAGCTTTTAAGAGCAACTATGCCCCGACCTGGGCCGAACGGTCTTTTTTTGAACACACAGGCCGCAAGTCACAGACTGAATGGTGCCGAGGGTCTATCTACGGTCGCCGCCCCAGCTGGGAAGAACAGCTGACTATTTTGGACTATCTGCGCAAAAGTGCTCGACGTTTGGGCCGGCGCGATGACTGGGTGGCCCACGAGTTTGAAAAAGAGGTCGGCCCCGGCAGCTGGCGGCAGCTAGCTATTCATGAAGGCATGACCCAGGCATAGTAAAAGCTAATGGTATTTGTTAAACGATAAGGGCCAAAGTACTGAACGGCAAAGGGCTTTTGGCTCAATTTTTGTCAGTGCTCTTTAGGTGACGACAAAGGCTGTAATCCTTGCGGGCAGACTAGTTTTAATTTGAAGGCAGGGTCAAGGATAAATTTCTATCCGGATCGTCGGGTGCGGACAAAGCTCTAGAAAATAGATTGTGTAGCGTTTGCTCTACCCATGGCTGCTCCCGCCTTAAGTCCCAGAAGAACTTCTAGAATCATGAACGTCTGTCCTATTCCTCAACAAACATTGTTAAAACGGCTAGCAGGTTCTCTGGTGTTAGCGACCGCATTGGGTATTGCCGTTGTCCCGGCGCTGCAGGCTCAGACAACGGGAGGCTGGCTACAGGTGCAGCGTGTTTCAGGTAGGGTGACGACGCTTACCGGTCGCCGTAAGAACACCCAGGTGGGCGATCGCTTGTCTGCAGTGGGCCATGGTTTGGTGACGGGAAATCGTTCTAGTGCCAATCTGTCCCTAGATGAGGGGATTGGCTCCATCGCCGTGGCTCAAAATACCCAGGTGAGGGTTGAGCAGCTATCTGTTTTGTCCGATGGAGCCCGGGTGACGGTTTTGGACGTACCGCGAGGCCAGGCCCGTCTGCAGGTACGCCGCTTTAATAATCCCAATTCACGCTTAGAGCTACATACTCCCAGCGGTGTGGCAGCTGTGCGAGGCACTGTTTTTGGTGTCTCTGTTGACGAGGACGGACAAACCAGTGTGGCCACCCTGGAAGGACAGGTGGAGGCTAGCGCCCAGAATGTTGCGGTTCCGGTAGATGCGGGCATGGTTTCCATTATTTACCCAGGGGAGCCGCCCACCTCCCCCCAGTCCCTCGACCGCAAACTAGATATTCAATGGCAAACCTATGAGTGGAGGGAAGATCACTTTTACATGGCAGGATGGATTGATCCGGCCAATACGCTGATGGTGATGGGAGACGAGATATCCACTACCCGCACCGGCTATTTTGCAAAGAAAGTCTTTTTGGCAGACCGCAGTCATCGGGTGATGCTGACGGTTCAAAATGCCATGGGAGAGGCTCGCATTTATGAATTACTGCCTTGGTTATCAAACGATGATTGAGCAGCCAGAGCCTAGATATCTGGAGTTTATCTAGAGTCCGGATACATAAAGCCCAGATACACTGATACGCATCATAATCTCTAGCAGATTTGTAATGAAGTACCTTTGGCAGCGGGCTAGGACAACGCTTAAAAGCAGCTTGAGACAGTCGCGATCGCACTGGGTAAACATGTTCCTAGGCCCTGGCTTAGCGGCAGCTGGTCTGGGTGTGGGTCTGTTTGGTTTGGGTCTGTGGGAACCGCTAGAGCAGATTGTGTACACCGGTCTTTTTCTGACCCGCGATCGCCTAGCGCCGCTGCAGTGGGATGACCGTATCATCATTGTGGCCATTGACGAGGACAGTTTGGGGCGCTATGGTCCCTATCCCTGGCCCCGCGATCTCTATGCAGATTTGTTAGATCGTCTCATGCTGGTACAGCCCGCTGCGGTGGGGTTTGATATTCTGATGCCAGAAACGACCCCTGAAGATGCCACCCTAGCCGAGAGTATTGGCTTTAGCGGCAATGTTGTGCTTGCTGTCGGTGGCGATGGCCAGGGAAGGTCTATTCAAGTGGCCTCCACGTTAACAGAGCCAGCCCAGGGCTTTTTTCAGCTGGGCCATGTCAAACATATCCCAGATCCAGATGGCATCAGCCGCCAAAGTTTTCTCTATGAGCGCTATCAAACCGAGTTTGCTCCTAGCTTTGCTGTGGCGCTACTGGACACCTATCGACAAAGTCTCGCCAGCTTGCTCACAGATACTCCCATCCAGCTGCCGGAACAATCGTCTGACTTTCTAGACTCTCCTGAGCGTTTTGATCAAACCAGACCGGTGCTGATTAATTGGCCAGGAATCACCCATTCCAGGGATAACCAACCATCTTTCCAAGACCTGACTACGCTTTCCTTTTCAGATGTCATCACCGATGATGACATCCTAGACCAGCTTCAAAACAAGATTGTGCTGATAGGCTATACCGCCACCGGGATAGTAGGCACGGTGGAAGACCCCATTAGAACACCCTTTGAGCAGCGGATTGCTACATCGGGGGTCTATTTACACGCAGCTATTTTAGATAACCTGTTGAACGATCGGTTTTTAACCCGTCTACCCCAAGGTTGGATCCTGGGGCTGATTGTCCTCAGCGGCATGGGCAGCAGTCTTGTTCTCAAACCGCTGAAGCTACGGGGACGCTTGGTCTTTGTGCTGGCCCTGATTCCCCTTTGGTTCATGGTTGCCTATGGCAGCTTTTTGGCCGGGCTATGGCTACCCATAGCAGCCCCCGTAGGAACTACCCTGTTGGGCATGCTGCTGTTCCAGATGGCAGAACAGCGGGAGCGCCAGGCATTGACCGATCTCTTTTCCATCAGTCTGTCTCCAGAGATGGCCGATTTTATCTGGCAGCACAAGGAGGAATTGCTGATGGAGGGACAGATTCACTCTCAAGAGCTCACGGCTACCTTGCTGTTTGCGGATATTCGCGGCTTTACGACAATTTCTGAAACACTGCCGTCAGCTCAGCTGCTTGCCTGGCTCAACCGCTACTTTGAGGTGATGACCGAGTGCATTATGGACCATGGCGGCGTGGTGGATAAATATATTGGTGACGCGATTATGGCCGCGTTTGGCGCGCCGATATCGAGATCCGGTGAGGATGCTATTCAACAGGATGCTCTGGCGGCGGTCAAGGCAAGTATAGCCATGGTCAAGAGACTAAAGGAGCTAAATCAGGAGTTTCAAACCCAGGGACTACCGACGGTGCGATTTGGTGTGGGCCTTCACACGGGGCCGTTAGTGGCTGGGACCGTCGGTAGCCGGACTCGAGCTAACTATTCTCTTTTTGGGGATACGGTCAATGTCGCAGCGCGGTTGCAAGACATGACGAAGACGCTGACTAAAAACTCTCCCTATCCAATTTTGATGAGTGAGGCCACCTATCGTCACGTGGCAGAACATTTTGCAATTGTTGCTGAAAAAGCGCGGATTCAGCTGAGGGGACGCACCGCTCAAATGACGGTGTACACCCTGGGTGGTGCCGATGCGGATGCCAGGACAGAAGTCCAACGGTCCGGGGACGGCATGGGTAAAAATTAATAAATGAGCTTCTAGCCTGGGCGTGGCTGGGGCTTGGGCAAACTCCTAACCACGCTCAATTGAATCTAGGATGGGATTCCAGGCGATACCCTACTCAACCGTGACAGACTTGGCCAGGTTACGGGGCTGGTCGACATCTAGACCGCGTCGTTCTGCAATGTGGTACGACAATAGCTGGAGGGGTAGTACCGTCAGCAGCGGAGAGAGCAGCTCCTTGACCGTTGGGATGGGGAGCAGCGTGTCAAAGGTGTGCTCAGCTTCGGGATCGTTGGCGGGGGCGACGCCAATGAGTTGGGCATCGCGGGCCTTGGCTTCTTGGGCATTGGAGAGGACCTTGTCATAGACGGTGCCGGGAACTGCGATCGCAACCACCGGTACTTTTGCATCCAACAGGGCAATGGGGCCATGCTTCATCTCGCCTGCCGGATAGCCCTCCGCATGGATATAGCTAATCTCTTTGAGTTTGAGGGCACCCTCTAGGGCAATGGGATAGTTGACACCGCGACCAATAAAGATAAAGTCCTGGGTATCCGTAAAGCTGTGGGCGAGCTCTTCGGTATAGCTTTCTTGCTGGGCAATCACATGCTCCATCTGGGTGGGGAGCTGACGCATATTTTCAATTATCTCGGCCAGCTGTTGTCCCGATAGCGTCTGCCGCTGATAGGCTAGCTCCAGGGCCAAAAAGTAAAATGTCATCAGCTGTGCCACAAAGGTTTTGGTGGCAGCCACCCCGACCTCAATTCCAGCATGGGTGGCCATCACATTGGGTATCAGCCGTCCCAGGGAGCTTTCGGGCCGATTGGTAATACCTAACATACGGGGGCTAAACTCACCGTTGTCTGACCGCTTTTCGCGACGTCGGGTTTGCTCCATATCTAGGGCCGCCAGGGTATCAGCGGTTTCCCCCGATTGGGTGACGCCAATGGTCAGGGCGTTGGCAATCAGCGGTGTGGCCGAATAGCGAAATTCTGACGCATAGTGCACCACCGTGGGAATGTCCGCCAGCTGCTGTAGCAGGTGTTTGCCCACCAGACTGGCGTGCCAGCTGGTACCACAGGCCAAAATTTGCACATGCTCCAGGTTGGCTAGCAGGCTAGGGTTTAACCCCAGATTAATCGGCGATTGGTCACTTTCCGGCGTCCAGCCCTCCACCAGGTAGGTTTCTAAACAGGTGCGCACCACACTGGGCTGCTCATGGATTTCCTTGAGCATAAAGTGCTTAAAGCCCTGTTTCTCCACCATGGTGGAGCTGATGCTGAGGGTAATGGGATGTTTTTTAAGCCGTCGACCCGTAAAGTCATAAATTGCTGCGCCCAGGGGAGTTAGCATCGCCAATTCACCATTGTCCAACGGCAGCACCGCCCGGGTGTGGGGCACGATGGCTGGAGTATCCGATGCGCAGAAAAACTCACCCTGGCCAAAGCCAATGGCCAGCGGTGCCTGCTGCCGAACAACGATCAGCTCATCTGGAAAGTCGGCGCTGACGATGGCCAGGGCAAAGGCTCCCTCTAACCTATTGACGGTTTGGCGCACCGCTTCTAAGAGGGTTGAGTCTCGATCTAGCGGCCCTTCTACACCCTGGGTTAGATAGTCCGCAATCAGGTTGGGAATAACCTCGGTATCGGTCTCGGAATGAAACTCGTAGCCCTTTTTTATCAGTCCTTCCCGCAGTTCTCGATAGTTTTCGACAATGCCGTTTTGCACCACCGCCAGACGACCGCCGTTGTCGGTGTGGGGATGGGCATTGTGCTCTTCAGGTTTACCGTGGGTGGCCCAGCGGGTATGACCAATGCCTAAACGGGCTGAGTCTTCTAGCCCGTCTAGCTTATCCTGGAGATTTTGTAGCTTGCCTTTGGCCCGCACCCGGTTGAGCTTACCCTCACCGATGGTAGCGATACCGGCTGAGTCGTAGCCCCGATACTCCAGCTTGCGTAACCCCTCAATCAAAATGTTGCTAGCGGCCCGAGTCCCGATGTAGCCGACAATTCCACACATGTATGACGTCTCCTTTAGCTGTTAATCAAACGATGGCAACCCATTGATTTTGCTGAACCCAGCCAGTTTTAATTAACGTGATTTTGAGCCCGATGGCTGCTCGAGCGCTTTGGTGAAATCTAACACACGCCCCCTGGTTCGATAGCGTAAAATATCAGGGCTCTTACGCAGCTTCCCCTATGGTCGCCACCCTTCCTTCCAAAAATGCCAAAAAGCTAGAAGCTCGTCTACGGGGGCTAGTGGGCAAAGCGATCCATGACTACGCCATGATTGAAGCGGGCGACAAAGTGATGGTGTGTCTGTCGGGGGGCAAGGATTCTTACACCATGCTAGCGATGCTGATGTCGCTGCAGCGCAGTGCGCCGATCGAGTTTGATCTGCTGGCGGTCAACCTGGATCAAAAGCAGCCTGATTTTCCAGAGCATGTGCTGCCTGAGTATTTAGCGTCCGTGGGGGTGGCCTACCGCATTGTTGAAGAGGACACCTACAGCACGGTGACCCGGATCGTTCCTGAGGGGAAAACGATGTGTGGCCTATGCTCTCGGCTGCGGCGCGGCGTTCTCTACCGGGTGGCTACTGAAGAGGGGGCGACCAAGATTGCCCTGGGCCACCACCGAGATGACATTGTAGAAACCCTATTTTTAAATATGTTCTACGGCGGGCGACTGAAGGCCATGCCCCCCAAGCTGCGCACCGACAACGGCGAACACATTGTTATTCGGCCCCTGGCCTACTGTCCAGAGCATGATATCGTTCGCTATGCTCGCCATCGGGAGTTTCCCATCATTCCCTGTAACCTGTGTGGCTCCCAAGAAAATTTGCAGCGAGCCAATATCAAACAAATGCTGCAGCAGTGGGAAGCCGAGTTTCCCGGGCGTACGGAAAGTCTATTTCGCAGTATTCAAAACGTGTCGCCATCCCAGCTGGCTGACGCGGATCTGTTTGACTTTAAGGGGTTGGCTACGGGACAACCCTGAGCAAACTTCAGCCGTTGCGGATTTAGGGATCTGCCAAAAGATAAAATCCCCGAATTAGAGTGGGGAAGGAGCCATTGGTGGGTACCTTAATTTACCAGTAAGTCCCTTATGGGGAAGCCAATGCCCTGCTTGATAGGCCGTATCACCTCTTTCAGTGGAAATCATAGTTCGCATTAGCAACGCTAAAAATCAAGGGCTGTCCCTATCGGGGGACAGCCCTTAAAAATGAGGTCTATTGCTAGTTGGTCCAAGCCAACCTGCGGCAACTGGCAGGGACAGTTACTTCACAACTGCCTGTTCCGCTGGGGCAGCTTCGAAGCTCTTTTCTAGCTTCATCACCTGTTTTGCTTTAGCGGAGAGCGCGCTGGCATTTAACCACTGGGTAATCAGGGCGTCCATGGAAAACAGACCCGCACCGTTGATGGTAAAAAACAAAAAGATGGCTGCATAGATGGCCGATAGCTCCAAATAGGGCAGGCTGAGACCCGCTACCTTAATGTGGTGATACATCGCTACACACATGGTGCCAAACAAACCTAGGGCGGCAGGACGTGTGAGCAAACCAAAGGCAACCAGAGGGGCACCTAGTAGCTCGGTGTAGGCGGCAATGTAGCTCAGAAAAATAGGAAACGGTAGACCCAGGTAAGCCACATAGGCCTGGGCAAAGCTTTCGATATCCGCCAGCTTGTCAAACCCGTTGTGTACCATCATGATGCCAACGGTCACCCGGACGATGGCTAGGGTGGTTTGAGCCGCTAAATTTAAGTTGACGTTGGGTTTCAAAAGGGAAACTAAAGGGTTGTTGGTAGCCATAGTTGGAAGTCGCCTATGTGTATTGATATTTACTCATATTAAAAATTGTAACCAATTTATTAAGAAAAGTAATCAGAGAATGCCACGTAATCATTAGTTTTTGCTCAAGTTCTTACCTCAGGCTGATTTGGCGACGACCCCAATATCTGCCTGAGCATTTCTGCAAACGCCTGGGGCTGTTCCCACGGCACGCGGTGGCCAGCCTTTGGAATCGTTATGTGGGTAAGGCTGGGGCACTGCTGCGTCAACATGTTCCCCAGCTGGCCGTAGCGGCGATCGTCGCTACCGGTGACATAGGTAATGGGGACCGATAGCTGGCGTAGGTGGGGTACCAGGTTGTCCATGTGTCCCTTTGAGTAGCTTTCAAACGCACGGGCGATTTTGGCGCGATCAAAGCTAGTTTCTGGCCGGGGGGTGGTGCAGGGGTAACCACAAAAGACGGGTAGGGCATCCCAGTCCGCTAGGAGGTTGTCCCAGGGGTCGTATAGGAAGCGGTTGGCCCAGATGCGATCGCGCCTCAAACCCTGCTCCCCCGTCGTATCCGGATCCGCGCTCACAATTACCGCACCCGCCCATAGCCCAGGCGAATCAATCAAGGCATGCAGGGCCAGCCGACCGCCGAGGGAGTAGCCTAGCAAATAGTGTGTGTCTTGGGAGCTGCCTGACCGCTCGGCCACCTGTCCACAAAAACGTTCGGCCCAGGTCCAGCAGCTATCAGCCAAGGTATCCCACAGATTTACCGTTTGTATCTGGAGCTCTGGGTGGACGATCTGCAACAAGCCTTGGCTCAGACTGTCCCACACGCTGGGCTGCTGTAAATTTCCGTGGAGGCACCACAGGGTCAGCACGGTTAGGCACCTGTAGACTCTGCGGCCCATTCGAATGCGGCTGTCGCCGCTGCAGTTTGCTCGCTACCAAAAAGGGCCTCAGCAATACGCGGTGCGAAGGTAAATGTGTTTAAACCCTGGGTGGCTAGATAGGCGATGTCCTCGATGTTACGAATGCTGGCCGTAAGAATCCGAGTTGAACTTTCTACCCCATTAAGCGCCCGCTGCATGTTGGCAAGGGACTCTCGACCATTGCGGCCTGAGTCACTGATCCGACCAAGATAGGGGGCCGCATAGTCAGCTCCCAGGGCTGCTGCAATCAGGATTTGCGGCACCTCATACACGGCCGTTAGCGTCACCCGCAGTCCGTCTGCAATCAGATGAGCGGCGGCGGCGGTTCCCACCTGGGTGATCGGGACTTTGACGACTACGCGCCGATCGATGGCAGCCAATGCCTTGCCTGTGGCAACCAAAGCCGATTTGGTTTCTCCCCAGGTTTGGAGCTGGACTTCCTGGGCCCCAAGCCTAAAGGCTGTAGTCGCGAGCTGAGTCAGTGAATCGATCGTACAGGGCACCTGGGCCTGCTCCAGCAGCAACGGGTTGGAGGTGACACCATAAAATATCCCCACGGGCAGCCAGGTTTCCCAGGCCGTTGTATCCGCTGTGTCTAAATACAAACGCAAACTCACGGGTCGATCTCCAGTCACTGTCCCGAGTATTTCACAGGAGCGCTGACATGCCCACCTTAGGCGGGTAAAACACCGATTTCTCGGAGCATGGCCATGTGGTGACGCACGGGAACAAGGGTGTTGGCTAGCACCATGCCGCTGGCGGCAACAGCCGGTAGCCCAATTCCTGGAAAGGTGGAGTCACCACAGCACCACAGCTGCTTGATCGGCGTTTGCGGTCCTGGAAAAACCCCTTGACCGGCACGAATTGCCGGGCCATAGGAGCCGTGGTGGCGACGTAGAAAACGGCCATGGGTGAGGGGGGTGCCCACCAGCGTGACCTCGCAGCGCGATCGCACATCCGGCACAACCCTCTCTAACGCCTGCCACATCACCTCAGCCCGCTGTTGCTTGAGCTGCGCATAGTCAGGCCTACGACGGTCTAGACTGGCCCATGGTGCATAGGGCTCATTACCGGGTGTATAAACATGAATCGTATGTTTCCCGGCAGGGGCCAGCCCCGGATCCAGCACCGAGGGAATCGATATCAGCACCAGATTCTGCGGTGCGTCGATCCCTCGGCTCCAGTCGTTGACAACAACATAGTGACAGGCTAAATCTTGAAGACCGGTGGCATCAATTCCCAAATGCAGGTGCATAAAGCTGTCACACTCAGGCGTTGTCTGACGCTTGTTGACAAATCGCTGCAGCTTTGGCGGGGGTGACGGCAACAGCTTGAGCGTATCCCAAATGGACGCGTTGGAGATAACCGCTTTGGTTGCCCTGATCTCCTCGCCATTGCGTAGCCGCACCCCCACGGCCCGCTCACCATCTAACAAAATCTCTTTGACATGGGTGTTTAATTTCAGTTCGCCCCCATGCTTTTGCAGACCACGCACCAGGGCTGCCACTAGGGATGCACTGCCCCCCTGGGGATAGTCTAGCTGCACACCGGGTCGATACCAGTCGGCAAACATAAAGGCGACCTCTGCTGCAATGGTGCCATCTGCCGGTAGCCCCGACAGTAAAAAACACAGCATATCTAGCCAGTTACGAGCAAAATTGTCGTGGATCACCCGCTCCATGATGCGGCTAAAGGGGCCGGTCAGTTTAGCGACCTGGGGTGCCTGCTTTAGTAGCGAAGGAAAAAAATGTCCCACGGTCTGAACCGCGCCGAGGTCAAAGCGCATGGCGGCGGGGGGAAGTGCGATCGCAGCTGCTCCTAGGGGTTGCATGACCCGCTGTAAATCATGCCATTCCTCCACAGCGTGAGCCCCGCGTAGAGTTTGCAGTACTCCACAAAACTGGTCTGCGCCAACGGTTGTATCGAAATCTCCTTCCGGCAGACAGCAGCCCCAGGTATCATAATTGAGCCAGGTTGCATCCTCACCGATGGCATCTAGCACCTGCCGCAGCGGATTAGCAGACGGACTGTAGGAAAGACCTGAATAGAGAGACGGGCCAGAATCAAATAAAAAGCCATTCCGTTCAAACCCATGGGCCGCACCGCCAGCAATGCTGTGGCTCTCACACACCACCACGTCATATCCATAGCGGGCCAGCAGCGCAGCGCAGCACAGTCCACCCACGCCGCTACCGATGACAACAACTTCTGTACGCCCCATGCCGCCACCGCCTGTCTGAATCCAACCCTGTTTTAATATGACAGATTCAATCGGGCAAACCTAGGGGCAGCGCGGAAAAAGGCCAACGGCATGGGGAACCGTCCGTGACTCAAACCCGATGAGGGACTCTCCTTGATAGACCAGCGACGTGCTAGCCCCGGAGTCTAACATCACCGCGTTTTGAAAACCGGCCTGCTTCAGCAAACGGCCCAAACCCACGGAGTCCACCTGGGCGTGGGTGGCACCGACCACCGGTTGGCCCTCTAAGTTGATGCCCCAAAAGGCCCGAAACCTGGACTCCTCATAGGCAAATAGGTTCTTAAAGGTGGCCGCAGGCTGGGCTACCTGATCGCGCACTAGCCAGCCAGCCCCCACAAAAGCATCGGTCACCGCTGGCATTTCTTGCTGAATCCCGGTCAGGGTATTGTGCTGTCCTGGGTCAAAGTCAAGGAACATAACCTCGTCAGGACTGAGCAAAACCAGGGGACGATTTTTGAGCTTATGGATGTCACCCGGATCGCCGGGGATAAACTCCCCTGTATTTTGGCTTAGAACTGGACCAATCATCGTATTAGAGTCCAGATACTCCAGGGAAAAGAAGGTGCCATCGACGGCGGCAACGGCGTCATAGTCAGCCGCAATATCGGTGAGGGGATAGCGACTGTCGGCGTGAATAGTTTTGGCTTGGCCGCCGCTGATCAAGGTCATGGGGATGTCGTCTATTTCTAGATCGAGCCGTTGAATTGGAGCGTTAAAGTCCAACACAGGGTCAATGCCCGGTATCGGTGGCCCCCCCCAGGCCCCTGCAATCACCTCTTCAAAGCGGGACTCACCAAACCGTTCAATGGTCAATAGGTTCTGGGAGTCTCCAGCAAATTGACCGGAGATATTGTCCATGATTAAAGCGGCTTTGTAGCCTGCGGCGGCGGTGGCTGCCACCACCCGATCATCATGGTTACCCTCTGGATAGGTGAAGTAGTCGATGGGGATATCAAGCTTGTCCTCTAGCCGTTTTTTGGACAGTTCTAGCTCACGGCGCAGTGCCCTATCCGAGAGTTCCCTGAGGTCGCTGGGGTGGGTAACGCTGTGGGACACGATGGTAACTAGGGGGTCGCTGGCCATTTCTTCCACCTGCTCCCAACTCAGGGTGGAGCGGCCGACAATATTGCCGTCTACCTTATCGGTAAAAACAGAAAGGGCAATGGGATAGCCGTAGTACTTTGCCAGCTGATAGACATAGTCATAGTGACCTATGTAGCCATCATCAAAGGTCAAGACTACGGGTTTTTCAGGGAGCGGTATCCCTGTGCTGAGGTGATCCACTAGCTGGTCGAGACTGATGGGGGTCAGATTTTGTGCTTGAATCGCTCGAAAATCTGCGTTTAAGCGCTCAGGCGTAATGTCAAAAAAAACTTCCTTCTCCGGTAGGACATCGTGATACATCATCACCGGCACCCTGGCTAGCTGAGCCCGTCCATGGATGTCTGGCCACGGCGTCGCCTGCAGCTGTGCCGTGAGCTGGGCCAGCAGGCCAATAATCTGACTCGGATTGCCGTGCTCACCCTGGGTACCCCACTCCGATGGGGTTTGACCCATATTATCGGCTTGGTTCACGGGGTCTAGAAGCGGTCTGCAGGCGTAACCAACCGGTTGGGTAGATGGGCCTATGGCCTCACGCCGGTCTAAAACGATCGACACAATTGCTGGTGATGGCAGACTGCTGAGCGCGCGTTCGACACCCGCTGTCAGATTATTGTTGACCACAAATGATGTTGCAACGGCTGTCTCTACTCGGGTGGCACCATAGACTAGACCACCGCTGCTAGCTAGCAGGCCGCCTACCCCAAGGGCAATTTTTCGCCATGGCCGAGAGGGCCTTGTTGTCGATACTGCAGGCGAAACCTCAAGCTCGCAAACCCCCATCCCACTGCCCCCGCTTTCCAGTTTTTGATAAAACCAGAGGCAGACTACTGGGTCTGGACTAAGAGAACCTCAGCGGTAGATTAAGGAAAAATAAAATGTCTTGGTAGATACAAGCTTTAGTGGGAAAAATGCATGTGAAGCCCGCTCCGGCTAGCAGAGTGGCTTTGCCGGAGCGGGCTTAGTATAGGCGCTTTTAAATGAACCGGTTCGGTATTGAACTTCAGAGGGTCCTAAACTCCGAAGACTGGAGCCAGTGTATCGGAGGGCCGGAATGGAGCGGCAAACGAAGTAATAAAACGCCAACGTCTCTTGCAAAACTTAAAAAAATTCGGTTGTTTGTTACCAAGGTAGTCGGCTGCCGTCCCATGAAAAAAATGAGCCATTGTCGGCCAGGGTTACCTGACTCACCACGTCCATGAGCAACCCCACGGTTTTTTCCACTGGGAATAGTTTTTCGGGGGGGACACCACGCTGAAATGGCTCTGACAGACGGGTGTCGGTGGTACCAGGATGAAGCATGACAATAGCCGTCTGTCGACAGCGGCGGCTGTATTCAATGGCGGCTGTTTTTAGAAACATGTTTAATGCGGCTTTTGAAGCGCGATAGCCGTACCAGCCGCCCAGACGGTTGTCTTCGATGCTGCCGATTTTGGCAGAGATAGTTGCAAAGACGTTGGCCTGTTTATGGTTGAGCAGGGGCATGAGATGCTTGGCCAACAGAACGGCACCGATGCTGTTGACCTGAAAATAGCGCATCAGGTTGTCTGAGCGTAGCTGTCGCAGCCCTTTTTCGGGGGTGATGGGGCCGTCGTGTAAAAAACCCACACAGTTGATTACCATGTGCAACTTAGGTGAAATTGACTGTACCTGAGCCAGACCGCTTTGAATCTGGGTCTCCTTGGTGAGGTCCATGGCAATGCAGTGCAGGTTTTTGTGGGTATTGGCCAGCTGGAGCAGCTCGGCTGATGCGCTATCTGTGCGATACGTGGCAAACACCTGCTCAACCCGTGGCTCGTTGAGCAGGTGTTTGACAAAGCCAAGACCGATACCTCGGTTGCCACCAATTACCAGGGCATGACCTGACTGGATACTGGAAAAAATTGTCACGGGTGGAGCGGTCATTGCAGAGGGATGGGCCGTAAGCGAGCATTAGCGTAAGATAGCGCAGGCAGTGTGGACACGCTATGTGGCATGAATAGATCGGTACTTTCTGGTATGAATCCATTTGCGGAGCCCTCGGACTTTGTGGCGGGGGTGGACCCGACAATGGCACCAGCCGGAGCAGGATGGTGGTTTGGGTTTTGCGGATCGCGGCTTTTGGTAACCAGGGCAGCGGTGCAAAGCGGGCAGGGAGTCAGAGTGCCACGGGTGGAGAGTTTGGCGGATATGGGGATTGGGGTGGTGAGATCGCAATACCTGGGCAACCTGGCAGCTTGTCCCTGCTACGCGGCGGAACTATCTCCAGATTTAACCCCGCCGCCCGGTCTAGAGCTAGTCCCCCTGCGGGAGCTGCACGGTCAGCTTGAGGAGCCCCTATTTGCCCTGGCCGGTCGTGCGGTGCAGCTGGTGGACTGGGACCGCACCCATCAATACTGTGGCAGCTGTGCCACCCCGATGGAGCAGTCGCGCCATGAGCGGGTAAAGTGCTGTCCCCGCTGTGGCCTGCGCCAATATCCCCGACTCTCACCGGCGGTCATTATGCTGGTTTCCCGGGGGCCAGAGATACTGTTGGCCCGTGCTCCTCGGTTTCGCCCCGGCATGTACAGTGTGCTAGCTGG
>JBCDJC010000028.1:0-33137 GCA_038748225.1 Cyanobacteria bacterium P01_H01_bin.26 | reverse complement strand
CTACATCCACCTCACGTTCTAAGAGCATGCCAAAACCGGGACCCGCATCTTCACTGAGCAAAAGCACACGCTGGCCTTGATCCGATAGTTTTTTTGCAGTGGCGATCGCACAGGTCGAGCGACCGCTGCCACCTTTACCTAAAAACGTAAGAATTAGCGCCATCAGCAATAAGTACTACAAAAATCAGTCGGCTCGTCGTCGTCGTTTCTACCAAAGGGCACCTGCAGGGAGGTGCCCTAAACCACATCAGCTGTCAAGTGAGGCTGGACAGCTATCGCCCTACCTATGGGGTGAGCTGTTTGAGTTCGTCCTCAAAAAACCAGCTAGAAGCCTGATCTGAAAATTCAACAACAGCGCCCACACCGCTACCATCTACCATTTTGAACTGGGTGACCGTGCCTTCTTGTCCCAAACGCTTGGCAACGCTGTCAGACACCCGATCCCTTACCCGCACTACCCTTACCTTTTGGCCAATATCCAAAGCCATGCTCCAAGACGCTCCTCTCTTATGGACAAATAATGATGAATATTAAGAATTGAAACCAAATCTCAGTCTATCAGTGTCTTGCGCTTTGTAAGCTATCCTGAAGAACTGTTGCTGGAGCGAAACCAGCCATTATTACCTGTCCCTAACCGCAGCAAAAGCGTCTATGTTGGCCAAGCGAATCTTACCCTGTCTCGATGTCAAAGCAGGTCGCGTTGTCAAAGGTGTGAATTTCGTAGCGCTAAAAGATGCGGGCGACCCGGTGGAGCTGGCCCAGGCCTATAACCAGGCCGGAGCCGATGAATTAGTGTTTCTAGACATTACCGCCACCCATGAAGACCGCAGCATTATTTTTGATGTGGTCCATCGGACGGCTGAGCAGGTATTTATTCCCCTGACGATCGGTGGCGGCGTGAACTCCGTTGACACGATCAAACAGCTATTGCGGGCCGGTGCCGATAAAGTCAGCATCAATTCAGCTGCTGTCCGCAATCCTGACTTTATTCAAGAGGCCAGCTGTCGCTTTGGTAGCCAGTGTATCGTTGTGGCCATTGATGCTCGCCGCCGGGCCGATGCCTCCGGCTGGGATGTATTTGTGCGCGGTGGTCGTGAGAATACAGGACTAGATGCCGTGACCTGGGCCAGAGACGTCGTGGCCAACGGCGCTGGAGAACTGCTGATCACTAGTATGGATGCCGATGGCACCCAGGCAGGATATGACCTGGAACTGACCCGCACCATTGCGGCATCGGTGAATGTCCCTGTGATTGCCTCCGGTGGGGCTGGCACCTGTCGTCATATTTATGAGGCCCTAACCGATGGCCAAGCAGAGGCGGCGCTACTGGCGTCGCTCTTACACTATGGGCAACTGACCGTTCCAGATATCAAAACCTATCTGAGAAATCAGAATCTGTACGTCAGACCATAGTATTTGCTCCAGGCCTCTGACTCTCTAACTTTGCGGCTTAATTAGGGTGCGATCGCAAAATGATCTTGCCAAATAACAAAGCCGTTTTATGATAGCCCTGTTACAATATTTAATAACAGCACTCAATTCTTCAAGACCTGCTCTTAGATGCTTTATCGATGACCCTTTTGATCATAGCCATTGTCACTGGTTTAGTTATTTGGGCTCTTCGTCTTATGGATAGGGCCTTAGTTAGTCAGGAATTTTCCCTGATGCTGGCAGGTTTTCTGGTGGCTTCCTCTGCAGCTGCCATGGTAGGTGTCTACTTTTTAATGAGTGACTACATGGTGTATGTCCATCAGAATGAATTGCTGTTGCGAGACCAGTATTCACCTGATTTTTTAATGTTTGATGACTCTGTGTCGTCGGCTAAGCTATCAGAGCCTGAGCTAGTTCGCCTTGAGCTAGCAAACCTTTCTACAGAAATAGCGCCTAGATAAATTTGCCGCCTTTGGTAGGGAGCAACTTTTTTCAGGTTTGGCTGCTACTGTGACAGCGCCATCCAAGTTGCGGGGCCAACAATGCCATCGACCTCTAGCCCGGCTTGGCGCTGAAACTGTTCGACGGCTTGCTCGGTCTGCAAACCAAAAATGCCGTCGATAGGGCCATCGTAAAGGTTAAGTTCCGCTAGGCGACCTTGCAGGCGGCTAACGGCTGTACCAGAATCATCTATTCCAAGCACTGGCATGGCGGTCGACAGTTCTACATCACCTGTCTCAGGTGGAGTCGTTCCATCTGGAGAACCCACGTTTTCGCCTGCAGCATCTACAGCATCAACGGCTTCTTGAGTTATCGGCTCCACGGTGGATGGGGTTTCGGGAGACTCCTGTGCTCCAGCCAAGTTAGCCGGTGTAGGCAACAGCCGCTGCCAGGTTAGGGGACCAACCACACCATCTGCAACCAACCCGGCATCTGTTTGAAACTGACGTACGGCCTCTGCAGTCATCTGTTCGTAGGTGCCATCCACAGGGCCAACGTAGTAACCCATGAGGGCCAACATTGACTGAATATCTTTGACAGCCGACCCCGTACTTCCAGGCCCTAAAGTATTGTTTCCCTGGGCTAACAGGTTAGAGATGTCTCCCAGTGGCGTTGAAGATAGACTATCGGTCGCTAGGGCCGTTGTCGCCATACTCCCTGACACAAGCGTCAACAACCAGAGAGTGGAGATCGGATGTAAGCACCAACGTTTCATTTAGCAAAATCACGATAAATTTTCGATATGAGGTTAGGCTGTTGTAACCGCCCAGCTGACAGATATCACCCCTTAAGATGGCACAGCATGTCTACTGCGTCTAGATAGGCACTTAGCTGTAACCAAACCTCATCAGCCATATCTCAACCATGCTGACCATTGGGACTGCGGACAAATTTTTAGGAAGCCTGACTGGCGCTTATCTAGGGTACAGCTATTTAGAGCATCAGCATGGAGACTGTGCTAGCCATAGCAATCCCATGTATCAGCCATGGCTGCATCAACAGAACATACCGCTGGGTCCAGAACTATCAGGTCCTTGTTTAGCAGTGACACTACCGTGGCTGCTGTATCACCACGATGACAGCATCAGACGGCATCATTGGCTTGCTCATCAGCTGGCATCAGCTCCCTCACCGACCGCCAGCATAGTCGATACGGCTATCGCTCTTTACATTTTGGGCGATAGTTTGGAGTGGATAATGCAGTGCGATCCGGTTATGCGCTATCCACTACCCGCCCTATGCATGTATCTTCAGCAGCAGTGTCTCGCTTACCCTGCAAGCATTATCCCCCAGGTAAATCAGCTGATTGCATGGTTAAACATCCAGTCAATGGAGGCGGATAGGCAGATCCCTGACCAGAACCAGCCTGCATTGGACATCGTCTTAGCCATACACCAGTGTCTTAACTATCGAGAAAACCTGGCCCTAGCCCTAGCAAACCCACAAGCCACCCATCGGTCAATGATTATTGGCTATTTACTGGGGGCATGGAGGGGGATATCTGTGATTCCAGCCAAATGGCTGGCGTCTTTGACACCAGACGCTAGGCAATCCCTCACTCAAATAGCCCAGCAACTCTATCGAACATGGGCTGGTGTCGTCCAGGGTAGGGGCTCTCTAGAGATTTCCCCCTTAAACTTCTGATCCCTAGTCATGCTCTTCAAAATAGAGCTGGCTATAATGGCATTGTGGGTATGCTACGCATCTTCTAACTCCCAATTACCTATAAAAGCTGTGGGTAATAGGAGTAAGATGTTAAGTCGCCGTCTGCTCTCTTGCATTGGTGGAGCATTCAGCTTATCAAAGCGTTGATTTACAGCGATTCTTAAGTTTTAAGTCCAATGACTTAGGTGTGTCCTCTAAGGTATCTGTAGATAATTATTTTCTACAAACATGCCAGGAAGATACTGCCAACGTTTTAACAGTTTAGCCCTAGTAGCCTATAGCGTTGACTTTCGATTGTTCAAGACATCTAGGGTGTTTTCAGGGGCAGCACAGCGTCCCCTCTAGCCTTATTCAGGTGCCTAACGTCATCAAGCCAGTGCAAACAGCCGTATTTACCACTGGCTGTTTGCACTGGCATCCTTAGTCGTTGAGGCATTTTATGCGGTCGGTGACATTCATGGTCAAAGCAGTTTGGCAACGTTTGCGGACTTCGGTCGGCTGGTGTAAGGCCCAGCTACCGGAATTTTCCACATCTATTCGTCAAAAGTCGAATACATCTATACGCCAATCTACCCGGTCAGCCAACCAGTCGACGGGGCTGTATGTCATTTCACGCCATACGCCCCTAAACCAGACCCAGATTGCTATTTTGCTGACGGTTTTGCTGCTGACAGCCGTACTTGGACAGCGATTTTATAATCAGCCTGCACTCAGCGTAGACAGCACCGCTGCCGAAACATTTGTCGCCCCTTACAACGCTACGCTGCCCGACATGATCACCACGGAGGAAAATCGTCAGGCAGCTCGCAGCGGTTCAATTATTGTTTTACAAATTGATCAAGAAACAACCAAAGCTATAAAAGAGGAAGCAGATGGGATTTTAGCGCAGGCTAGTGTTCTGCGTCAGCGCGCAGGCAGTATGCCATATTTATCCACGGCCCAGCTATCTAGCGTAACTCAGCGCTACCTACGTCGGGCTCCGCTCGAAGATTGGGAAGCGCTCTGGGAGCTAGCCCAGCGATCGGAGCTAACTGCCAGTGCATTACAGCAAGGAACCAGTGGCTCTTTGCAGACACGTATCAATAGTTTAGGAACAGACCAGCGCACGGCTCTTGAGGAACTGGTTCGGTTACGAGAGCGCTCATCCCAGCAGGCAATGCTGGCAATCCGCAGCCAGGTGAACGCCAATCGCCAGCAGTACACCATGGTCAAACCTGAGCTAAAAAGCCTGACTACCCGCGAGGGGGTGCCTCCCTTAGACCATCGACTTTTTGACCTGAGCGACACGGATTGGCAAGCTATTCAATCCGCTAGTCGTTTGGTGCTCAATCGAATGCTCACCCAAGGTATCCATGAGGGAATGCCACCTGAGCTGTGGCAAAAGGCTGTTAATAGCCAGCTCCAGAACACCTTAAACCTAGAGACTCCAGGCAGTTTAAATCGTGACGATTTAATTGAACAAGAGACGATAGCAGAAGAAATGGTCGCTAAGATTGTTAGCTCCGTTTTGCAGCCCAATTTAGTTGAGGATTTGGAACAAACTCGTCTGCGCGCAGAGCAGGTGGAAAACGAAGTAAAAACAGTCACGGTTTCCATTGAGCAGGGGGACGCCATTGTTCGCAAAGGTGAAACGATCACCCAAGGGGATTTTGTATTGTTGGATCACTTTAATTTGACCCAGCGCCGATTTAATTGGCTGGGGTTTGTCGCATTTGGAGCGTTAGTCAGTGCGGGTATCGCCGCCATGCTTTGGGTTGATCACTGGCAAAAAGGAGGTCTCCGGCAGCGTGATCATTTACTGGTCTTGTGTTTGATCATGAGCGTAGCGGTCCTTATGGCGGTCAAAGTACCAGGGCTGGGGCTACCGGCCGTGGGCCTGCTGTTGGGAAGTTTTTATGGATATATCCTAGCGACGGTTACCATTGGACTGCTGGTGGTGTTGCTGCCAGTCGGTGGCTCGGTGGCTGTTTTACCTCTGATTGCGGCGGCCTGTGCTGGCCTATTGGGTGCTTGGATTGCCCCTAGGTTGCGATCGCGCGAAGAATTTGCGGTACTCGGCGGTGTAGTGGGCCTCACCCAAGGTGTCATTCACCTAGTACTGACCCTAATGTTCACGAGCGTAGCCGCCTCCGTGTGGTACACCGTACTACGCGACTCTGCTTTGTTTGGTCTCTATGGCATTGCCTGGAGTATTGTAGCCCTGGGGGTAAGCCCCTATCTAGAATCAGTGTTTGACGTGGTGACGCCCATTCGTTTGGCAGAGCTGTCAAACCCCAATCGCCCCCTGCTCAAACGGTTAGCATCAGAAGCTCCCGGCACGTTTCAGCACACCATGTTTGTGGCCAACCTGGCAGAGGCAGCGGCTCGCGCCCTGGGGCACAATGTGGAACTGGTCCGAGCTGGAACTTTATATCACGACATTGGTAAAATGCATGACCCTCTGGGATTTATCGAAAATCAAATGGGGGGTCCCAACAAACACGATCTGATTAACAATCCTTGGACTAGCGCCAACATTATTAAAAAACACGTCAGTGAAGGGTTAGTGATGGCTCGCAGACACAGGCTACCCAAGGCTATTCAGGCGTTTATTCCTGAACATCAAGGGGCTATGCTAATCAGCTATTTTTACTTCCAGGCTAGGGAAATTGCCAGCCAATCCCCTGATATTGAAATTCGTGATGACGACTTTCGCTATGACGGTCCAATTCCCCAATCACCAGAAACAGGCATTGTCATGCTGGCTGACTCCTGCGAGGCGGCGTTGCGATCGCTCAACAAAGAAGCCTGTGCCGAGGATGCCTATGCCATGGTAAATAAAATTTTGCGGGCCCGCTGGAAGGACAAGCAGCTGATCGACTCCTGCCTCACCCGCAAAGATATGGACGTGATTGCCAATGTATTTGTCCAAGTGTGGCAGCAGTTTAACCATAAACGGATTGCTTACCCGAAAGGAGCCTTGGCCGCAAAGTAACTTTTCTGCACTGGTTAAGCCATATCCATCAGAGTTGTAAATAATAGCGATGTAAAGGCGTGCGGCTTAACACTCCTTGGCAGCTGCACAGAGATATATCTTCACCCCCCCAGCGGCCGCTGTATGCTGATTGGTCTATGGGCTCAGTATCGTCAGCATAAAGACAAAAAACAGGTGTGCGAGCTATCGCACACCTTAGGGTGTCATCTCATTCACACAGGCTATCTACAGCGTTGGTCACATTGGTCAGGGCAATCCGTATCGTTGCAGGCGTTAAACGACAAAGCCAATGTGACAGGCAAACATCCCAATGCATCAGGACATTTGCCATACGACAGCACATCTTCGTCTTAAGCAGGATATTGCTTAAGCTTACGCCGCAGGGCCAGCAGACCTACCGCCGCGAGGCCAACCATTGCACCAGGTTCAGGTGTCTGTACAGCATCCGGCGCGTCGATCACAGAAGCACGCGTTCTAAAGATTGTGTAGTTCTGGTTATTTCCTCCGGCTGTACCCGCTGCATCAGTGGTTGTGTATAGAAAATCAGCTTCTGCAGAGATGCCTTTATTGGAGAAATCTCCCCAGGGAGCATCACCGTTATCCCCCTTTTTGAGAGCATTTAGCCAGCTGTTTTCATTACCTGCATTTGCAGTAGACACTTGATATGACAGATCATCTAGCTCAGGGGTATCCCCTTGGTCGCCAGGGTTAATGCCCCAGGCGGCATTGTCAGTGCTGGTAACTGTCTTGAGATATTCCCAGCTATCAGCCTGGGACAGCAGCATGCCATCGTCTAGCGCGTCGGAAACAAACTGTCCAATCCAGCTCTCAGTGACCGAGCTGTCATCCCACACGACTACATATAGATATTCATCGGGGTTGATGTTGTATGTCCAGCTCTCCGGCATTGACCAGTTGTAGCGACCGCCACTGCTAACATCCCCAGACACAACATCTGCTCCAATATAGGTGGGATCGTAGCTGCCATCATCGGTGTAAACAAACTGGTCCTGGGCAACGCCACCTGCGCCCTTTTCGTTACGACCAATAAAGTTCCAGTCCGTACCATCTGCGTTACCGGTAAACAACGCATAGTGGTTGTCTGCGGTGAGTGTGGCGGACATAGTAGCTGCTGACGCAGCTTGGCTCAAGTTGGCTGCCAGGGCAATGGTGGCTGCGATCGCAGCCGTTTGAACTATTTTTTTGCTTCCCATGGTTGTGTTGTGCTTATGATTGTACGGCAGTGTAAAAGTAGTTTTTAATACCTGTATATTTTTCCCAACCCAAAATCCAAAAGATGAAGTCCAAAGTCAATACAGGCACTACCAAATAAGCTTTTTCTGCTTAATTGCCATTATTATGGATGACAAATTAGTGCCAAAAGCTCAGTACTTGCACGCATTAAAATATAAATATTGTATTTTTTTACACAAGCAAAAGTTGATTTTCTTTTGGTGCCGATGATACCTTGAGCGAATCTATCGACTCCCTAATACCTATCTATCCATCTCGCCAAACTGGCCCATAATTAAAAAGCTGCGTTCGCGACATATGTTTTGAGTTCTGATAGACCCACCCTGCTCATCATCGACGGCCACTCCCTAGCGTTTCGGTCCTACTACGCCCACGCCAAAAGTCGAGATGGAGGGCTGCGGACTTCTACAGGCATTCCCACCAGCGTGTGCTTTGGCTTTCTCAAGTCCATGAGTGACATGATGGTGGTCGAAAAACCTGACTACGCGGCAGTAGCGTTTGATGTAGCCCAGCCCACTTTTCGCCATGAAGCGGCTGACACCTACAAAGAGGGCCGCCCTGAGCAGCCAGAAGATTTTACTGAGGATGTGGAAAACCTCAAGGAGCTGCTGGCGGGCTTTAAGCTACCGATTCTAACTGCCCCCGGTTTTGAAGCCGATGACGTCATTGGTACGCTGGCCATCAAAGCTGAGAAAGAAGGCTACGCTGTGCGTATCCTTAGCGGAGACCAGGATCTCTTCCAGTTAATCGATGACAACGAGCACATCAAGGTGCTGCATTTGGGGAGTACCTTTGGCCGTACAAATGGTCTGGCCAAGGAATTTGGTATCCAAGAAGTCGAAGAAAAGCTTGGCATTAGACCAAATCAGGTGGTCGACTATAAGGCCCTGTGTGGTGATACCTCGGACAACATTCCTGGGGTCAAAGGCATTGGCAAAAAGACGGCGGTGAAGCTGCTGACGGAACACCAAAATTTGTCGGGTGTATATGCTGCCCTTTCTGACATGAAAGGGGCGGTACAGAAAAAGTTGGAGACAGGTAAAGATGATGCGGACAAGTCTCAATATTTGGCCACCATCGTCACGGATATTGATCTGGATGTTGAGCTGGCGGACTGCAAGCTGGAGGGCTTTGATGAAGGGGCCGTAATTCCGCTGCTCAAGCATTTGGAGTTTCAGCACTTTATTAACCGCCTGGGCAAGTTGCAAGTGGCCTTCGGGGGTGAAGCAACGGCACCATCTAAGGACATTTCCAAATCAGTGGAAGATGAGGAGACGGCCTTTTTTACAGCTGAGGAAACGGACGAAGCTAGCGCAGTGGAAGAGGTAACCATTAAGCCTCTGATCATCACCACAGCCGAACAGCTACAAACATTGGTGGCAAATCTGAAAATCCAGACAGCCAACCTCGTGGCGTGGGATACGGAAACTACATCCATTGAACCGATGGATGCGGACCTGGTGGGCATCGGCTGCTGCTGGGGGGATGGTCTAGAAGATCTGGCTTACATTCCCGTCGGCCATGCAACGGGAGCACAGCTGCCCCTCACGGATGTCTTAAGTGCGCTCAAGCCTATTTTGGAAAGTGTCGACCATCCAAAGTCACTGCAAAATGCCAAGTACGACCGGGCTGTGCTCAAACGTCAGGGAATTGAACTGGCTGGGGTAGTGTTCGACACCATGCTGGCAAGCTATGTGCTCAATCCTGAAAACAGCCACAACCTGACGGATCTATCACTGCGTTATTTAAATTTGGCAGCTCAAAGCTATAGCGACCTGGTGCCCAAGGGTAAAACCATTGCGGATATTCCCATTGATCAGGTGGCGGTTTATTGCGGTGGCGATGTGCACACCACCTATCGACTGGTGCCAATTTTGCAGGCTGAGTTGAGTGGGGTGGATGCGATCGCCAAACTTTTCCGCGACATCGAAGTACCCCTTGAAGCCGTTTTAGCAGATATGGAAGCCACCGGTATTCGAATCGATGAACCCTATCTCAAGCATTTTTCAGACCAGCTTGAAGCCGATCTCTACGAACTGCAAATCAAAGCCTATGACTACGCAGGTGAGGAGTTTAACCTCAGCTCCCCCAAACAGCTCAGCGTGCTATTGTTTGAAACCCTGGGACTAAACAAAAAGAAAACTCGCAAAACCAAAACCGGCTACTCCACCGATGCTTCCACACTGGAAAAACTTCAGGGCGACCATCCCGTCGTGGACTGCATCGTTAGTCACCGAACCTTATCTAAACTCAAATCTACCTACGTAGACGCCTTACCCAAACTAGTCCGGGCCGATACCGGACGGGTCCACACCGACTTTAATCAGGCAGTAACGGCCACAGGTCGCCTATCGTCGTCTAATCCAAACCTACAAAATATCCCTGTCCGCACGGCATTTAGCCGTCAGATTCGCCAGGCATTCTTACCTCGAGAAGGTTGGCTGCTGGCCGCCGCTGACTATTCTCAAATTGAGCTGCGTATTCTCACCCACCTCAGTGGCGAATCGGTATTGGTGGATGCCTATCGCACTGGCCAAGATGTCCACAGCCTGACCGCCCAGTTGCTCCTAGATAAAGAGGAAATCACCCCTGATGAACGGCGTATGGGTAAGATTATAAACTTTGGTGTGATCTATGGCATGGGGGCCGTGCGCTTTGCTCGCGAAATGGGCGTCAGCCGCACCGAGGCCAAATCGTTTATTGATAAATTTAATGAGCGCTACTCACGGGTGTTTGAGTATTTGCAACAGATGCAACGCGAAGCCATCGCCCATGGCTATGTAGAGACTATTCTGGGACGACGGCGCTACTTTACCTTTTCGAGCAACAGTCTCAAGCCGTTAAAAGGTACAGCCCCCGAAAACATTGATTTAGATAAAATCAGACCCGGCGGCTACGATGCAGGCCAGCTACGTGCAGCCGCAAATGCTCCGATTCAGGGCTCTAGTGCTGACATTATCAAGATTGCAATGATCCAATTGCATAAGGCCTTAAAGGACTACCAAGCCAGGCTGTTACTACAGGTCCACGACGAGTTGATTTTTGAAATTCCGCCCGATGAATGGCCAGAACTGGAACAAAAGATCGCGACAACGATGGAATCAGTAGTGAAACTATCGGTGCCCTTAAAGGTTGAAATCAACGCAGGCAAAAACTGGATGGACGCTAAATAAGTCCTGCACCGTTGACGACCGTCTTGTAGGGGCACACCCTAATTTAATTTTAGTACCGCCATGAATGCCTCTTGGGGTACATCCACCGTGCCGATTGCCTTCAGGCGTTTCTTACCTTTGGCCTGTTTCTTCAACAGCTTTTTCTTACGGGAAATGTCACCGCCGTAGCACTTGGACAATACATCCTTACGTAGAGCTGGAATACTAGCACTGGCAATAATCCGACTGCCAATCGCCGCCTGGATGGGAATCTTAAACTGATGTCTAGGAATCAGTTCTTTGAGCTTTTCAGCCAAGGCTTTACCCACGTAGTAGGCCTGATCGCGATGCACAATCGCCGCCAGTGGGTCCACCTTATCGCCATTGATCATCACGTCTAGCTTTACTAGATGATTCACACGATATTCAATCAGCTGATACTCCATGCTGGCGTAGCCGCGAGACCGAGATTTCATCTGGTCAAAAAAGTCAGTGACTACCTCTGCCAAGGGCAGCTCGTATACCAGCGTCGTGCGACCTTCGGTTAGATACTTCATATCTTTGAAGTCACCTCGACGGGTTTGACACAGATCCATTAGAGTACCGACAAAGTCCTCAGGGGTGAAAATTTCTACTTTGACGTAGGGTTCTTCAATTTTTTCACGCTCTTGAGGTTCGGGCAGCTCACAGGGGTTGTCGATGTTTAACACATTGCCATCAATGGTCGTGACTCGATAAACCACTGATGGAGCGGTGGTGATCAGGTCTAGGTTGTATTCTCGCTCCAGACGCTCTTGCACAATTTCCATGTGCAGCAGCCCTAAAAAACCGCAGCGAAACCCAAACCCCATGGCGCTAGAGGTTTCAGGTTCGTACTGTAGGGCAGCGTCGCTGAGACGCAGTTTTTCTAAGGCATCTCGCAGGTCTTCATAGCGGTCGGAATCGGTGGGAAAGAGCCCGCAGAAAACCATGGGGTTAGCTTCTACATAGCCTGGCAATGGTTCTTCTGCCTTCTTTTTTACTAGGGTAATGGTGTCACCCACACGGGCATCGGCGACGGCTTTGATGGAGGCGGAGATGTAGCCTACTTCCCCAGCATGGAGTTCATCGACCTCTACCTGGTTGGGAGACAATACCCCGAGCTCGTCAATTTCATATTCTTTGCCGGAGGCCATCAGACGGATGCGATCGCGACGGCTCAATGTTCCATCGACTATCCGAAAGTAAACAATAACGCCGCGATAGCTGTCATAGTAACTATCAAAAATCAGCGCCCGCAGCGGTTTATCCGTCGTGTCTTCCGGTTCTGGAATCGTTTCGACAATGGACTCCAGAATTTTATCAACGCCTATACCCGCCTTAGCCGAGGCCAGAATAGCATTGCTGCAATCTAGGCCAATAATGTCTTCGATTTCCTTGCTGACTCGCTCAGGATCCGCACCGGGTAAATCTACCTTATTGAGCACTGGAATAATTTCTAGATCATGCTCTAGGGCCAGATAGACATTGGCTAGGGTTTGCGCTTCCACACCCTGGGAAGAGTCGACCACTAAAAGCGCCCCTTCACACGCCGCCAGCGCCCGGGAGACCTCATAGGAAAAATCCACATGGCCAGGGGTGTCAATTAGGTTCAGCACATATTGCTCACCATTTTTGGCCTGATAGTTCATCCGAGCGGCTTGAAGCTTGATGGTAATGCCACGCTCCCGCTCCAGATCCATAGTATCGAGGACCTGGGCCTTCATATCCCGCTCGCTGATGGTTTTGGTTTGCTGTAGCAGCCGGTCCGCTAGGGTGGACTTTCCATGATCAATGTGAGCAATGATCGAAAAATTGCGAATACGAGAAACGGGTACGTCGGTCATGAAAAAAGAAACGGAAGGGAGGCGCCAAACAAGCACTTAGCCTATCTTAATGCTTTGTTCTCATACTTTGCCTGTCCTTGGGACTATCAGATTATGGTCTTAGACTGCTTTGACGCTCTCGAGAATAAAATTTGGCCAAAGATTTATCCTTGACTTCACAGTAATGGGAAAAGGTCAGGGAAAGGGGTGACCATTGATTAATCCCATGACACTATGAAAGATAGTCAGGGCGTTCTATCAATAAATCATGCCGACCTTATTGGGATGTAGCTCAGCTAAGAAATTTCCCTATGCTTAGAGGATTTAAGAGCTGTCTTCCCACTCAGGCTGGGCCTTCTCCCGTGGATGTTTCTGATTTATACCGGGCAAACTCGTAAGCAGTTAAGTATAGGGCTAGTGAATATAAAAGACTATGCGATCGCAATTGACAGTTGACTCTGAGCCTATGGTCGTTCCCGCCACAGCTGATAATTCGTCCCTCGAAGTTATTCATGATATCCGTGGCCGGATTGTCGCCATCAATTGGCCCTATGCGATTCAAGCAAGTCCTGATCGCTACTTGAATGAATCGATCCACAAGCTGTTTGGCCCGGTGGCTATCGTTCCCTACCGCCAGCGCGTTGAGCAGGTGCTCGCCGACGGGCAGCCGCAGCAGTTTCAATGTGTTGTACGCTGTGGTCCCCATCCGGTGGGATTAGACTTTAGCTTGAGTTTGGTCGAATGGCCTGGGGATCTCAGTCAGCCATATCTCAAGGGACATGGCTCTATCCTCACCGTTGCCGGAGGGGGTAGACTGCCTCAGCAGTTAACCCTGGGCATCGTTGCTGAGCCCCCATCCAATGCCCAGGCAGGTCTCCTCGCCAACCTGGCCAACTATCATGGCGTCCTCACCGATATCGCCTCTAACATTCGCAAAACCCTGGAGCTAGAAACAATTTGGCAGCAAACTGTCGATGCCCTGGGAACCCTCTTGAATTTGCATCGCTGTTTAGTGTGTGACTACTCAGTCACCATGCAAACCCTAAATGTCGTGGCTGAGTTCCACCAGCCCGAACTGCAGCCCTGTTTGGGCCAAACATTTGAATTAGAAAATAAAGCGGATTTTCGCTGCACCATCAACACCCTTAAACCGGTAGTTTCGGACTTTGATCGCCAGGATATCGATGCCGGCCCCTACACGGTTTTGACAGTTGCCACCTGCTATCGCGACGAGCCCAACAGCGTTCTCCTCTTGCAAATGCCGCCTGAGCGTCCATGGCATCCCCTCGAGATTGAACTGGTATATGAGCTAACAGACCAGGTCGGTACCGCCATCGCCCATGCCAAACTATTTGAGGCCAGCCGCGCTCTGACCGACGATCTGCAGCAGGCCAACGAAAAACTAATCGATAAGAACGATGAGCTGGAAGAAGCTAGACGCTATGCGGAGGAAGCCTCTCGACTTAAAAGCGAGTTTTTAGCCAATACATCCCACGAGCTAAGGACACCGCTCAACGGCATGATCGGCTTCCTCCGGCTGGTGTTAGATGGCATGGCCGATGACCCAGAAGAACAAGAAGAATTTATCGATGAAGCCCTCAAATCGGCCCTCCATCTGCTGAACCTGATCAACGATGTGCTGGACATCGCCAAGATTGAGGCGGGCAAGATGGAAATTGATCTAAGTGCCGTCAGTTTGCAAGAACTGTTTTGCGATGTGGAGAACTTTACCCGACCCCAGGCAGAACAGCGTGGTCTGTACTTTGATATGAAGCTGCCTGCCACCTTGGATGAAATCAAGCTGTATGGAAACTATCAGCGAATTTTGCAGGTTTTGCTAAATCTGATTGGCAATGCCATCAAATTTACCCCTGAAGGGGGAATCACCATCAGCGCCGAGGTAAAACCCCAAAGCGTGCGCTTTCAAGGTCGAGTCTGGCCAGGACATATCAAAATCAGCGTTGAGGATACCGGTATTGGGGTGTCGCTCGAAAAGCAAAACCGTCTTTTCCAAACCTTTAGCCAGGTAGACGGCGAGCGCACCCGTCAGTATGGAGGCACCGGTCTAGGTCTGGCAATTTCCCAGCGCCTGATTGAGGCGATGGGAGGTAAGGTTCAGTTTATTAGCATGGGTGAAGGTCTAGGTTCTACGGTCACCTTTACGACCATTTTGTATCAAGAGCCAGTGATTATGGCCGAGGCAGACCCCGCCCCCTAGGCTGAAGCACTAAAGATACTTGGGGCGCTCCTGCTGGGCGATCGTTAAGTTTTTTTCTAACTCATCCCAGTGTTCCGCTTCGATCTGCTCAATCAGGCTGTCCAGGTGTCCTCGATAGCGTCTCATGGCCTGGAGCAGCGCTGGCCGGTTGTATTGGGCCATCATGGTACCCAGAGCAGGATTTCCTCCGCCTACCCGGCTAGTATCACAGAAACCACTGCTAGCTAGCTGCTGGGCAAGGGGTTTGACTTGGGTGTCTGTCTCGCTTAGGCAGGCGTGCAGCAGACTTGCACTGACCATAACGGGCAGATGGGAAATGGCTGCCACAGCACGGTCGTGAATATCTGGGCTGGTTGTATAGATCCGGGAGCCGAGCTGGGTTGCGATCGCAACGACTTGCTTCACCGCAGCCGGCTGCGTTGCTTCAACCGGTGTCACCACATAGGGCCGCTGATAAAATAAACCCACCTCAGCAGCCGCCAAACCAGATTCGGCCTTGCCCGCCATGGGATGTCCCCCAACAAATTTTGGCCATAGGGTGGTAGCAGCAGCCACAACCTCTCCTTTAACCGAACCCACATCCGTTACAACCGTCGCCTTCGACAAATGCTCCGCTAGCTGAGCGACCGTCGGTACGATTGCCGCCATCGGCGTACAGACAAAAACCACCGCCGCCTGACTCAGTAGGGCCAGATCGCATCCGGCCTGGGCAACAACACCCTGCTCAAGCGCTGCTGCAACCGTCGCCCGGCGCCGAGCCACACCGTAAACGGTGTACCCCAAACGCTTTAGATCTAGCGCTAAACAGCCGCCGATCAGACCTAACCCAACGATCCCAATGGGGCAATCGGCCTGCGGAACCCGGTCCTGGATGGATGACGATGACATAGTTGAAAGACTTGGTGTGACGGCAGGCTCAAAACTGAACTCCGCCAGAAACTGGGCTAAGACGAATATGCACCGGTTGGAGATACATCAAACACCCCAAGGGAGTATGTCACAATGAGACACAACTTAGGTATTGCTTAGTTATTTAACCGAATGATGCAGTCATAGCGAGAGTTACAGCAGACGTGATTGAGGCAGAGGTTCATCAGCTACTACGGGACTTTTTGCGCCAGCAGGGCCATACCCAGTGGCCCCACCATCTAACCATGGCACGCCTGGTGGCCAGGGCTCTGAGGCTAGGGCGCAGCGCTCTCCTACAAACCGGCAGTACCGCAGCCTATCGGGGACGCTATCGTCTGAGCTATTTGATGCCAGCGTTAGTGTGGCCCGGACCGATTGTCCTAGTTGTGCCCCCCGCTATCCGTCAACAGCTGGTCCAGGACGATATTCCAACGCTGCTTCAGACTTTGCCAACCATTAAGTCAATTCAAATCGGCGATTGCTGGCCCAGCAAAACATTTCAAGGGATTTTAATTACTACCCCTAGGGCCTGGTTGTCGGCCCAGCTCAGCGCCGGTACCTCCCAGGGGGAGCACCGGTCTGTGGAGGGCGACAGCCTGGATCCCCCCTTTCCCGCCCATACCGTTACCCTGATTGACGGCATCGATCCCCTGGTGGAGTGGGTGCGCGATCAGCTGACCCGCAGCCTAGCTGATGCGGACTGGCATCAGCTGGGGCTGGCCTATCCCTCTCAGCAAACGGCGATCCGCGACGTACGGGTAAAGCTGACCCACCTGGCCTTCCAACATCCGATCAACCCCTACGGTTGCTATCTGGCCGATGTCGAGGAGCGCTCCCTTCTAAGGGAACTGTATACCCTGCTGTCCGACACACCTCTGGGGTTGGAGGCGCTGCCAGAGCCCTGGCGCAAGTTTCAGCAGCAGCTAGAGCACGATGACGGCATGACATGGCTGCAGCTCAACCGTGAATCAGGTCAGCTCACCCTACGGTGTACGCCCGTCAATCTCGCAGAGATTATGGCGCCGATTTGGCGGCGACAGCCGGTGGTTCTGATTGGAGCAGCTGTGGATGAAGAGACTCGGGCTGAGAGCTATCGGCAGCGGCTGGGTTTAGGGGATCTTACCTGTCTAAAGTTTCCGCCCGATCGCCATCAGGATGGCATTCAGCTCTATGCGCCCGATCGGCTGCCCATGCCCAACAGCAATCGGTTTCCCGGTGCGATTTTGCAAGAAATTCGTAATTTGCTGCAGCTGCCGGAAACGCGGCATCAACCGACGGTAATCCTGGTGGGTGATACTCCGCTCAAAGCTCAAATTGGCTCGATTTTAGCTGCAGAATATGGGTCTCGAGTACAGGTTGAACGACCGGAGCTAACTCAAAATGGCATTTTGGTGACTGGCTGGAAATTTTGGCAGGACTATCGACTCCGATGCCCATCACCGGGATTGCTGATTATCACCACACTACCGATTCCGTCCCTTGAGGACCCGCTGGTGGCGGGGCAAGTGGCCCGCCATAAACGATTGCGTCAGGACTGGTTTCGGCTATTTTTACTACCGGCGGCGCTGCAAACGTTGCAGCTTGCGATCGCGCCCATCAGTGCACAGCAAGGTAAAGTTGCCCTGCTTGACAATCGAGTTAACCACCGTAGCTATGGACGGATTATTCTCAAAACCCTAAATCCCATTGCCCAAAGTACCTACCTAGATCCAAGCTGGCTATCACCGGTAAATCAAACGCTATAATTAAAAGCATATTGATTTAACAAACGCGTCAAACGTCATGGGAGAAGCAAAGCGGCGGCAGTCAAAACTCGGTGAAGACTATGGGCAACCCGAGCGCTTGGCCCCTTGGCTCCCTATCACCAAGCAGCAGTCCCAAGCCTTTGTCACCTGGAGTACTCGTGGGGCATGGGCCGGGATCATCTTAATGATTATTCTGTGGTTAACCGTCAGATTTATTGGCCCGGCCTTTGGCTGGTGGACATTAACCGCCTGAATTTATTCAAGCGAATTCACAGTTTTTTAGTGAAACCGTTACAAAGAAGACCTTCTGTCTAAGCGGCTCGACCTAATGTGTCTATGGTGTGGCGAATGTCACAGCTTAGTAACCACTCCCTAGAGTTGATCAACGTTAGCGGTAGGTCGGCCATAGGCTGAACCGTCCGTTTGAGTTTGTCAGATAGCTACAGTATGTTTCAAATAGTTGCCGTTTAGCCATTTGGCTGGGCAATTTGCATATGTTTTGTCTGTTAAACATCAAAACTCTTCGTAGTCAGCCCATGGCTCATCCTGAATTTAACCCTTCCAGGGTGAAGAAACTTGTGGCTAGGGATGGCAAACTAGCCTAATTTATAAAAAATATTAAGCAAAACTTAAGATTCAAGACTACAATATGACCGGTGGGAAGGAGAACGCAAATGTTTGTTCGACTTGCAGAGCAGCACCGCCAATTCGTAAAAGATTTGGTCCTAAACCTTAAAGCGCTAGCGATTGTCCTTGAGAATCAAGGATACCTAGCCTCTTGTTACACCTGCGGTGATCAGCTCAACAGTGCTTCATTTATGGTCAGCCTTGGCAATGACCATTTGATTCGTTTCTTGGTTTCAGACTACGGGATCACGTGGACAGAGATGCGTGACGACCGGGAGCTAATGAAATTAGAGGGAGCTGAGGCCATTAACCAGCTTCAGGAACTGGCCAACCTGGTAAAGTACCGTATTCAACCCATTGAATACCAGGTCGCCTATCGGTCTGCCTAAGTTTAGAAGCTTAAGTTAGGAACCGATAGCAGGCGCTATCTTTTCGTAATTTGTGCTACAAAATACAGGGTAGCCCTTCGGGATTGTGGGCTGTTTTACCTGTGATTTGTCGGGAGGCGCATCCTTGAGCTGGGAGCATCAGTACACTAAGGCCAATTCGGTGCAGCTTCATTACGTCACCCAGGGAAACGGCAAGCTCATAATCTTGCTCCATGGCCTGTTTGAGTTTTGGTATTCCTGGCGTCATCAGCTGCCCAGTCTGTCACGGCAGTTCAAGGTTGTTGTGCCTGATTTGCGAGGCTATAACGATTCTGATAAGCCTCGCAGCGGCTATGACCTGGATACGCTGAGTTCTGATATCCAGGCGCTGATCCGAACCCTGGGCTATGAAAAGGCCCATATTGTCGGCCATGACTGGGGTGGTGCGATCGCGCTCCACCTGGCCCAACGCTTCCCCAACAGCGTAGATAGATTAGCCATTCTGAGTACTCCACACCCCAGGCGCTGGCAAACTGTGCTCACCCACGAGTTGTCCCAACGGTGGGATCATCTGCAGCGCAACTGGCATCTGCTGGCCTTACAAACCCCAGGTCTGCCCCAGTGGCTAATAAAAGATAATCTATCTTCCTTACTGCCCTATCTGTTTCAACATCAGGCCGTTAGGAAAAGTGCCTTTACCCAGGCCAATACTGACCTATACCAGGCAGCTCTCCAGAAACCTGGGGTGATCCCTGCTGTACTGCAGCATGTTCGACACTGCTTTAGTCTCAATGACTGGTTAAATAATTGGCGCAGTTCATCTCAGCTGTCCGCTGCCCGATTAAAGCCACCAACCTTGGTGCTGTGGGGCGAAGAGGACAATCTAGTCCCAGCAGCAGGCATTATTCCCCAGGAATTCTCTGACCAAACTTATATTCAGCGCTCGATTCCTGACTGTGGTCATTGGATCCAGCAAGAAGCTCCAAATAGCGTCAACCGTGAGCTACTTCAGTTTTTTGCCTAACTGATATTTATCGTTGGTTAGCCGCTTCAGACAGCTAGCCCTGCTAAATTTTAGGGGGAGCGGGCTGCATCGGTGAGGTGGTATGCCCCCCCTTGCCCTTGTCCCCTGGTCAGTTTTCAAACCTGACACGATACTAAGGGTGCCTAGCAGCTTCTCGTAGGAAATATCTTGAAAAAAATCGCCTGTTGCAGCTGTCAGGGACGCGCGATTACATAAAGTCCCATGGGTACCCTTTCCTTCTTATCCCCAGCTGAGACTGGTATTTGTGCCCATCCCTGATGTCAGGAAAGTTAATCAGAGTTTCACAAAGAATCTGGTTAAATACAAGTTCCTGTAGAAATGCAATTACTCAGCCTAAATTTTAGAAGTATTGGCGAATACTAAAGCTGGAGATTCAGTTTTTGTTTTGCATCCACGTCGTCACCCAATGAGCAGGTCTTAAACTAAACATTCTCTTCGACCATTTTTATGGCTTATCCATACAACTTAGCGGACTATCGTATGCTGCTATCTGCTGAAAACTCAGCGGATATGGAGTCCCGGCTAAGCCTATTTCAAGCCTTGTCAAATCTATATGAGCACGAGCGTGAACTGCTGGACGATATGCTTGCAGCCGATGCCTCGTCCTCTCTACAGGTCGCTAAAAGCTACATCCAAGGTATAACCTGCGCTCAGCCAGCCTACCTAATTAGTAACTTGGCAACCGGTAAGTCAAAACCCTTTTACTCTACAGATGGCCTATGGACCATTGGCCGCGATCCTCGTCAATCAGATATTGCAGTGCCGGATAAGCGTTTGTCTCGATGCCACGCTGCTTTGCAGTACAGTCTAGACCAAGGATTTGTTCTGTCTGACTTAGAGAGCACCAACGGTACCTACATCAATGGGAAAAATATAAAAAGAGTGTGCGCCCTCCGTGATGGCGATCGCATCCGGATCGGCAGCTCTGTTTTTCACTTTTTCAGCGCCACCGTTAATCAGGTGGACGAGTCACGTGACTCGATAGACGATACAGAAAGTGGCAGGACGCTACACTAGCCGGTCAAATCACACAGCCGATCGGGACCTTGGCGCTTATACCTTCTATTTGGTTTTTTTAGTGTCACTTTTTGCATTGGCAGCGACGGTTTCACTGGTGGATTCTGCCGGTGCGGCATCCCCAATTTCTAAGGCCTGACGTAGCTGCTGTTCAATTTCAGCGGTGACCTCTGGATTATCAACCAGATAGCGAATGGCATTGTCACGTCCCTGGCTAATGTTGTCCCCTTTATAGCTGTACCAAGCGCCCTTACGGGAAAGAATGCTTTGTTCCTCAGCGAGATCAACGATGCAGCCTAAGGTGGAAATACCTTCACCAAAAATGATGTCAAATTCAGCAATTTTAAAGGGAGGGGCAATTTTATTTTTTGCCACTTTGACCTTGGCTCGAATGCCAAACTGGTCATTCCCTTTTTTCAGGGTTTGAATACGGCGAATATCTAGCCGTACCGAGGCATAGAACTTTAGGGCATTACCCCCAGTGGTGGTTTCAGGGTTACCATAGGTGACGCCGATCTTTAGTCTGAGCTGGTTGAGAAAAATCACACTGCAGCCGGAGCGGCCGATATTACCTGTAATTTTTCGCAGGGCCTGACTCATCAGACGGGCCTGCAAGCCTACGTGGGTATCTCCCATTTCCCCTTCGATTTCAGCGCGGGGGACCAGGGCTGCAACCGAGTCAATCACCACCAGGTCAATGGCGGCCGAGCGGACCAGTTGGTCAACGATTTCTAACGCCGCTTCCCCCGTATCGGGTTGGGAAACTAGAAGATCATCGATATTGACCCCGAGGGCTTCGGCATAGACTGGATCTAGCGCATGTTCAGCATCGACAAAGGCAGCCACACCGCCTTTTTTCTGGACCTCGGCAATGGCGTGTAGAGCAAGGGTGGTTTTACCTGAGCTTTCTGGACCATAGATTTCAATTACACGGCCCTTGGGCAGTCCTCCACCCAGGGCCAGATCGAGGGTTAGGGCTCCGGTGGGGATGGTTTCAACCTTCATGCGGGCCGCATCCCCCAGGCGCATGATGGTACCTTTACCAAAGTTACGCTCAATCTGGTTGAGCACCATGTCTAAGGCTTTTTTGCGCTCGTTGCTTTCGGTGGATGTTTTTGCCATGCTGCCTAAGGGGTTGGATAAAGGTTGCTGGGTTCAGCAATTATAAGCTCACAATGTGGGAGCAAGATATGACTGTTCGGGTGTGTCAGGTGTGTCAATAAAGTGACGTAAACCTGAGTGGCATAAACCTGAGTGACGTAAACCCATCATGCCCAGATTCTTAATTGTACCCAGAAAAATACAAACGTACTATTAAGATAATCAGTCTATTGGTACCTATGGCATCAGATATATCGGATTTTAAGGCAGTGAGTGTAGCCGGTGTCACCGAGTACATTCAGCTGTTGCTGGAAGGGGATGACCATCTGCGTAACATTTGGGTGATTGGAGAAGTCTCCAGCGCCCGCCAGCATGGGAGCGGCTGCTTTTTTTCGCTGCAGGAGACTGACGGATCGGCCACTCTAAATGCGGTAGTCTGGCGCAGTCAGCTACCTAAACTTAGCGTAATTCCCAAAATGGGTGAGCAGGTGGTAGTCCTCGGTCAGCTCAAGGTTTATCCAAAACGAGGTACCTACCAACTCACGACCTGGCAGGTGCTGCCCGCTGGCGCAGGCTTGCAGGCGTTGCGCTACCGACAGCTACGTCAGCGATTGGCCAGTGAAGGTCTGTTTGATCCGGAGCATAAACGCCCTTTACCGGTGTTTGCCCACTGTATTGCTGTGGTCACATCCCCTCAAGCTGCCGCCTGGGGGGATATTCAGCAAACGCTGAATCAGCGGCACCCAGGGCTACGGGTGTTATTGTCTCCGGCCACAGTGCAAGGTGCACAAGCGCCTGGATCAATTGTCAAGGCCATTGGGCGGGTAGAGCGTGACGGTCGAGCCGAAGCGCTGCTGATCGGTCGCGGCGGCGGTGCGGTGGAGGATTTGGTTTGTTTTGATGATGAGCGGGTGGTGCGTGCGATCGCAACCTGCTCTATTCCGATTATCACGGGCATTGGCCATGAGCGGGATGAATCCTTAGCCGATTTGGTGGCTGATGTGTGTGCCCACACCCCCACCGCCGCAGCCGAGCAAGTTGTTCCATCCCTGGACAATTTACGCAACCATCAGGCGCAGCTGCTCAGACGGCTAGCCCAACTGGCAGGAACACGGCTGTACCAGCAAAAAACTGATCTGCAGCAGCTAGAGCTGCGGCTACAGCGGCTGCACCCAGAGCGTCGTCTCCGCCAGGTGCAGCAGGCCCATACCTGGCGCACCCAGCGTTTAATCCAGGCATTAGAGCAGCGGCTGCAAACCACACGATCTCAGCATCAGCTGTTGCGCGAAAAACTGGCTACCCTGGATCCGGCTGCTGTGTTGCGTCGAGGCTATGGCCTGATCAAGCAGTCATCTGGGGATATCGTGACCCAGGCGAGGGACTTATCCCCAGGCGATGCCATCTCGATCCGGCTGGGTGACGGCCAGGTTGAGGCCGAAGTTCGGCAGATCAAGGACGCCAAAACTTAATCACGCCGTCGGTGCTGCCGCTAGCTAGCAGATCCCCAGAGGGGGCCATGGTCACTGTCAACACCGGGCGAGCATGTTGCTGGTCGGCTGGAATGACTGTGAGGGGTTCTTCTTCTTCGATATCCCACAGACCCACATGTTCGACATTGTCTCCAGTAAACAGGGACTGGCCATCTGGCAAAAACACCAGGGTGTTGATCCGGCGGCCCACCTCTAGCTCGGCATGCTCTTCAATTTGCAGACGACCGCGTCTCGATCGAATTGAGCGGACCTCCACCCCTTGATAGTTGCCGCTAGCCAACAGCTCCCCGTCGGGGCTAAAGGAAACGGTATCAACGCCATTGCCTGTATCAATGGTGGCTAGCCGCTCATACTCCGCTACCGGGTCCAAGCTCCACAGGGTCATCACATCGTCGTGGCTGCCTGCTGCTAGGGATGTTTCATCAGGACTAAATGAAAGTGAGGAGAAGCGGCCATCTAGACGAGAGCCATCATGGGAACCGGTTTCAGGTTCGAGGGTTGCCACCACCTGACGGTTGCTCCAGTTCCATAGGGTCACGGTACCGTCATAGTTGCTTGCCGCTAGCCAACGACCGCTGGGACTAAATTTGACCACGGGGGCAACGCCGTAATACTCCCGTTCCAGAATCAGCTGGGAATTACACACGGGGCGATCCTGCTCGCACACGTTGATATCCCAAACGCGCACATCTCCGTTAAAGGTGCCCGTCACTAGATAGCGATTGTCGGGACTAAAGGCTAAGGACGTCACATGGCGATCGGCACCGGGAATTGCTATCAGTCGACGCATCCAGCGATTTTCATCGCCCTGCAAAGCGGCATTGACATCCCACACACGCAGATAGCCATCGCCCCCTGCACTGGCAAGCATTTGACCGTTGGGACTAAATGCGATCGCATTGACATTACGCCCATGCCGGATATTGCGCAGTAACGTCAGCGAAGATGATTGCGCCAGCTGGACTGGGGGTTGCGCTGAGGCCAATGGCCCCACCGACAGTATGGTCGATAGGCTAAGGCCAGCCGATACCCAGAATCTTAAAAAGGAATTAGACCGAGAGTTGGATAGTCGCATAACCGGGGAGACAGGGTGTACAACAGCAATCCGTGGTGGGTAAAAAGTCAAAAACCACGGGACTACAGCGGTATCCTGCTGGTTATGGGTAACTTATTCAGCCCCCATGGGCATTTAGTCGCCGGTTGCACAAGTCTGCAGGGACAGCAACACTATTTATAGAGCCAATGTTTTTTGACCCACTATGCCTAGAGTTAAAAAATCTGCCGATACCTGGAACTATGAAACCTCTATCGATCAGGTTGAGGCCATTATTACCGACCTGGAAACCGGCGAACTATCCCTAGCCGACATTTTTGAACAGTTTGAAAAAGCCGTTACAGAGCTAAAAAAATGTGACACCTTTTTGCAAAAAAAGCAGCAACAGGCTCAGGTGCTGATTGAGACGCTTGTCTCAGAAGAGACGGATTAGTAAAACCGGTTCGGAATTTTGGAGAGACATTGCCTGCAACGTCTGTACAGACGATTAGGCGGCCGCAGCCAGCAAAATAGTAAACGTGGTGTCTTGGCCGGGGGTGCTACTGACGGAGATAGAGGCACCACAGCTGGCTAGTAACTGCTGGACCAGGGTAAGCCCCAGACCGCTGCCCTCAGACATACTGCGATAAAACGCATCAAACACCTGGGGCAGATTTGCCGGATCAATTCCCCGCCCATTGTCCTTAACAACCAGGGCGAGCCTGCCATCAACCCGCTGATGAGCCGTTACCCAGATACGGCCGCCGCTGTTGGTAAATTGAATGCTATTGAGCAACAGGCTCACCAGCGCCTGTTTGAGATTGGCTTCAACCGCTAATACAGGCGGCAGATGGTTAGATACTGTGTAGGCTAATAAAATATTGTGCTCTTTGGCCAACGGCTGATAGGTACTGACAACCCCCGGGACCAGGTTCCATAGCTGCACTTTTTCAGGTGCCTCTTTGGGGGAGGTAAGCTGCAGTTCTAACAGCTCAAATACGTCGTTGATCAGCTGGCTTTGCCGATCGCAGGCTTCGCCAATCATTTGCAGATAGCGCTGACGCTGTTTGGGCTTCAGGGCAGATGAATTGAGCAGTGTCAGCGCTGTCTTGATGGTGGTAAGCGGACTGTTGAGTTCCTGGGCCGCCGCTTTAAGGAACTGGGGATTGATGTCAGAAACCGGTGGGGGCGATGTCGCAGCTGCAAAACGATGGGACGAAGTCAATACTGATGGCCTTGTAGAAGCGTCCATAGTTGCTCTAAAAAAATTGCCGAGTGTGTATCCACGGCATATCTGCAGCCTATAGGTTAGTCAAGGCATACACGAGATAAATGAGTGTTTTTACTTAACTTTCCGTGCAAGCACGGAAAGTTAAGTCCTTAGGAGAGTAAACGAGTCTTCAATGCCAGTAAAGACTGCTCTCGGTCGTCAAAGTGTATTTTCTCTGTGCCCAAAATTTGGTAGTCCTCGTGCCCCTTGCCAGCAATTAAGACCCCGTCCCCAGGCTGGGCCGTGAGCACGGCCTGGCGAATGGCGGCGGCGCGATCGCAAACGACCGTATCCCCAGGCAGGTCGGCGTCAATGCCCGCAACCACATCGGCCAGAATTTGCTGGGGGTCTTCAGTGCGCGGATTATCGGAGGTGATGATTACCCGGTCAGCTAACCCATGGGCAATCCGACCCATTTGGGGACGCTTGGTGCGATCCCGATCGCCGCCACAGCCAAACACACAGATTAGCTGACCGGTAATAAAAGGGCGGGCCGCCCGCAACGCATTTTCTAAACTATCGGGGGTGTGGGCATAGTCCACAATCACGCTGATATCCTGGATTGGACTGGCCTGCACCCGTTCCATTCGACCCGGCACCCCGTCAAAATTGGCCAGGGCGCTCACCAGCGATTCTAGGGGAACCCCCAAGTGGAGAACGGCTCCCGCAGCGGCCAGCAGGTTTTCTAAATTAAACTGGCCCACCAGGGGAGAGCTAAAGACAGCGGCCCCCATGGGGGTGACCAACAGTCCGCTGACGCCGGTAGCGCCATAGCTCAGGTCTTGGGTGTGCAAATCAGCCCCATCGTCGGTGATGTGATAGGTCCAAACCCGGTCTGGGCTCAAACGCTCCATCAGTTTCTGGCCGTAGGGATCTCGGCTGTTGATAATGGCACGACCCTTTAAATAATCGTTGTTAAACAGCAGGGCTTTGGCTTCAAAGTAGTTTTTTAGGGTCTTGTGATAGTCCAGATGGTCCTGGGTGAGGTTAGTAAATACAGCCACCTCAAAGGCACATCCCCACACGCGCTTTTGGGCCAGGGCGTGGGAGCTGACCTCCATAATGGCGTGCTGACAGCCCGCTTCAGCAACCTTGATCAGCTCCCGCTGTAGCTCCACGGGAAAGGGCGTGGTGTGGACGGCGGTTTCTTGGTGACCGGGCCAGCGGGTGTAGAGAGTCCCCAACAGTCCCGTCGGCACGCTGGCCGCATTAAGAAAGTGTTCGATCAGGTGAGTGGTGGTGGTTTTGCCGTTGGTGCCGGTAACCCCCACCAGGCTCAGGGTTTTCCCAGGATAGTTATAAAAGGCAGCGGCCAGCTCTCCACAGACGGTTGCCATGTCGTCCATTGGGATTAGCAATGTCGAATCGTTGATGGCGGGCTGATTTTGCAGGGCCTTGGGGGAGAGGATGGCTGCGATCGCACCTTGACCTAGGGCACTGGGCCAAAACTCACCCCCGTCCACCCGGGTACCCGGCATCCCCAAAAACAAATCGCCCGGCTGACAGTCCCCTGAGTTGGTGCACAGACCCGTGACCGTCTTTTCTAGGGCCGGATGATCGATGGTAGCCAGTAACCCAGGCGATAGGTGTGTCAGTAGCTCACGCAGCGTCATAGAAGCCTCTCAAACTCTAAATTCCTGCCGTCATTCTGACTCAAAGGGTCCTAGATATGTGTTTAGCATTTGCTCTAACCGGCGCAGCGGGGCACGGGGGGACAGACGTGGTAACGGCTGTTCTTTTTCTAATTCTGGGGTTTCAGGATAGTTAATTAGACGACAGAGCACCGGGATTTCGTACTGATATTCCGCAAACCAGGCTGGATTTTCGGTGATATTACGGGTCTCTACCTCAATGGGCAGATGGGTCAGCTGGGCTAGTTTTTCCTCTAGACCTTCACACAGATGACAGCCGGGTTTTGTGTAAAAGATAAGCTTTTTCATACCTGTCATTGACCTACACTAGGTGGGCAAGATTTGAGAGTTACGGTTACTATCCCCCAGATGATCGGTTTAATCTACATTTCTCCGGTGGGTTATGGGGGATTATTGCGATAGGATAGGTCCGAGTAGGGAATTCGCACTTAATTCGCACCTAACGCACTTAAATTTATGGGGTGCCCCCCCATTCGCAGCAATGTTTTCTTGCACGGACGCACCATCATTAACTATGCAGGTTGAACGAGTCAAGTTCGATCCAGGCCAGTTGGCCCTAGGCGAACTCAATCGTCGGTTTGAATCGGCATCACCCCAGGAAATTTTGGCCTGGGCTGTGGCCACCGTCCCCAACTTAGTTCAGCTGACGTCCTTCAGCATGGTAGCCATTACCCACATGCTGTATCACGAGCTGCAGGCAAAACCTCCCGTGATATTTCTCGATACCCTGCACCTATTTCCAGAAACGGTGCAGACAGCCCATAAGGCTCAAGCCATTTACAATCTCGATCTCCACACCTATCGAGCCGCCCCTAGCCGGGCCGAGTTTGAAGCTCGCCATGGTGACAAGCTGTGGGAAAAAGATGTGGATCGCTTTCACCACTGGACTAAGGTAGAACCGCTTAATCGAGCGTTAGAGGAGCTATCGGTACAAGCCTGGATCACCGGCCGCCGTCGCGATCAGTCCAACACCCGACAGCAGATGCCGATTTTAGAACGGGACCAGGACGGACGGCTGAAGATCAATCCCCTAGCAAATTGGACCCATAAAGACCTTTGGCGCTACACCTTTGCTAACAATGTTTTGTACAATCCGCTCCACGATCAAGGGTATACCAGCATTGGCGATCAGCCCCTGACGACAAAAGTCCAGGCGGGGGAAGACGAGCGTGCCGGTCGCTGGCGTGGCAGTATCAAAACCGAATGCGGTATCCATGGTTAGGGTGGTTCACCGCTCGGAGACGCATGGAAGGTTCCTATTGTCGCCATTGACAAGAAAATCTTTATGCATTCCGAAATTTTCAGATGTGGGATTGATGTAGAAACAACAGCCGACACGGTGTTCAGCCTAGATTAGGTCAAATAGCCAAAGGCTACCATCTACTTATCAAAGGCACGTATGCTTATGGAATCCTCATTTGAGTCCGACACTGCCCGCAATGCTACGACAGGGCAGTTATGGCGTAGCTTCACCGTGGGCGGTAACGGTGGCAAAGCTTTTTCAGACGTTAGCTGGCCGCCCCAGGCCAGCGACCAACTCCTTGCTGAGCGGGCAAAGCCGGTTGAAGTCAGGGCGCGGGTAGGTCGCTATCTTGACCAGGTGCAGATGTTTTGGTCGAGTGGTGAGCTGGCGGCCCACGGTGGAGAGGGCTCTGTTTTAGAGTCGTTTATCTTAAATACTGACGAATACATCACCAACGTCAGGCTCACAGCTCCCAGTGGTCGTTATATAGGCTCTCTTGAACTGCTCACCAGCCAGGGGCGCAGCATTATCTTCGGCACTCAGACAGGCAAGCTGGTGGACTTAGATGTGCCCCCCAACTATCAGGTGATTGGCTTCCATGGCAACAGCGGCCGCTGGATCGATCGTCTAGGGGTCATTGCCGCGCCAGCTCGCGGTAGCCAGGTCGGCAGCCCGCCCGACAAGCCCAGTGTGCCTAAACCTGAGCCGCCCGATGTGCTCATAGGAGCCATTCCATGGTCTGGTATTGAGCTAATTAAAGAGTTTGAGGGCTTTGCCAAGTCGCTGCCGGACGGTCGGGCAACCGCCTATGCGGATCCCCTGCACGGCTGGGGTGTGCCCACGATTGGCTATGGCACCACCCGCTACCCTGATGGCGTCAAGGTTAAACAGGGCGACATCATCACCCGGAAACAAGGTGAAGAGTATCTGATTCACCATGTGGATAAATCTAGCCGTGCTGCCATGGAGCGGATTCCCACCTGGGGCCAGATGAACAGCAACCAGCGCGGTGCTATCTATAGCTTTGCGTACAATCTGGGGTCAGGTTTCTATCGCGGCGAGAACTTTGAGTCGATTACCCGCGTGTGTGATTCCCCCGATCGCTGGGACGATCACGCCTGGATATCGGCCCAGTTTGTGAAATATAGAAATCCGGGTACATCGGTAGAAGAGGGGTTACGCCGTCGTCGTCTAGCTGAGGCGGATCTGTTCTGTACACCGGTGGCCTCCTGGGAGGACGATCATGATGAGGCGGGTGAAGCGGGCGATCGCAAACCGGAAGCTCGCTTAGATCAGATCGGTCGGGATGTGGCTGGCAAAACCCCCGTGGGGGCAAAGCTAACCACCAATATGTCCTTTGATACCCTAATTACCCCCCACATTACCTATGGCGAATTTGCGCTGTACGAAGAGGAGCGCCGCTTTCACTATGATTATCAGTGCAAAACGGCCTATGAAATCAGCCTGTTTTTAGAGCGCTGTCGGGCCTACTTTGGTGGTAACCCACTGATAATCACCTCCGGCTATCGCCCCCCCACTGTCAATGCTAAAGCCAAGGGTGCTCCTAACTCAGAGCATCTTTACGATGCTCCGGACAAAGGGGCGGTGGATTTTTATATCAAGGGGGTCAGCATATACGACGTGGAATCCTGGTGCGACCAAAACTATCCCTACAGTCTCGGGTATGGGGCTAAAAAAGGCTTTGTCCACCTGGGGGTGCGCCCTGGAAAACCACGGTTACGGTGGGTTTACTAGGGAGCTGTCGGTACATTTTCAGGCAGTAGCCACGGAAGATGCCCTGACCGGTAGGCTGGTAAAGCAGGTTCTCTAAACGGGGTATACGGTGGATTTTTCGGTGCTACCGCCAACGGCATTTATTCATCCCGATGGTCAAAATCAGGATGCGATCGCAGCTCTCCTACACCAGGTGATCGATCTATTGGTTGAAACCATGGCCCAGGCGGGAAACCAGTCTCCCCTGCCTGGGCCTTTGGTTTTAGATGACTGGGCTAACTTGTCAGATACTTCGGTGGCTGTGGAGCGGCTGTTGGAGCAGGTGCGATCTCAGCTCCAGCACTCCATGAACGCGGCCCATCCCGGCTATATCGGGCACATGGACTCCATGCCCACCACCCTGTCGGTGGTGGGCGATCTGCTGGTGGCCGCCCTCAACAACAACATGCTGAGCGTTGAAATGTCACCGGTCTTCTCACGGTTAGAAGTCCTTGTCCTGCGGCAGGTGGCCCAGCTGTTTGGCCTTGGTCCCCAGGCCAACGGTGTTCTGGTAAGCGGCGGCAGTCTGGCCAACCTCCAGGCCCTGATTGTGGCCCGCAACGTGGCCTTTGATGCCCTAGAAACGGGGATTCCATCCGGGCAAACGCCGGTTTTTTTGGTTTCAGAAGTAGCCCATACGTCGTTTAAAAAAGCGGCTATGGTGATGGGGTTGGGTACCAAAGCTGCGATTCCAGTAGCCACCAACCGCAATTCTCAAATTGACCTGGACGATCTGGTCGCCAAGCTGAACCAGGCAAAAACAGCCGGTCAACAGCCATTTGCCATCGTTGCCACCGCTGGCACCACCGTTACGGGAAATATTGACCCCATCGCTGAAATGGCTGCGATCGCAAAGTCCCACCAGCTTTGGTTCCATGTGGATGCCGCCTATGGTGGGGCGCTCATGGTGTCAGACCGTCATCGCTTCCAGCTAGCAGGCATTGAGCTGGCCGACTCGGTGACATTTAACCCACAAAAGTGGCTATATGTGGCTAAAACCTCCGCCATGGTCATGTTTCGCCAGTTTGATCTACTGCAGCACCACTTTAGGGTCTTGGCCCCCTATATGAATGAGCACAGTGACTGGCCAAATCTGGGGGAACTCACGGTCCAAGGCACCCGCCACGTCGATATTCTCAAGCTGTGGCTGTCGCTACAGCACATCGGTCGCGACGGCTACAGGGCCATTATTGAGCACAATTACCAGCTGACGGCAACCTTTACCGATGCTGTTAAAGCCCGCCCTTTTTTGAGCCTGGCTAGCGAACCGCAAATGAACCTGGTGTGTTTTCGAGCAGAGCTGGCCGGGCTGTCCGCAGACCAGCAGGATAGATGGAACCATCAGCTGCAGCAGCAACTTTTGAAAACGGGCGGCACATTTTTATCGCTGCCGGTATACCGGGGACAACGATGGCTCAAGGCAGTATTGCTCAACCCCTTCACCACCACCGACCAGATTCACCAGCTGTTTAGCCACATAGATAGCTACTATGAATCCCATCGGGATACTCCTATATAAAGCCCGGCGTGTTTAACTAGGACAACAAAGAGATCAACGATTTGAGATCGCAGGCCCTATGGTAAAGCTCCTCCATCTGTCGGATATTCACATGGGTAGTGGCTTTAGCCATGGACATATCAACCCAGAAACGGGGCTCAATAGCCGCTTGGAGGATTTTGTCGCCACCCTCAGCCGTTGTATTGACCGAGCCCTCAGCGAGCCCGTTGATCTTGTCCTTTTTGGCGGGGATGCCTTTCCCGATGCTACCCCCGCTCCCGTCATACAGCAGGCGTTTGCCCAACAGTTTCAACGGTTAGTGGAAGCCCATATCCCCACGGTGCTGCTAGTAGGCAACCACGACCAGCACTCCCAGGGCATGGGCGGGGCCAGTCTGTGCATCTATCGCACCCTAGGGGTACCTGACATTGTCGTGGGCGATAGCTTAACCACCCATCATATCGAGACCCAGGCCGGTCCGGTGCAGGTGCTGACCCTACCCTGGCTGACCCACTCCACATTGCTCACCCGCCCCGAAACCGACGGCCTCTCCCTCGGTGCGGTAAACGAACTCATGCTCGATCGTTTACGCGTGGCCCTAGAAGGGGAAATTCGTCAGCTAGATCTCCATATCCCCAGCATTCTACTGGCCCATCTAATGACCGATACGGCTTGCTATGGAGCTGAGAAGTTTCTGGCAGTTGGCAAAGGCTTTACCGTACCCATGGCACTGCTCGCTCGCCCCTGTTTCGACTATGTCGCCCTAGGTCACGTACACAAATATCAAATCCTTTGTAAGGAGCCGCCGGTAGTCTACCCCGGCAGCATTGAGCGGGTGGACTTTAGCGAAGAAAAAGAAGATAAGGGATATGTCATAGCCGATGTCCAACCAGGTCAAACCTCACTGGAGTTTTGCCCCTTACCCGTACGTTCCTTTAAGACCATAGAAATAGACGTCTCCACAGCAGAGTCTCCCCAGGCCCGTTTAGAGCAAACCCTCGCTAAAGCCCATATCAGTGACGCCGTAGTCCGTTTAGTTTATAAAATTAGACCGGCTCAAATTGAGCAGATCGATCACGCCGCTCTGCACCGAGCCTTAGCAGATGCCCATAGCTATACGATTCACCCTGAGCTGGTCAGCCAGCTCACTCATCCTCGCCTGCCCGCATTGACCGCTGACACTATTCGCGACCCGCTAAGCGCCTTGCAAACCTATTTAGCCAGTCGTGATGACTTGGTTGACCTCACGGATGACATGCTGCTCGCCGCCCAAACGCTACTCCAAGCTGATCCCACCAGCCACATTACAGAATCAGCTGCAGAGGTT
>JBCDJC010000027.1:0-33482 GCA_038748225.1 Cyanobacteria bacterium P01_H01_bin.26 | reverse complement strand
GCTGCTGAGGAATTTACTGATGTCCCCGACAGCAAAACTCCAGGAGATGTTCATGCCTTGGGGTTAGTGGATAGTTGCGATCGCCTCGTTGGTGCGATTATCAGTGTGCAGGGCTATCCCGATTTACAAACCTGGTGGCTGGGGCTGATGCTGCTGGCTCCAGAACAGCGGGGAAAAGGACTGGGAACAAGCTTTTACGAGGCATTTGAGCAATGGGTCGCCGCTCAAAGCTATCGGTTCATTTCGCTGTGTGCGATTGCTCCTAATACCGTCGGTCGGCAATTTTGGCAGAGGCTGGGGTTCAAGGAAATTCGCCAAATTCCATCCCGAACCTATGGTAGCCAGACCCACAATGTTTACGTGTACCGACGATGTGTGTGCCCTTTAACGATGCGATAGCTCCGCGAGGTGGCTGTTTACCCAGGTGCAATCGCTAAATATAGAACTCTCAAACCCGAAATACCTGAGTTTGACAAAACGAGAACTGCGATCGCGGATGAAATCGAGTTTGAACCCAGATTGTCCCCTTAGCTGATGCGAATCCTGAGAAATATGTTTGAACAATGTAGCTCATGCGGTGCCGAAACGCCTCTATCAACAACAGGATCCACCCATGCCTATTTAGACGCTTCGCCAGGATGCTGGGCTAGATATGGCGAAGTGTTGGCGCGCGAATATTCCAATGCACAATACTTTGTGGTGCATGCTATTACGGTCGATGCCTACGCAATGCAACATCCGGGAATTGAAAGCTCTCAGACAATTAACTCAGTTAATTTACACCTGGCCAGCTTGTATGCATACTACCGAAATCATGTCGAGATTAGTCAGCTACCCCAGCTCAAGCGTTATCTAGCCAAGCACTCAGACCGATTTCGGTGGTTACCGCCCCCAACTAATTTGGGAAGTATGACAATCAACACCATCTGGCAGGCCGATACGGCTGAAACCCATTGTAAATCCGTCATTGAGTGGGGCGAAGTCGTGTTTGACTGTTGGCGTGAATATCACAGCTATATCAAAGAGATTTGTGGATAAACAGTCTCTCGCCCGTCTCACTTCACGGCCAAGCCTGGATGTCTATTATGACCGTACACCCATGTATTTAAATGCGATCGCACAGTATTGGAACTGCTACCAGCAAATGCATCCCCTCAAAATAGCGGAGGACCCTCCCTACCAGATTGAGCAATTTGGGGACACCCCTGAGCTAGCAAACACCTTGGGCAGGTTGGTACAGCAAGAAACTAAAACCGCGACCTGCTCATCCCTATGGGAATGGGAAGCCGAACAGAGAACCCTCACAAAAGTGGGAACCCACACAATTGTGTTGGACGGCAAAGAGAATCCGCTCTGCATTACTAAAACCACAGAGGTGATCATTCAAGCTTTTAATGAGGTAGATGCCCAGTTTGCCTATGACGAAGGAGAAGGCGATCGCACCCTAGAATTCTGGCAGCATAAACATTGGCGCTATTTTGAACGGGTGCTGTCTGACATTGGCAGAGCACCCATGCTCACTATGCCACCGGTTTGCGAACGGTTTCAGGTAGTTTTCCCACCTGTAGATTAATGGCGATACGAGAATGGTCACCATTACTATTAGGGAACTTAGCGAGCTAACGTTGGAGTTCAACGGCGGTAGATAACCTTGAACTTCCTGGCAAATTATCTAAACGCACCGCTGCAACAATTTGTTATGCTGTCATCGACTCACAAGGGGAGGTAATAAATTTGACCGTCTAGATCCTCCGGTACACTACACTCTAGAATCATGAAAAGATCCTCTATTACTCTTCCTATTGGCGTATCTGTATGGATCTCAATTACTCCTGGCATAGCGAGATTGTTGTCTCATCTCTCATAGGCGTAGCGGGTAATGGTAGCGACGTCGTGAGTAAGCAAAACACGTCCTTGATAGGCGGCCCATTCAAGTACAACCGGATCATCTTCTCCTGATAAATCCATATCCTGAACGCGAACAATATCGATATCTGGATTGCGGCGTAGCAAGCCTCGAATGATTGTATTGTCGAAATTTTCATTAGCTAACAGTTTGATCATGCTTGCCGCTCAACTCTTCGAGTGAGTAAACGATCGCGCAAGCCCTGGGGATCAAATCGAGCCTCATTCATCTGGCGAATTTCCTGAGCTTGCTGCTGTCTTTGCTGGAGATATGTCTCTACATCCTCCTGATGATAAAGGTAGAAAGCAATCGAAGCGTAAACGTCACCTAGTCTTAAAGATGGATAACGATGAACAATCTCCTCAGCTGTTGAACCTTGCTTGAATACAGCGATCACAGTGTCTAAAGTCACCCGTGTTTCGCCAACACGAACTACACCATGAGGATTGATCGTCAAGGGTGCCGGTTCAGCTAGTATCGAAAGAGTCATAATGACAAATATAAGAAACACTATCAAACACTATTTTAGCCTTGAATCCGAAACCAGTCCTTTATCAATAATTTGAGACGGACGATCTCATCTTCACTAAGATTGTTGCTGTGTGCAATAACATTCCTAATAGAATTAAATTGTATAAGCACTTGTTGCATGGCACGTTGGCTACGAATTGTATCAGAAAAGTCAGACCAATTAGCATTCAAAATATCAATCAGCTCTCCAAAATTTGTATAGCTTAGAGGGTCATCTGACCTGATTGACATTGGAGTATCTTTTTCTTTTAAGCTTTTGAAAATCGCGTTGAACACTTCAATATCGGTGGTCGCAGATAGATTCAAGTTGATTGTGTAAGAGATTCCAAAATTTGTTCTATGAGACTTATGCGGTAATGATCTACCTTCTGGAAAGTGCGCTGGCTCAGATTTCTCATACGGCTCTTGCAACGTATCTGAGTTATTGGATCCATCTTCCAGGGAGAAATCTGCTAGTTTTCCAAGTTCAAGAAAAGTTGAAGCAATAGCTGGTATGTTACGGTCGTCTTCTCCTGCGCCGGTCAAAGTACGTAATTTGGAAATCAGTTCTTCTTTATCTAGCTCATGTGCATATTCATTTACCTGATATACATCAGAATATGCATTACGAACCTGTTCAGCCATTACTTTTGTAACCGTCCCAGGAAGATAAAGAAATCTTAGGGAATGTAGGAGGCAAACTTCGCTAAGTTGTGAGTATGAGCGAAGAGATTGAAATTTCAGGAATCAAGGTACCCAAAGCAGACTGGGAAGCAACTCCCCCCAGTATCCGGGCTTTGGTGCTGGTATTGAGCGAGCGCTTGAGGCAACAAGACGAGCGAATTCAATACCTTGAAGAGCGTCTGAATCAGACCTCGAAGAATTCATCGAAACCGCCATCAAGTAATGGTTTTGGTCAGTCATCAGGCAAGCCGAAAAAAGGCAGGAAACGAGCGTCTCAGCGTCGGTCAAAGCCCTCCCCTCGTCAAGCCCGTAAGCTTAGGCCAAGTGAGGAGTGTGACGGTGTTAAGGAGGTGTTGCCATCGGTGTGCGTAGACTGTGGGGCACCGCTAACGGGCTATGACAAGCGTCCTCATCGTCATCAAGAGATTGAATTACCCCCAATCAAGCCGATGGTGATTGAATATCGGTTGCATCAGCTCAGCTGTGAGGGATGTGGTCATCTGACGCGAGCGAGTTTACCCAGTGGGGTCTCCCCATTCGGGTATGGAGAACGATTGAGTGCGATAGTCAGCCTGTTAAGTGGGTCGTATCGTCATAGCTATCGTCAGGTGTGCGCCCTGATGGAGGACCTATTTGGGGTCAGTCTCTCCCGAGGTAGTATCGGTCGATTGCGCGATGAGATGAGCCAGTCCCTCAGGACTCCAGTGGCAGAGGCCAAGGCGTATGTTCAGGCTCAGCCCTTGCTCCACACCGATGAAACGAGTTTTCCTCAAGGGAACCGTGATGGCAGCAATCCAAAACGGACTAAAGGGTGGTTGTGGGTGTTAGTCACCCCGCTGGTGAGCTTTTTTGAGGTGGTACTGAGTCGGTCTCAAACAACCGCCAAGGCTCTGATTGGTGAATCCTACCGGGGTACTGTCACCTCTGACCGCTACAGTGCCTACGGTTGGATTGCGTTGGGGCAACGGCAAGTGTGTTGGGCACATCTCAAGCGAGATTTAACGGCGATGGCCGAGCGGATAGGCGCATCCCACGAAATTGGCGAGGCGCTGTTGCGCCGTCAGCGTCGGTTATTTCGCTGGTGGCATCAGGTTCGCGATGGTATCTTGTCCCGTGAGCAGTTTAGCCGTCAGGTCACCCATCTGCGGCAGGGGTTCAAAGCAACCTTAGACGAGGCGGCTGAACTGCCGATTGCCGCTGACGAGAAGTCACCCTTGGCCAAAACGGTCAGAACCTGTCGGCGGTTGCTCACGGTTGAACCGGCCCTGTGGACCTCTGTGTCAACAGTCGGGCTAGAACCGACGAATAATTCAGCTGAACGGGCCTTGCGGCCAGCGGTGATTTGGCGCAAAACCAGTTTTGGGGCTCAATCCCAAACAGGAAGTCAGTTTCTCGCACGGTTGATGACGGTGACCACTTCGCTCAAGGCGCAGGGCAGGAATATTCTCAATGTCCTGACTCAAGCTTGCTTAGCCGCACGGACTCGAAAAGAACCGCCTTATTTGATCCCACAACAACAACGCCAGGGACGGTTACCGCCAGCTAACATCAGGAACTGTGATGCGACTTCCCGGTTCGAGGCAAATTTTATTAATGGCGATTGTGGCAACCATTACGCGTTTTTAGCGGTAGATGGGCTTTAAAATAGCACTGTTAATTGATAGGTCATTGCTTCATTGGGTTTGATTGAGCAAAATTGGCAGCAATACGCAATTACTTTAAATTGACAAAACCTTACCCCGCAAATCACCCGGACCATCCACACTGTAGCGATTCAGCATCGTTGGTGTAATGTCATACAGCTGGGCATTCTCCAATACCTGACCCCCCTTAGGCTCTTTCGGGTCATGGAAAATCATCAGTCCATACTGGGCATGGTTCGCATCGTCCGGCCCAGTGTCATTCCCTTTCGCATATAGCTCTCCGGTCCCCACACTGCCCACCGATCGCCATGCTAGCCAGTCAAAGTACACCAGCAAGTCTGGAGCCATGCCCCGCACCTTCTGGTACGTCTCCTGGGGCACATAGGCTTTGACCTCCATGGGAGACCCATCAGGATACGTAATCGCCTCTAGCTCCGCAATTAGCTGTTCACGAAATGCCTTAAACTCTTTTAGCGGTATTGTTCCTTGGGGTTCTCTGCCTTGAATGTTCAAAAAGATTCTTGCGTAGTAACCACCTGCGCCCCAGACTTGGGTTTTCTCCCAGTCCACTTCTACCTTATCTAGGGCTGTCGGCTCCGTTGGTTTCTCTTTGAGCGTGAGATATCCCTTTTCCATCAGCCATTCGTTGATGCAGATGCCGCCCATCAAAGGCTGTGCCCCATGGTCTGACACCACCAGCACGGCTGTGTCGTCATTGCACTGGGCTAATAGCTGCCCTACCCGTTGATCTACATGGCAGTAGTAGTCATGGATGGCTGTGGAAAATGGCATATCTGGCCCATAGTCCGGATGACGGGGATCCATCGGTTTCCAAAAGGCATGGTGAATGCGATCTACTCCCATGTCCACCAGCATCAAAAAGTCTGGCTGGTCCTGGGCAATTAGCTTTTCTGCCAGGGTAAAGCGCTGATCGCATAGCTTATGGATGTTTGACAGGATTTCAGCCTTGTCTTCTGAACGAAACTCAGGTACATCCATCATAAAATCAGGCATCCAGCTGCGAATCTGCTCCCCTAGCTCCGGCGGATGGGTGAAGGTAACCTTAGGGCTGGGCGTCAGAAAGCAAGACACCATGGAACCGTTCACCTCATAGGGTGGCGATGTCCCCGGCACGCTCAGGGCGGCCACCTTCCAGCCTGCTTCGCCTAAGTAGTCCCACAGTCGCGGAAAGCGCACAGCTCGACCATCGGCAATGGTCATGTTCTGATACTCTCGCGTGGCCCGGTTGCGAAAGCCGTAGATGCCTAGCTCCCCCGGATCGCGACCGGTCATCATACAGCTCCAGGCGGGAACTGTGATCGCCGGAATCGAGCTTTCTAAACGGCCATAGCTTCCTTGGGCCATTAGCTGGGAGAGATTGGGCAAATCATCTCGCCACTGCTCAAAGACAAGGGAGGGCTCCATGCAGTCAAGGCCGATAATAAGTAAGCGAGGGGATGGGGGCATGGGATTGACAGAAGGAGCAGGGGCAGGCAGGGGAGACGTTACCGGCGACCCATTGCTGGGCTACCCTACGTGGGTGAATTCTTGCTGGTGACAATTATCCGACAAATTCAGGAATCCCAACATTTCCAAGTCTCTTAGGTTTCCAGATTTAATAATTGCTATTTGCAACCGTTTTACCAAACTGACGTCTTAACACCAGTGTTGCGATCGCACCCACAACCGCTACTAGCGATAGAATATGCACCACATTAAATGGAGTCCCAGGGAAGAACCAGGAATCTGTTCTCAAGAACTCGATAAAGAAGCGGCCAAAGGGATACCACACTAAATACAGCAGAGACAGGTCACCGGGTCTAAGCTGTCTGCCAAATCGTTTTGAAACCCAGTACAGAAGTAAAAAGCCCAGCAGGTTCCAAACAGACTCATACAGAAACAGGGCATGGAATCGAGTAGTCTCTGGATAGGCGGCTAGGTCGTTATAGGGGGCCAGACGATGCCGCGGATCGATGCGCAGAGCAAAGGGCCAGTTGGTCGGTGGACCGTAGAGCTCTTGGTTGATAAAGTTACCCCACCGACCGATGGCTTGGGCAATGGGAAGACCCACCGCCGCCGCATCAAGATAGACAAGCGTGGGTAAACGACGCACCTTGGTAAATAGCCATAGGGCTATACTGCCAACGATAAACGCGCCAAAAATGTGAATACCACCGCCCCAAACCTGCAAAATTTGGCCGGGATTTGCCAGGTAGTAGGCGGTATCTCCGGACTGAACAAATACATAGTAGAGGCGAGCACCGAGAAAAGCGGGAATCAGCACCCAAATCAGCATGTCCCAAAAGTCTTCTGGGTTTTTGCCACGGCGTTCAATTTCTTTGCTAGCAAACCAGGAACCGGTGATTACAGCCGTGGCCATCAGCAGACCATACCAGCGCAGGGCAAAGGGGCCAATTTCAACAATCGTCGGGTCAACAGGAGGGTACATGCGCTTATTCTTCTAAATATCCAAGGTCTTTAAGACGGCGACGCACCTCTGGATCGTCAAATCCACTGGCGCGGGCTTGGGAGTATAGGGCCTGGTGTTCGTTAGCGTCTTGGCTAAACGCCAAAAGAGAATCTTGTAACGATTCCACCATTTCAGGAAAAATCTCGCTTAGGTCTAGGCTCTCGCTGGGGTCGTCCTGCACATCGTAGAGCTGCGGCGGATTTTGATCGGTTTCAATCAGCTTGTGATTGCCTACCCACACGGCCCGTCTGGTTTGGTCGCAGGCATGTTGGGAGACCAGCTCTGGCTGACGTTTTTGAATTAGGTTCAACACATTTTGTGGCGGCACAGCCTCCGCATAAACGTAGCGGTCGGGATCAACGGCGTCGAGAGTCTCATTTGAGCCTTGGTGTTCCAAGCTGAGTTCGGATTCTTCTGGGGTGGCTAACCCTGCAGCGGAAAGCACCGTATGAAACAAACAGCGGGTGGAGACTACATCGTCACGAACGATCTTGCGCTCAATGGTATCGGTTGGATCGTGGATAATTAACGGTACTTGAATCAACTCGTTGTAGATAGAGAGGCTGTGACCAATGAGCTGTTTCTCGCCTAAATGTTCACCGTGATCGGCACAGACAACAACATAGGTATTATCCAAACGACCCGATTGTTTTAGCTGCTCTAAAAATCTCCCAACTTGCACATCTTGAGCTGCTACTTCAGCGTCATACATGCCGTCTAGGGTGTCTTTTTGCTGATCACCTAGGGCTCCCATCAGTGGAGCTAGCCAACCGTACACATCGCTATTGAAGCGACGCAGGTAGGTTTGGGCATCGCGATTTTTTAAGACGTTGGGGGCAAACTTTTCGATAAACTCGCGAGGTGGGTGATAGGGCATGTGGGTGCCCATCAGGTTGATAAAGGTAAATACGGGCTGGTCTGTTTGGACACCTTTGCGCTCAATCAGCAGCTTGGCGGCGTCATCCAAAGACTTGTGGGTATTGCCTTTAAAGCTGAGGGCGGTTTGCCACAGGGGCACCATCAGCGGGGTAAATGACAGCGACAGCAGCCAGTCGGAGCGGGCAAAGGCATCTTGGACTTGGTTTAGCGCTTTGGCAACAATGCGCTTAAACAGCTGGCGATACTTGTCTAAAAAGCTGGAGGGAATGCCCGCCTGGTTAGGTCTGGAGCTAAGCAGACCGCTGTAGTTGAGAAAGCTGTAAAAGCCGCGCCGCAGACCGTTGTTAATGACACCTACCAGGGGGTTATTGCAAAAGGCGGCGGTGTAGTAGCCACCATCTTGCAGACGCTCTGCCAGGGTCTTGAGATGGGGCGGCATCACCGAATAGGACTGCTGCATCTGGTGTTGCGAAGGATACAGCCCTGTAAACATGGAGGCGTGGGAGGGGATGGTCCATTGACCGGGTGCGATCGCAACCCTAAACCGCGTCGCCCCCGCCGCAAAAGCATCAATATTTGGCGAGGTCGGCTTTTCATAGCCGTAGCAGGATAAGCGATCTACACGCTGGGTGTCGAGCACCAAAAAAATTATATCTGGTTGGTTTGAGGGCATTGAAGCGCAGGGGAAGCTTAATGACAATCCTTACAAGATTAAGTTTAGAGTACAAAGACTATAAACTACCTGAGCGATTGCCTGCGTAAAAATGCATCCACCTGTTGCCGCGTCGGCAGCGACGGCTGCGCTCCAGCGCTCATCACCGATAGGGCCGCCACCGCACTGGCCCATATCACTGAGGATTGCAATGGCTTGCCCTCCCCCAGAGCCACGGCCAGACCCCCGTTAAACGCATCCCCCGCCGCCACCGAGTCCACCGCCTCTACCTGAAAGGCTGGAATATGAAAAACCTCTGCCCCTGAGACAGCCACGGCTCCCTGCCTCCCCAGCTTGACGATCACCGTGGGTGTCCCCCGCGCACAGAGCACCTGAGCCGCTGCAGTAGCCGTCGCCACGTCATTCACGTCCACCCCCGTCAGCTGGGAGGCTTCCGTTTGATTGGGCGTCAAGATATCCACCAGACCATAGAAATCCTTGGGCAGATCGGCGCGTGCCGGAGCCGGGTCCACAATCACCCGGTGATGGCCCGCCCGCCTGGCCGCGGCTATCACCGCCGACAGGGGAATCTCAAACTGCATCAGCAAAATTGAGGGATCAGCCCCGAGCGGCAGCCGTTGCACATCCGTCATATCTACACGACCGTTGGCCCCAGGAATGACCGTAATCTGGTTTTCACCTGACCCATCAACGGCGATTAGCGCCACCCCCGACGGCCCCTGATCCTTCAAAATCAAATCAGTCGCCACCCCAGCCGTCTGCAAACTGGCACATAGCTGTGTGGCAAAACTATCCTCACCCACCCGGCCAACCATGGTGGTGGGCACCCCCAGCCGAGCCGCCGCCACGGCCTGGTTGGCTCCCTTGCCCCCAGGCACCATGGCGAAGTCAGTCCCCAGCAGCGTTTCTCCGGCCTGCGGTAGGTGAGGTACCTGGGCCACCAGGTCCATATTTAGGCTGCCAAAAACAATGATGGGCATGTGAACCTATGGCTCAAACCCACCCCAGCTGTCCCCCAGCCCCGTCAGCGGATCTAACCTGGGGGACTGTTCAGTATCAGCGGGCTCATCCACCTGCCACGGATTGGGCGGACGGTCACTGCTCCAGGCCCACCAGGCCGTACCACATTCGCACTGATAAAACTCCTGCCACTTGCGCTTATGGTTTTGGGTATAAACCGGGGCACGGCGGTTGATCCAAACAGCGGTTGCGACGCTGGTGGATTCGCCACAGCGCGGACAGCAAAATTTTAGGGCGTGGATAGCGGGTTCTGACCACTTGGGTGGAATCGGTGAAAAAGCTTCCATAAAACGGCTCGGTTAGCGTCTCCTCAGTCAATTATGGTCATGTTTTTCAAAAGCGTGACAGCTGTTTGGGAAGCAGACACGGTCCATCAAGGGTTTGCCCTGGCTTTGCGGCTGGTTGGTGTCTCATTTTGATAACAAAATCCTAAGACTTTGTGAAAAGCCATTAAGAATCTATAGTTAAACCAGGGCGGCCAGGTGCGTTCCCGGTCAGCTACAGACCTTTAGCAATAGGCAATTCCTGTGAAGGCAATCACCCTGCTCGGCTCCACCGGCTCCATCGGCACCCAAACCCTTGACATTATCGAGCACAATCCTGATAAATTTCGCCTGGTCGGCATTGCGGCGGGTCGCAACGTCACCCTGCTGGCTGAGCAAGTGCGCCAGTTTAAGCCGGAGATTGTCGCCATCCGGGATGAGAGCAGACTAGCAGACCTTAAAGAGGCAATCGCTGATGTAGCCCCCCAGCCACAAATTTTGGCTGGAGCCGATGGCATTGTCGAGGTGGCTCGCTACGGTGACGCTGAAGCGGTGGTCACCGGTATTGTTGGTTGTGCGGGGCTTTTGCCCACCATTGCGGCCATCGAAGCGGGCAAAGACATCGCCCTGGCAAATAAAGAGACCCTGATTGCCGGAGGACCGGTGGTGCTACCCCTGGTGGAAAAGCATGGGGTAAAGCTGTTGCCAGCCGATTCTGAACATTCCGCTATTTTTCAATGTTTGCAGGGGCTGCCTAAGGGCGGGTTGCGGCGCATCATTCTGACCGCATCGGGCGGTGCCTTTCGCGACTGGCCGGTGGAACGACTCAAACAGGTGACCGTGGCAGACGCGACTAAGCACCCCAACTGGTCCATGGGTCGCAAAATTACGGTGGACTCCGCCACGATGATGAATAAGGGGCTAGAGGTAATCGAGGCCCACTATCTATTTGGCATGGACTACGACCATATCGATACGCTGATCCATCCCCAGAGCATTATTCACTCCCTGATTGAGACCCAGGATACGTCGGTGCTGGCCCAGCTGGGCTGGCCTGACATGCGGCTGCCGCTGCTCTATGCCATGTCCTGGCCCGAGCGCCTCTACACCGATTGGGAACCTTTAAACCTGGCTAAGCTCGCCACCCTTACCTTTAAGGATCCAGACCACGCCAAATATCCCTGTATTAACCTGGCCTATGAGGCGGGCCGGGCTGGGGGCTCGATGACCGCTGTCCTCAATGCGGCCAACGAGCAGGCGGTGGCGCTGTTTTTGGAGGAGAAAATCCAGTTTTTGGATATTCCCAAGGTGATTGAGCAGGTGTGCGATCGCAACCGCGACCATTTGCTCACTACCCCCTCACTCCAGGACATCCTCGACGCCGACCGGTGGGCGCGCACGGAGGTCATTGCCGTCAGCGACACCCTCACCCAGCGTCAGGTGGTGGCCCTGGGCTCATAGGGTAAGATTGGCCAGAGTAGCCGCAGGAGAAGCCGCCCATGGAAGTTTTGGTGATCATCGGTGCTGTTTTTATTTCGATCCTGGTTTTTACCTGGCTGATCCGCGTGGTCAAGGCCACCATTAAAACGGCATTCTTAGCGGCCCTGATTCTGCTGGGGCTGCAGATTTTTTTTGGGATCGGCCCCGACGCCGTTTGGGATACTATCCGCGACTGGCTGGGCCAGGCCAGCAATGCTGGCCGCTAGGCTAGGGTTCAGCCAGCTTGACGATGGGTATATGGTTGCAGGGTAGCTGCAGAAAATTTGACTATGCAACCCGATGTCGTGGCGTTTGATTTTGATGGGGTGATTTGTGACGGACTGATCGAATATTTTCAAACGGCATGGCGAGCCTATTGTCGGCTGTTTGAGCCTGAAACAAATGAGCCCCCGACCGGTCTGGCCGAGCGTTTTTATCCGCTGCGGCCTGTGATTGAAACGGGTTGGGAAATGCCCATGCTGCTGCATGCCCTAATTCTGGGTAAAGCTGACGATGAAATTATTGCGGGCTGGCCGGATATGGCACTGCCCTACCTGGCTGCCGCCAACCTGGAAAAAGCCGAGGCGGCCAAAATCTTAGACGGTGAGCGCGACACTTGGATTGCCACGGACCTAGACGGCTGGCTGGCCCAGCATCGGTTTTACCCCAACCTGCTATCGGTGCTGCAAACATGCCTGGGGAAACGCCCCACCTATATTGTCAGCACCAAAGAGGGACGCTTTATTCAAAAGCTGCTTCAGCAGAGCGGTGTGGCCATGCCCCCGGAACAGATCCTAGGCAAGGAGGTCAAACGGCCCAAGTATGAAACCCTGCGCCTGCTCACAGCAGACCACAGCACCTACGGCCAGCCCCCCACAATCTGGTTTATCGAAGATCGGATCAAAGCCCTCCAGGGCGTCAAAAAACAGCCTGACCTCAACCATGTTGAGCTGTTTCTTGCTGACTGGGGCTACAACCTGGCCCCCGAACGTAAGACTGCCCAGGCCGATGGGCGGATTCATCTGCTATCGTTGGATTCGGTAGTACAAAAGTTCGATGCTGCCTAGGCGCTCCCATGCTGGATCTATCAAAAATTGCACAGCAGATGCAGGGGATTAGCCAGCATCTGGCTAAAGAGGCCGAGGCGGCCCAGGTCAGACTTGCGATCGCAGCTCAGCTTCTACACCAGGCTCGTCTGCAGCAACCCCAGCTAGTCGAGCAGCTGCAAACCCATCAGCTTGGTTTTGCAGCCGCCGAACCGGTTGAGCCCCTAGATACCCGAGTCTCCATAGGGGCGGCTCCCGAGGCCCACACCGTCATTGCCACCGACGGCTCCCAAATCAACCCTAGCCACCACGAAATTGCCTACTGCTATTTGCTCAACATTGGTCGCGTGGTGCTCCACTATGGCCAGGGCCGGTTTCCCCTGCTCGACAGCCAACCCGAGGTGATTTACCGCCCTGAAGACCTCTATGCCTCGCGCCAGTGGGGCATTCGCACCGAGGAGTGGATGGGCTATCAGCGCACGGTGTCAGAGGCGGTGGTGTTAGGCGAACTCGGGGTAGAGGTGAATGGCGAGAAAGGGGGAAGGGGGAAGGGGAAAGGCGAAAATTTGGAGGGTGGGCATGGCCTGACCGGTCAACTATCCAAGGGGCAACACTCGTTACGAAATAAAAAATCACGGCAGCTGTCTCTGTTACAACGCCCTACGGTCCCCACCTTAGCCATGACCGATGGCTCACTAATCTATTGGTTTCTCGAGCAGCTGCCCGCCCCCGCAAGGGAGCAAATATTAGAGCCGATCTTGGCCTCATGGGATCGCCTGCGAGAGGCCCAGGTACCCATGGTGGGCTATCTCAGCGCGTCGCGCAGCAGTGAGGCCCTCAACTTTTTGCGGCTACAGAGCTGCCCCCATGAACAGCCAGACTGTCAGAAACACTGCGAGGGCCAGACTGACGGTGCCCCCTGTCAGGTATTTTCACCGCTGCGGGATGTCACCCTGTGGGCCACCCTGCTAGAGCCAGGACAGCGCGGTCCGCTCTTCAAAAGTTCCGCCGATATTTTGCAGCTGTACGGGGAACACCGGGTGTACTTTTGCCACGTGCATGTGGGGGCTGAAATTGCCCGCGTGGAGTTTCCCGAGTGGGTCGTCCAAGAGCAAACCCTGTTTGACACAGCCCTTAGCCTGACGCTGATGCAGGTACAAAAAGGGTTTGGCTACCCGGTTTCCCTGGCCGAGGCCCACAACCAGGCGGTGGTACGCGGTGGCGATCGCAGCCGATTTTTTGCCCTACTCGAACAGCAAATGATCCGCGCTGGTCTCCAAAATGTAGGCACATCCTACAAAGAAGCTCGCAAACGCGACAGCATTGCTTAGAAAACAAAATTTACTAGGTTCCACTATTGGGCTCCACCACTAGATTTACAGACGTTGCATGCAACGTTTCCTCAGCATGAATTTACAACCCCTATCCCTAAGGGATCTTTACCTGGCCCATCGGGAATTTTCTATAGGACGTCGTTATCAACAGTAGTTCGGCTCAGGTGGCTGAGGTAGTCTCACCACTACCCTGTTTTCATTATTTGGCCCCATTACTGTCTAATGAATGTAGTTATTCAAGCTGCGGCTGTGAATTCTTTACCTCAACCGCCCAGTCGCCACCTTTGGCACTGCACTCAAACCATTAACGCCCACGATAGTTGGATCCGCTCCATTGTCGTTGACAGCCAAGCGAGATACGTCATCAGCGGCAGTGGCGATCGCTCTGTCAAACTATGGCACTTCAATAATGGACAGCTGCATCAAACCCTGGAAGGTCACGATAGCTGGGTGCGCGCCCTAGCCATTAGTCCCGATGATGGGCTGATTGTCAGTGGCGGCAACGATAGCAGCGTCTGTCTTTGGCAGCTGGAGTCGGGTAAACTGGTAACCACGCTCAAAGGCCACACTGACAGCATTCGGGCCGCTGCTTTTAGTCCCGATGGTCAGTGGATATATACCGGCAGCCAGGACAAAACCGTACGGCGCTGGTCGGTGGCCACAGGCACCTTGCAAAATACTGTGATCGCCCATCAGCATTGGATTCGCACCTTAGCCATCAGCCCTGATGGCCAAACCCTGGTGGCGGGCACCCAGGATCGAGAAATTACCATTTGCGATCCGGCCACCGGTCAGGTGCGTCGTCGCCAGACCCACCACAAGGGAGAGGTTGTGTGTCTGGCCATTAGCCCTGATGGGGAGCTGTTGGTGAGCGGTGGAGCCGATCGGCAGATTATTTTCTGGCGACTGCGCGATGGCAAGCTGATGGGGACCCTCAACGCCCACAGCGATAGCGTGAATAGCGTTAGCTTTAGCGCCGATGGCAAACTGCTGGCGACGGCGAGTCGCGATCGCACTATTCGCATTTGGAATATGACCACCCGCAAACTTCTAGATGTGCTTGTGGGCCACGAGAGCGGCGTCTGGTCGGCTATTTTTGCCACCGACAGTCGCACCCTCATCAGCGGCGACTGGTCCGGTCAGATTCGCCGCTGGACCCTCAACAGATAGATCGGGTAATGATTGGCTATGGCAGTCATTACCAGCCATAAATAACTCAACACTAAGCTTTTCAACTCAGCCGCTAATATTAAGGTAGCTGTTTACAATGTTGCGACCCAACTACCCTATGGAAACCCTAGCCCTAACTAACGACAACGTAGAAAAAGTACTCGACGAACTCCGCCCCTACTTAATGGCCGACGGCGGTAACGTTGAGCTGGTTGAACTGGATGGTCCCGTCGTCAAGCTTCGTTTGCAGGGTGCCTGTGGCTCTTGCCCCAGCTCTGCCATGACCTTACGCATGGGTATCGAGCGCCGCCTGCGGGAGTTTATCCCTGAAATCGCTGAAATCGAACAGGTTGCCTAGCCATGCAAAGTCCCTCTCCCTGAGGGAGAGGGATTTAGGGTGAGGGATGATATCCTGATCTACTGGAAAACCCGGTGAACCACAGTGCTCGATCTAAAGCTGATTCGACAAAATCCTGACCAGGTGGCGGCGGCCTTAGCCAGGCGCAGCGGCGACTATACCCAGAGTCTGTCTGAGCTGACGAGGCTTGACGGCGAGCAGAGAGGATTGGAGGGGGTGCGATCGCAGCTCCAGGCCCGCAGTAATGAAATCGGCAAAGCTGTTGGTATAAAAATCAAGGGGGGGGCCAACCCCAAGGGCGACGAGGTTAAAGCCCTACGCGAGGAAGGCAACCAGGTCAAAAAAGATCTGGCCGAACTCGAGCCCCAGGAAAAAGAGCTAAAGGCCAAAATCCAAGACATTTTGCTCACCCTACCCAACCTGCCCAGCGACAGTACCCCCGAGGGTAAAACCGAAGACGACAACGTGGAAGTACGCCGCTGGGGCGACGAGCTTATTCCCCAGGGAAGTCACTTTTTACCCCACTACGAGCTGGGTGAAAAGCTTGGCATCATGAATTTTGAGCGTTCGGTCAAAATCGCCCAGAGCCGGTTTGTCACCCTGATTGGTGCCGGTGCCGCCCTAGAACGAGCCCTGATTCAATTTATGCTCGATCGCCACACCAGGGCAGGCTACACCGAGATGCTGCCGCCCATCCTAGTCAACTCCGCCTCCCTCACAGGCTCAGGCCAGCTGCCCAAATTTGCCGAAGATAGCTTTAAATGCGCGGACGACGATCTGTGGCTCACCCCCACCGCCGAAGTTCCCCTCACCAATCTACACCGCAGCGAAATCCTCACCGAGGAGGAGCTGCCCATTAACTATTGCGCCTACACCCCCTGTTTCCGACGTGAGGCGGGCAGCTATGGCCGCGACACCCGTGGTCTGATTCGGCTGCATCAGTTTAATAAGGTGGAAATGTTTAAGTTTGTCCATCCGGACAGCTCCTTTGACGAGCTAGAAGCCCTCACCAAAGACGCCGAGGATATTTTGCAACAGCTCAAACTTCCCTATCGGGTACTGGCCCTGTGTACGGGCGATATGGGCTTTTCCGCGACAAAAACCTACGACCTGGAAGTGTGGCTGCCATCGGCAAACCGCTACCGCGAAATTTCTAGCTGTTCCAACTGTGTTGATTTTCAGGCCCGTCGTGCCGATATCCGATTCAAAACGCCGGGGCAAAAAGGCACCCAGTTTGTCCATACCCTCAATGGCTCAGGGCTAGCCATCGGTCGGACCATGGCCGCCATCCTAGAAAACTATCAGCAGCCCAACGGCGGTGTCACCGTACCCGATGTCCTCCAACCGTATCTGGGACGAGAGTTTCTTTGAGCCTCTCCCCCACCTGTTGAATCAGAACGGTAGAATAAAAGGCGTGACCATCGTCTAATTAAGCATTTGCCTGTCTAACCGCTTGAAACTGCGCTGATGGCAGTTTTTTTGAGCCTGGGCGATGAGGCCAATGTTTGAGTATCAAGTAATTATTCACCCCCATCTATGTCCGTTCTGGCCGTCATTTCTGTCATTGCCCTCCTAATTTTTGTCCATGAGTTAGGTCATTTCTTAGCCGCTCGATTGCAAGGTATCCATGTCAATCGGTTTTCCATCGGCTTTGGTCCTATCCTTTGGAAATATCAGGGCTCGCGCACAGAATACGCCCTGCGGGCACTGCCCCTCGGTGGGTTTGTCGGATTTCCCATGGATGACGAAAGCGACAGCAGCTTTCCCCCCAACGACCCTGACCTGCTGCAAAACCGACCGGTTCTAGACCGTGCCATCGTTATGAGCGCCGGGGTCATCGCCAACCTGCTGTTCGCATATCTCGTATTTGTTGTCCAGTTCACCAGCGTTGGCGTTCCCCAAGATTTTGTCCCTGAGCCCGGTGTCCTGATTCCCCAGGTCATGTCCAATACCTCTCCCGCCGCTGCCGCTGGCATCAGGGCCGGGGATATTATCCTGGCCGTTAACGGTCAGTCCTTAGACCAGGGTGAGGAAAACGTTCAGGCCCTAATTGATGCGATCCAAACTAGCTCAGATCAGCCGGTCGATTTGGAAATCCAGCGGGGTAGACAGGCGCTAGACATCACGGTAACCCCTGATATCTCCCCTGAGGGGTTACCGATCATTGGTGTACAGCTATACCCCAACGGAAGCTTTAGCTACAGACGCTCCGGTAATCCTGTCGAGGTGCTCAAGTTTGCCGCTGATGAATTCCAAAACGTATTTGTCCGTACGGCCCAGGGCTTTGTTGCCCTAGCGACCAACTTCTCCGAGGTATCGAGCCAGGTATCGAGTCCGGTGGGCATCGTTGACCAGGGCCGCACCATGGCAGATTCAAATATCATTAGCCTGTTTCCCTTTACCGCTTTAATCAGCGTCAACCTGGCCATTATTAATATTCTGCCCCTACCGGCCTTAGATGGGGGTCAGCTGGCCTTTTTACTGGTAGAAGCTCTGTTGGGTAAACCCCTGCCCCGTCGCCTGCAAGAAAGCGTCATGCAAACCGGGCTGCTTTTGTTTTTGGGTTTGGGAGGCATGCTGATTGCCCGGGACATCTCACGACTGGAAATTTTCCAGAGCGTTTTTCAGTAGGTGTCGCCCCCCATAATTGCCTGTGACTGCCGCCCCTGCCAAACGCCCCCGCCTCACTAAAAAGCGACGGGCCCTATTGATTCTTGAATGTCTCAAACAGCTCTATCCTGAGGCTCCATGCTCCCTCGACTATGACAACCCACTGCAGCTGCTGATCGCGACAATGCTGTCAGCTCAATGCACTGACGCACGGGTTAACCTGGTGACACCGGCCCTGTTTAAGCGTTTTCCGACGGTGACCGACTACGCCGAGGCTGAGGTTAGCGAAATTGAGTCCCATGTCAGGTCCACGGGCTTTTATCGCAATAAGGCGAAGAATATTCGCGCCGCCTGCGAGCGCATCTTGACTGACTTTGGTGGTGAGGTACCCCAATCCATGGAGGCCCTCACCAGCCTGCCGGGGGTGGCCCGTAAAACGGCCAATGTGGTTCTGGCCCATGCCTTTGGCATCAATGCTGGGGTCACCGTTGACACCCATGTCAAACGCATTACTAACCGGCTTGGTCTCACTAAGCACGACACCCCGGTGAAGATCGAGCAGGATCTCATGAAGCTTTTGCCCCAACCCGATTGGGAAAACTGGTCTATCCGGCTGGTGTACCACGGTCGCGCCGTGTGTGACGCCCGCAATCCTGCCTGTGAGCGCTGCCAGCTGGCCCAATGGTGTCCAACTGGGGCAAAACTGCTTAAAGCAAAGGCCGCCGTATCGCCAGTTCGGCAAAAACACCTTAAAAATTGATAAGCCTTTGCCAAAGATGGGTTTTACCTCTATCATAAAAGACTGTGATCAACGGTAAATAATAGGAAGCTATCAGCCCAATGGCTAAAAAAGGCATGATTGCGCGCCAAAAAAAGCGCGAAAAGATGGTTGAAAAGTATGCGGCCAAGCGCAAGGCGCTGATGGATGCATTTGACTCTGCTAACTCCCAAGCGGAAAAGCTAGAAATCCATCGCAAAATTCAACAGCTGCCCCGCGATAGCTCACCCACGCGCCTGCACAATCGCTGCTGGCTGACAGGTCGTCCCCACGGTTACTATCGTGACTTTGGCCTTTGCCGCAATGCCCTCAGGGATATGGCCCACCAGGGTTTACTACCTGGCGTTGTCAAGTCTAGCTGGTAGCTGGCCGAGCCGACCCAAAGAATTTAAATGTCTAATCTCTACCACCATTGGCAGCAGAGGTTGGCTACTTTATCTGAGCCGAGGGGGTGGAAATTCTACCCCCTCGGCTTTATGATTTAAGCAAATGCCCCAGAGTGCGATCGCACCCAGTCAGTTTGTTGCTAGCGTCCTTGCCCCAGTGACCTAGTCAACAACCCGTTTTGAAGATCCCCACCCTGTGGAAACCATTGCAACATAATCAGCAACGTGACCTTCTCGACAAAGCTTTCCAGGCTTTATTGAGCCACCGTCAGGCCACCTACCTGCTAGTCAATCAGCAGCATCAGCTACTTTATATCTGTGGGGATTCCCTCAATTTGCTGAGTGATTCCACTAGCAGTAATGTCCCCCAAGATCTTTTCTCGCGTCTGCCCGCTTCCCTGCAGCTCCCCCTGAGCGAGGCCCTCGCCCAAACAGCTGGCACCACCAGGCAGGCTGGCTGCCCGGTAGGGGCACAGCCCTACACCGTCACCATTACTGTTAGCACCCAGTTTGCCAGTGACATAGGAGAGTTTTTAACCGTTTTGATTGAGCGAGAAGACCATCGTCGAGGTCACCTAGAAGACTTGGTCAATACGCGGACAGCAGAACTTGTAGAGGCCAACAAACATCTCCAGGCAGAGGTATTAGAACGGCAGCAGGCTGAGCAAATACTAGCCCAGCAGGCCCAGGCGCTAGCCCGTTCTAACGCCGACTTAGAAGAGTTTGCCTATGTTGTTTCCCACGACCTGCAAGAACCCCTACGAGCGATGACAGCGTTTTCTCAGCTACTAGAACAGCGGTATAAGCCGCAGCTAGAAGCGGCTGCCCAACGATATGTCCAACATATTGTAGATGGCGGTACTCGGATGAAAGCTATGATTGATGGCATCTTAGAGCTTTCTCGCATCAGCAGTGCAGCACAGATTAGCAATTGCCCCACTAGCCTGGAACGGGCATTAAAAACTGCCCTGGAAAATCTAAAGCTGATCCGGTTAGAAACCCACGCCACCATTACCCACGATACCCTGCCCATTCTATATGCGGACGAGAACCATATCGTCCAGCTGCTACAAAATCTCATTGGTAACGCTATCAAGTTTCGAGGCCCCAAACCACCCTGCATCCACATTGCGGTCGAACAATGTAGCCATAAAAAATGGCTTTTTACTGTCCGGGACAACGGTGTCGGCATACCACAAGATCAACAAAAACGAATCTTTAAACTCTTTCAGCGACTGCATAACCAGCAAAAGCACAAAGGTTACGGTATTGGGCTCGCCATATGCAAAAAAATTGTGGAACACTACCAGGGTGAAATTTGGCTAGAGTCAGCCTCTGGAGAAGGCGCTACATTTTACTTCACCCTCGTTGTTGATAGCGCCCAAGACAAAGCTTAAGGTTTGCTTACGGGGCAGTGCGATCTTAACCGTCCTAGTTAGCATTGGGTCTGGGTGCCCAATCAGCGTCAGCCTAGCTGACTACTTAGATGGATGTAACTATTCTTCTCGTCGAAGATTCGCCGACCGATGCAGCCATACTATCCGCCGCATTTGATGAGGTTGGCTGCCACTGGCCAATTCAGATTGCCCAAACCGGCGATGAAGCTTTAGCCTTACTACAACAAACCGATAGTAAGGCCCATGTTCATCCCCAGCTGATTTTACTTGATCTCAATCTACCTGGAAAAACAGGCTACGATGTTTTAAGGGAAATCAAGGAAAATGTTGTTTGGCAGACCATACCCACCATTATCTTATCTAGCTCTGCCACCCGAACTGACATTGATAAAAGCTATCAGCTTCACGCCAATGCTTACATTACTAAGCCTACAAGTTTTGGTGAATACCAGCTGATTGCCAAAAAAATTCACGACTTTTGGCTGAAAACAGCACAGCTGCCAGGTGAATAGCCGGTGCAACAAAGTTTCCTTCCGTTAGGGAAAACTCGGTAATAATGAGGAGTAGCATACGTAGATACAACAATAGCTACCTCTGAAGAATAGGTATTTTTGCGATATCCAAGTTGTAACAAGCTTCTTTAATATGTCTCTAGGTCGCTGCTTAGACAATGTTCACCCAGCGCTCTCTCCCATGGTAAGCGTAATTCCTTTCGGTCTTTAATATACCCAGGCAAACATATGGTGAAAGGGATAGATGCTTTGTTGGTTGAGGATAATTTATCAGATGCCCAGCTTTTTCAGGAGCTATTGACCTCATCCGAACTGATAGAAACAACGCTACACCACGCTGAACTCTTTAATGAAGCAATTACGGCCCTAGAGGCCCATAACAACTTTGATATAGTTTTGTTGGATCTATGTCTGCCCGACGGTCAAGGCGTAGAGCTGGTTAAACAAATTAAAACCATTGTTCCCAAAGTGCCTGTGGTAGTACTCACGGGTATTCAGGACCAAAACGTGGCGGTAGCTGCCCTACAAGAGGGGGCCCAGGACTATTTGATCAAGTCAGATACGTTCTCCCCAGAGCGTCTTCAGCGCCTTGGATACGTCGATGTTGGCAATCTACTTGCCAAAAGCATTCAATATGCAATTGAGCGCACAGAGCTGACCAAAAAATTGGAGCTGAGTGAAGAGCGCTACGCCCTGGCGGTACAGGGATCCAACGATGGTATTTGGGATTGGGATTTAAAGACCCAGCAGGTTTGCTACTCCCGTCGCTGGAAGACTATGTTAGGGCTTGGGGAGAGTAATATCAGCAGCAGTCCAGACGAGTGGTTGTCGCGTATTCACCGAGAAGATCGGTCGCTTTTTGAGCGCAGGTTCCAGGAACATATTAATTTTCACTGGTCACAGTTTCAATGTGAGTATCGGATTTTGCATCAAGATGGCGGCTATCGCTGGATGTTGACCCGGGGAATGGCCCTCTGGAACGAAGATGGCCAAGCCTATCGGATTGCAGGCTCTCAAACCGATATTACCGAACGCAAAAAATTGGAACAGTCTCTACATAAGGAAAAAGAGCTGGCCCAAATTACCCTACATGCCATTGGCGATGCCGTGATTACCACGGATGAGTACGGTCATATTAAAGATTTTAATCCGGTGGCCGAGAAACTGACCGGATGGGAGGCAAAAGAAGCAAGACAGCGTCCAATTTCTGAAGTTTGTCAAATTGTTGATAGCGTTACCGGAAAACTGTTGCAAAACCCGGCACTGCAAGCAATTGTGGAAAAACGAGCGGTCAGTCTTAGTAACCATCCCACTCTCATTTCTAAAACAGGACAAAAGTTTGCCATTGGCGATTCGGCTGCCCCTATTCGCTCTGCCAGTGGCGAAGTTTTAGGCACTGTACTTGTCTTTCATGATGTTACAGAGGAACGGGGCAGGGCTCAGCAGCTGGCCTGGCAGGCTTCCCACGATTCGCTAACGGAATTGTTCAACCGCAAAAAATTTGTTCAATCCTTAGACAAGGTGATTGACGAACTCCACACCCAAAGGGCGCGGCATGTGCTGTGTTACATGGATCTGGATCATTTTAAGGCTGTTAATGATACCTGTGGACATGCGGCTGGCGATCAGCTGTTGCGTCAGGTGGCCGATCTGTGGTGTGGGCAAATTCGCCAAACCGATGTCCTGGCTCGACTGGGGGGGGATGAGTTTGGATTGCTTTTGTACAACTGTAGCCTGGAGCGGGCAGTGCACATCGCTGAGTCGTTTTGCAACAGTATTCAAGCATTTCGCTTTTTATATGATGGTAAGGTTTTTAGCATTGGTGTCAGCATCGGTATTGTTCCAATCACATCTAGTAACGCCACTAGTGAAGGAGTGATGCGATTGGCAGATACGGCCTGTTACACCGCTAAAAATAAGGGGCGCAATCGGGTGCAGATCTATCATCCAGATGATGCTGGCATTACCCGACAAACAAAAGACAGCCAATGGTTTTCACGGGTAACTGAGGCCCTAGATAACAACCAGTTTCAGCTGTATTATCAAACCATTGAGGCGGCTATGCCCGACTCTACGGACAGTCGCCTATGTGAGATTTTACTCCGTCTGCCCAACCCTAGGACGGGAAAAATATCTCCACCGATGGCATTTCTGCCGACGGCTGAGCGGTATAGTCTGATGCCTCGGATTGACCGCTGGGTTGTGACCAACGTCTTTCGCTATTTGGTATCCCATACACCCGATCCTCACACCATCTACAGCGTAAATCTGTCGGGTTCTAGTCTCAACGATGAGAGTTTTTTGGGCTTCTTAAAACAGCAGTTGGAACAGTATCCGATCAATCCTGAAGTCCTTTGCTTTGAAATTACCGAAACGCTAGCGATCGCAAATCTCCAAAAAGCTGTCGAGTTAATCCTTGAACTCAAAAAAATAGGCTGTCATTTTGCCCTAGATGATTTTGGTAGCGGCATGTCTTCGTTTAATTATTTAAAGCATTTACCGGTGGACTACCTAAAAATTGATGGCAACTTTGTTAGGGAAGCACCGACGGACGCCGTTCTATATGCCATGCTGCAGTCCATTAATCAGATTGGCCACATTATGGGGTTAAAAACAATTGCTGAGTATGTCGAGACTCCGGTCGTCCTTAAAGCCGTGCAGGCGCTGGGGATAGACTATGCCCAAGGCTATGCCATCAGCCGCCCACGCCCCCTCATATAATGCTGAAAAAACGTGAGAATTGTGGCTATGTTTGCTACGATTGCCCCTATGCTGTGGCCAGCAGGTAGCCAGTTCCCCCAGGCTACAGGTGATAGGAGCAGGTCTCTGAACAGGTATTTCGACTATGCGCTATTGGGAGTTTCTAATTCAGCAAGAGGGCGATCAGACCTGGTTGCCTTTAGAAGCCAAACAGGTGGAAATCTTGGAAGGCCGCTACCGGATGGCGGCCCACACCAGCCATTATGAAACCTCTGTTGAGGTGCGGGTGAGTCAACTACTGCTGGATGAAGTGCCCCCTCGCCGCCGCGTGCGTAAGCGCAGGGCCATGACAAATGACTCCGGACTGTTGGCTATATTTCCCTTTATACAGCTAGCCCCTGGCCATTGGGAGATTGACTGTAACAGCCCCGATGTGATGGATGATCTCCTGGGGGAGGGATGGCACTATGCTGTACAGCTCCAGGTGACGCCGCGGGATGAGGATGATTGGGAACCGGACTGGTCAGAGGCGGCGAAAGTAAGCTATCCGGCGGCAGCCCCGGAACCTGCCAGCTCTACCAACAGCCAGGACGGCGGGAGTTCGGCTATGGATCTCCAGCTGGCGCAGCAGGCCTATGTCGCCCAGCTGGGGCAGACATTGACGCTAGCGGGTCATCTATCGCGCAACTTCGGAGACACCCTGGTCAATCATCAGCTGTGGATACAGCTACGGGATCCGCAAACGGCTAGCCCGCTGCAAGAAACGACCTTTGCTTTACCAAACCAGCCGTTGCCATTTCCCTTTTCGGTTGCCGTTAACCTGCCGGATGAACTGTCTACCCAGGTGATTTTAGGGGCGATTTCACTGCTAGACCAGGAGGGTACCGCCCTGGCGTCGGCGTCATTTACCGTGACCATCGGGTTAGCCAAAATGCTGGACGCGATCGCAAATCAGCCCGATCTAGAGTTCGAAGAAGAAATCTCCATTTTTCCTGGCTCCACCGAAGCCTTTATCCCCGCCGCCAAAAAGTCAGAGACGCTATTGGTACGGGATACCCCGATTGTCCCGAGGGAGCTGATCCCATCGGAGGGATTAACCCTGCCCCCCCAAATCAAACCTGCCAGCGGACCCGATCGCCTACCAGAACTCCCCGAGTTTTCTAACCCCGCCAAGGCGGACGCCGTAGAGGCCGCAGACGCCACAGACAGCAAACCGACGACCGCCCAGACACCCCCCCTTGCCGATCCCCCCGTTGCCGACACGACCGACAAAGGCCAGCGGCCCACAGAGCCCCAGCCCACAGAGCCGACGGAACCTACCGAACCCACGGAGCCGCCGCCGTTTGCCGAACCCAATGTATTTGAAATTGGCAGTATTGAAGATGACGATCTTGATCTAGCCCTGGCAACGGCGGCCCTTGATGACGAGCTGCAGCCGTCACCCGCTCCAGAAAGCTCTCCAGAGATCGACTCCCTTCAGCCCGAGGACACAAACCAGGATCCAAAAACCGCCAGCATTGATCGAGCGTTTCAAAAGCTGCATTCGCGGGAGCGGTTTTGGCAAAAACTCACCCTGCTGACCCAGGACGGCTACCAGCAATCCCTAGAGATGAAGCGGGCCCTAGACCCGATCACCCCGTCTGTGGAGACCCCGACAAGCTCCCGAAGCCAGGAGTTTGTCGCCTACGAGCCACCCGCATCACCGGAACAACCTGGACCAGAACAGCCCGTGTCCCCCATTGAAATATGGGCTCCCACCCTGCAGGTGCCCGAGCAGGAACTGGTGGCCGGGGAATGGATTGCTATCCGGGTGCGCATTCCCACCGGTAGCTATCAGCCCTATGTGAAAGTGTGGATGAACGATTTACAAACCCGTACGCTGATTGATGCCCCGCGACTGCTGATGCAGTTTACCCCCAACGATGATGGTGAACTGGAAACCCTGATGCGGGTGCAGATACCAGACGGCTGTTTGGAACTGCAGTTTGCTGCGATCGCAGTTGACATGACCACCCTGCAGGAAAGTCGCAAGGTGGTACAAAATCGCCGGGTGATGCCCCCGAACGAGTCCCTATCACTGTTTGATGATTTAAATTTGTAAAGGCGCGGCCAATTTCTACAATCTTCCGCAAACTTTCGAAACAATCGCCATTTGCCGGATCAAATCGCAGTAGATTATAACCTAGGCGAGCATTGGCTCGTCGTCGAGAGAGATAGGAGACTTTATAGATGGATACATCCCTTTTACCTCAGGTCATGGTGCCTATCGTGGTTGTCCATGCATTTGCATTTATGATTGCCATGTTCCTGTATGTAGAACAGGAAGAAACATCCGTTTAAGCTTGAGCCAGTCAAAATTTTTATACAACAATCCCCCTGGGACTTGGTCCCAGGGGGATTGTTGTATGTATCAATCAACTGTATTAATTGAACCTGATCAAGTCTGTACGAACCCAGGGTCAATGGTTCGCGCTACACACCTGAACCTACGCCCGCATAGGCTCCGTAGAAAAACAAACCAACAACAACTAGTATACCGGTACCAGCAACCGTCGCCACAATCCAAAGAGGAATTCGACCGTTTTCAAACATGTATCTATTCTCCTACTTATCACCTACTTTTATGGAAAAGGGCTACAGATGGCCACAGCAACCACCCGTACCTGTCAAATGGCCTAGTTAAAGAAGTAGCTAGAAAACAGCAGGCCCAGTACAAAAATTAGGAGTAAACCGAGAAACAACGAAGTTCGGTTTAACTCAACGGGCTGCTTATTGGGATTTGGGGTTCTATCCATGGGTAGCTCCTATCGCTGAATAAATTGCATGGCAGCAATGGCACCCAAGAAAAAGACCGAGGGCACGCCGAGGGCATGAACTGAGAGCCAACGCACTGTAAAAATGGGATAAACAATGGGCTCGTTAGGATTTCTGCTGGTCATAGGGTGATTCCAATTTCAATTGACAATTTCAAAGGGATTGCTAATTACCAAATTCGGTAATCTGTTTGTCCGCGTTGTAGCGATTCTCAAGAATCGGCACCTGTACCTGATTGTTGGGAAAATACTCGTTGGGGCGAGGGGTCCCAAAGGCATCGTAGGCAAGGCCCGTGGATACAAACAGCCAGCCAGCAATAAACAGTGCTGGGATAGTGATGCTGTGGATAATCCAGTAGCGAACACTTGTAATAATGTCTGAAAAAGGTCTCTCTCCGGTTGAACCTGCCATGGCACGGTCTCCTCTTAACAGCGAATAGGCGTTATTACTATCATAGGGAACAGGGCATAGTCCTATCAAGCCGCAATCAGGGATTAATTCACATTTTTGCTGCCCTAACTACAATCGATTGATCCCCAAGCAGCATTAAGAATTACGACAGGGGATATCTACACTGCCACGTCGCCCTCATAGCGGAGCAGATATCCCCGCTGTCCCAGGATAAAGCCCTGGTCCCCACCAAAAAATTTGACCCGGTAGAGGTTGGAGGGAACATCTCCAGCAGGCTCGTCCTTAAGCCAGGTCTCACCACCGTCGGGACTCATTAATAAGGTGCCACTGCCGCCGCTGACCCATAGCTCCTCATCGGTGCGGTAGCCCACATCCAAAAAGCCCCAGCTGGTGCCAATTTCAGGACGTACAGGCTCCCCCCAGGTCTCATAGTTGGTATCGGGTTCCCCAAACTGCATTTGACCGCCTCGAGCAATTAGCCAAAGATTGCCATCTCGGGTAAAGCCCATATTCTGCAGGCGTTTGGAATTCTCTCGATTGTGGGGCTGCCAGCTCTCTTGACCCGGCTCCCAGGTGGAGTAAAAATTTCCCCGGGAGGATACGGCCACATAGCGGCCATCGTCACTGCGGGTCATGTTGCGCACAACGCCAACCGCCGCCTGCACCAGCGCCGTCCAGTGGCGACCGCCATCCTGGGTGCCGTAGATGGCCCCCACGTCGGTGGCCAGCTCCACAGCACCCTGATCTAGGGCCGTTACTAGCAGGGGGCTACCGGGCAACTGAGCGCTGAGGGGTACGTTGGCCCAAGAGCTACCGCCATCGGTGGTGTGCAACAGCACACTGGGCAGACCAGCAACCCAGCCTTCGTCCCCCGCAAAGCTGACTGAGGTAAAGGTATAGCGCTGCTCGCCCAGATCCAGTACCTTTTGCTCCCAGGTCTTGCCACCGTCAGTGGTCTCAAACAAAGCGGAGCGGCTACCCACGAGCCAACCGTGGTCAGCATCCGCCGCAAAGGCAATGTCGGAGAAAGTGGCATCGGTTTCTAAGGCAACCATCTGCCAGGGGTTGCCCCCCAGGGACGGCAGAAAAAACTTGGTGCAGCCAACCGTGAGGATTGCGATCGCAACCAGCATCAGCCGCTTTAGCCCCGTGGCCACTTGCCCATTAAAAAAATCCGTTAAAACCGTTTGCATCTCTACCCAGTGCTAGTAAACACATTAAACATGAACATTAGGCCAACCGTCGTCATCAGCCAGCGCTATTTGAGACCATAGAGGCTCATAAAAAAGAGAAACGCCAGCCCTAAGGCGCTAAAGATCAGTAAATTCTTTTGGCCCGGTGTCATTACGTTTACCCCCAGACCGTAGCCTAAGTTTTCACTAAATCCCGAGGGTTTGCCCGCAGGGCCGATGCTGGTGAACAACTTGGGGCGCGAACCACACACCGGACAGCGCCAGGTAATCGGCAAATCGGTAAACGGCACCCCCGGAGCGATATCAGATTTACCATCCCCCTTCACTGGCTCATAGACATAGCCACAGGGACGGCACTCATAGCGATCCATCTCATAGGGCGTAGGCGGCGCGGGTGGAGCATCGGTCTCGGGCGCATCCACCACTGGCTTATCGTCAGGCTCAGTACTCATGGGGCGTTCGGGTAGCGTTGTTGTAAACAATTATTACATACTGAGCTACCTCCCCTGAAATATATGGAGCGGGCATTAACTATCCCAAAAATTCTATAGGGATCTCTAATGGAGCATGCCAAAAAAATCTATTGCCGGATTTGGCCTGTCCACGGGGATTGACCTACCCAGCTGACTAGAATAGAAGTAAGCTAACTAAGGGCGATCGTCCGGCAAGAGAAAACCATGGAGTGCGCGTGTTTGTACTAACTGGATACGAATACTTTTTACTATTTTTGATTATCTGTAGTCTGGTGCCTGTGGTCGCACTAGGAGCCGCTAAACTCCTCGGAGCCAGGGGTTCAGGCGTTGCCAGACGGACTACATACGAGTCAGGAATGGAACCCATCGGCGGGGCCTGGATTCAGTTCAACATTCGTTACTACATGTTTGCCCTGGTATTTGTCATCTTTGATGTCGAAACCGTTTTTCTATATCCCTGGGCAGTGGCGTTTCACACGCTGGGCGTGCTTGCATTTGTTGAAGCCCTAATTTTTATTGCAATCTTACTCATCGGTCTGGTTTACGCATGGCGTAAAGGAGCATTGGAATGGTCATAAAATCCCCCTCAGGTAGTTCCCTGATTGAAGATGGTCAGCGGGTGATGAACCCGGCGGCTCCCCCCTCGGTCACCCAAGAACTTTCAGAGAACGTCATTCTTACCACCGTTGACGATATTTATAATTGGACCAGACTGTCCAGTTTGTTTCCGTTGCTCTACGGCACAGCCTGCTGTTTTATTGAGTTTGCGGCTCTGCTGGGCTCTCGGTTCGACTTTGACCGATTTGGCCTGGCTCCCCGGTCAAGCCCGCGGCAGGCCGACCTGCTGATTACGGCTGGCACCGTGACGATGAAAATGGCCCCGGCCCTCGTCCGCCTCTATGAGCAGATGCCTGAACCCAAGTATGTGATTGCCATGGGGGCCTGCACCATCACGGGCGGCATGTTTAGCGTTGATTCCCACTCAGCCGTACGCGGTGTGGACAAGCTGATTCCGGTGGATGTGTATATTCCCGGCTGCCCCCCTCGACCTGAGGCTATTCTTGATGCGGTGATCAAGCTGCGCAAGAAGGTCGCCAACGAATCCATGCGCGAGCGCGGCATCCTGGAGCAAACCCACCGCTACTACACCCGCGCCCACAAAATGGCAGCGGTTGACCCTATTCTCACCGGCAAATACATTCGCTCTGAGACCCGTCAGTCGGCTCCCAAGGAGCTAACCCAGGCCATGGGTGCGCCCATGAACCTGCCTGAAAAGACAGCCGCCCAGCAGGAGGAACAAACCAATGGCTGAGGAAAAAAGTAAGGATGGGTCTAGCGAAGAACAGGGCGCGCTGGTCGAAGCAGGCCCGGTTTCTAGCTGGCTGACGGAGCAAGGGTTTGACCACGAGATTATGGAGCGCGACCACATTGGCGTCGAGCTACTAAAGGTGGAACCCGCGTTTTTGATTCCTTTTTGTACGGCGCTCTATGCCTACGGATTTAACTACCTTCAGTGTCAGGGTGCCTATGATGCCGGTCCTGGCCAGCCCCTGGTGAGCTTTTACCATCTGCTCAAGGTCAGCGACAATGCTGACCGGCCAGAGGAAGTTCGCATCAAGGTCTATGTCCCCCGCGCCGAACCCAAGGTGCCCTCGGTCTATTGGATCTGGAAGGCTGCCGACTGGCAAGAGCGCGAAAGCTACGACATGTACGGCATCATCTATGAAGGGCATCCCAATCTCAAGCGGCTGCTAATGCCGGAGGATTGGACCGGCTGGCCCATGCGGAAGGATTATATTTCCCCGGACTTTTACGAGCTGCAGGACGCCTACTAGTGCGGCCAACATACCCCTTGACCCGGGCTGCTATTCTAATCAGTAGAAAATGCGCTGAGTAGTAGCCCCATGTCCTATGCTGATACAATTTCGGCGGATTTACGGCCCACAAAAAGCATCATCATCTGCTCAACCGGCAGGTCGGGAAGCACGCTGCTGAGCCGAACCCTCAGCAGCCTTGACTGTTTGGGTAAGCCCATAGAGTTTTTTCGCTCCGATATGCTGGCCAAAAACGGCGTTACCGCCTTGGCCAGCGAGCTGTATCCCTACCTGGCTCGAGTATATTCCCAGGGTCAGACGGCTAACGGAGTCTTTAGCGCCAAACTGCATTGGGACCACCTGGGGGAGCTGCTGAAGATCGCCCGCACCGATCCGGCCCTGCGATCGCACTCAGACAGCGAAATTTTGTCCTGTCTGTTTCCCAACCCTAAGTTTATTTTTATCCGGCGTCAAAACCTGGTCAGCCAGGCTATTTCCATGGAAATTAGCAAGCAGACCGGGGTCTATCTGATCCTCAAAGATAGAAGGGAGAAAAAAGGTGCCGCCCCATCCGCCGGTAGCCCAGGCGGCCAACCCCTCTCTTTTAGACCGTTAAATATCTATCGGTATAAACAGGGTGTGGCGGGTCGCAATCGCAGCTGGCAATCATTTTTTCAACAAAATCACCTGCCTTTTTTTGAGGTTGTCTATGAGGACCTGGTCAAGGACTTTGATCGGAGCATCCGTCAGACCGTCGCCTTCTGCGATGTGGACCTGCCCCAGACGGACAGGGAGATTACCCGAGCGACTAAAAAACAGGGTAACCAGGTGAATGAACGCTGGCTCAGGTATTACCAGCTGATTCCTGAAGGGCTGCTAGCGGCTTACTCTGAAGCCAGAAGCTATGCCAGGAGCTATGCCAAAAGCTGTGTAAGACGAGCGACCGGCCTACTCCGCCCATCGCCGTAGCAGGTTCGATACGCTTTTGGAGAGCAGGTCAAATTCAACGGTTTTGCCATGCTGGGCAAACAGGGAACGCCGCACCGTATCGATATCAAACAGCAGCTCCCGTTGGGCCGGGTCGCGCACCTGGCTCTGTACCCAGCCCACCGCCACCAGCCGTTGACCCTGGGTGACCGGGTTGACCCGATGGAGCGTAGAGGAAGGATAGACAATGGCTGTCCCCGGTGCCAGCTTATAGGACTGTTCGGCGTCGGCTCCTTCAATCACGAGTTCGCCCCCGCCATAGTCAGCAGGCTGATTGAGAAACAGGGTAAAGGACACATCCGCCCGGCCGCCGTCCATGATCGCATTATCGGCGTGGGTACCGTAGGACATGCCTGGGCCATAGCGGCTAAACCGCAGGGTATGCAGCCGTTTGGGACGCACCGCCGTTTGAAACAGGGGATGGCGCAGCAGGGCCGTTTTGACCAGGGCCTCCAGGGGTTTACTATCGCGGCTCTGGAGCTGCTGATTGTTTTTCACCTGTTTGGCATACCAGCCAGCGGTGGCCCTGCCGTCGATCAGGCTGGCCTCGCCCATTTTCGTTTGGAGCTGGGTCAGCTCATCGGCGGTCAGGACATCGGGAATTTGAAACAGCATGGCCCTACTTCTAGCCGACGCGATCGGCTAGCTTGATCACCTCAGGACTGTTGCGACCGTAGGCAGACACGTTGACTTCATCTCCCTTGAAATCCCCCAGCTCCGATACCACCGGGTATGCGTTGGCCTGCGATCGCAAGTGACAGCAAACCAACGGGCACACCTGTAGAACGTGGGCGTTACCTAATGCAAAAGGTTCTCAACCAATATAGTAGGGGAACTTACCCGCTTCAGGGGGAAACCCCAGATTTTCCCTGAATAAAGCTCAAATGTTCTAAATAATGTTTCGAGGAAAGAGCGAATACAGATAAACCCTACGGTCGCGGCAGGCTAGCAGACAGACACTGACCATTATTCCCTCAATAACTTTTGGGTATTATTTGCAATAAGGCGAAACTATTGCAACCTTCCCAAGATTTCGCTATTATTCTCATTAAGCACCTGTTAATGCCAAACTACGGAGAGAAAGGTTCATGGTCGCCTACACGCCTGCCGCAATGAAAGCTGAGCTCCACGATCGCGGATGGCGAATGACGCCCCAGAGGGAGACGATCTTAAACACGTTTCAAAACGTGGCCAAGGGCGAGCACCTCAGCGCCGAAGAACTCTGTGAGCTGCTCAAAGATCAGGGCGAACCCATCAGCCTTTCTACCATTTATCGCAACCTCAAGCTCATGTCCCGCATGGGGATCTTACGGGAGCTGGAGCTAGCCGAAGGCCAAAAGCGCTACGAAATCAACCAGCCCTCGCCCCACCACCACCACCACCTCATCTGCGTACGGTGCAACAAAACAATCGAATTTAAAAACGACTCGGTGCTCAAGGCCGGGGCCAAAATGGCCGAAAAGTCGGGCTATCATCTCCTCGACTGTCAGCTGCTGATCCATGCGGTCTGTCCCGCCTGTCAGCGCTCAATTATGCCTGTTTAGGCGCCAGCACTACTCTTCTTCGCCATAAGCGCCGCCTACGCTGATGGGGGTGCCCACCACCTGGGCATCCGCAATGTTGATATTCTCCAGCGAGGCATCGGTGACGTCGGTAAAATAAAGTGCTGAACCGGATAGGTCGGCTTCATCCAAAACGGCCGATTGGAATACAGCGTTGGTCAAAAAGGCATTACTCAAATTAGCCCCGGTTAGGTTGGCACCGGTAAGGTCAGCCCCCTCAAGATTGCTAGCTGCCAGGTTAGCGCCCTGCAGGTTGGCCCCGCGCAGGTCGGCACCGATCAGGTGGGAAGATTGCAAATCAGCCCCCGACAGATCGCAGTCAGGACAGGCACCGGTCAGCTCCAGGCGTTGCAAATCTGCTTCATCTGCCCCATGGGCTGGCAACAAAACAAAAATGGGCAAAACTAGAG
>JBCDJC010000026.1:0-33809 GCA_038748225.1 Cyanobacteria bacterium P01_H01_bin.26 | reverse complement strand
GCACTCGAGCGAGAAGATTCATCTTCGATTTGGCGCGTCACCTCCAGCGCTTCAGGCAATAGTGCCTCGGGCAGGTGCTCCGCCAGCGCACGCAGGGCAATCGAGCGAGAAGATTCATCTTCGATTTGGCGCGTCACCTCCAGCGCTTCGGGCCACAGCTCGGGCAGGTGCTCCGCCAGCGCACTCAGGGCAATCGAGCGAGAATATTCATCTTCGATTTGGCGCGTCACCTCCAGCGCTTCAGGCAATAGTGCCTCGGGCAGGTGCTCCGCCAGCGCACGCAGGGCACTCGAGCGAGAAGATTCAGCTTCGATTTGGCGCGTCACCTCCAGCGCTTCGGGCCACAGCTCGGGCAGGTGCTCCGCCAGCGCACTCAGGGCATTCGAGCGATAATATTCATCTTCGATTTGGCGCGTCACCTCCAGCGCTTCAGGCAATAGTGCCTCGGGCAGGTGCTCCGCCAGCGCACGCAGGGCATTCGAGCGATAAGATTCAGCTTCGATTTGGCGCGTCACCTCCAGCGCTTCGGGCAATAATTTACTGTCTCGTTTTGCCAGCGCAGTCAATGCCAGTGTCCGATCTGAGGCATCCTGAATTTGGCGAGTAATGTAGATCGCCTTTGCCAAGTATTGCGCTGGCAACGAGTTTACAATTTGTTTGAGCGCAAATGCTCGATATGAAAATCCTTCTGTTTGGGCTCGATGGTTTCCATAACGGTCTTGAATCTGTTGAATCGTTTCGAGGACAGTCGGCCACACTTCAGGAAAGGGCTCTGCTAGTTTGCTGAGCACGTAGGAGCGATAGACCGCATCGTTAATTTGACCAATGGTGTTTACGGCCTCGGGCAACAAGGCTTTGGGCATATGCGGCACGATGGCAGAAATACAGGCTGCTCGATGCCAAGGGTTTTGGGCTTGTTGGGCATAGGCCAGTCCCTGGGCCGCTTGCCAAATCCCTTTCTTAACCAATGCTCCCACCAATTCAGCCGGGACATTACTGGCCAAACTATTCAGTGATGTGCGGATTAAGGCATATCGGAAGACTAGAGTAACTGCTTCACTAGGTGTTTGATAATAGCTATCAATGGCTAATTGCCAAGCTCGACTCAGGTCATTCACAAAGCCTGCCGGTTTACCAATCGCATCACAAGCCTCATACCAACCATTGCGACCTTGCTCATCACTCTCTCTCAAGAGTTGATGTATGGCTTGGGGCTGTTTCGCCTGGTCCATGTGCCAGGTCAGGCGAGCATAGATATAACCATCATCAATCAGGGTATGCCATTGGCCATTCGATGTTTTCGCTCGATAGTGATCGAGAAATTGATGATGGGCGTCTTCTTTCGTGAGTCCTAGCCCTGATAGTTCACCCGCTCGAACGGGATTTACTGGAGCGATCAATAACTGCTGGGCCAGATCATGCATCAAGTCATGCATTCGATAGCTCGATCGCCCATCGGCCTGCTTAACCCCTTGCAACACCAAGGCCTTAGCCTTAAACGCACGCAAAATTGCCCCAGCCTGACGAGCGGTCACCTGCCACAGGGTTCCGGCCATGGCCTGAGTCAGATTCACATCCTCAGGCACAATGCCTAACCAAGCAAACTGCTGTAGTTGCTCGGGTGATAGCTGTTTCAAACTCAGATTGAAACAGGCGAGCAAGCTGTAGTTTCGCCGCTTAGCATCATCCGGTATTTCATCCTGGCTATAGATATCCAGCGTTTCTAAACGCACGAACTCCGTTTGAAAATCCTCGAGCAGCTCTACCCAGGGAACCCCTTCCTCAATTTGAGACGCCGCCAGTTCTAAGGCTAAGGGTAGATATCCGACACAGTTTGCAAATGAAGTCGCATGCTCCTTATCGATATCGTTTAGCGGCTCTGATAGCTTTTGACTCATCAGCTTCAGAGCCTGCTCTGCTGTCATCACGTCCAAATCGTATCGATGCGCGTCGGAAATTCTAGCCTCTCGGGTGGTCACTAAGACACAACAGCTCTCCCCGCCTACTCGAAAGGGCTTTAGATGTTCAGGATTCCAAACATCATCAACAACGAGTAAGACTTTTTTGTCATATAGAAGTGTTCGCAGCTGATTCGAAGCCGACTCAATCGCCGTGGGTTTATAGTCGTGATCGCCGAGAGCCTGAATCCAGCCACTGAGCAACGGTAAGATATCTGGATTTTGTCCTAAGGTGGCCCATAAGATGCCATCACAGAAGCGTGTCTGAATCTCGCTATCTAAGGCTAGCTTGGAAGCTAGGACCGACTTACCAATGCCACCTAAGCCATAGATGGCACTCACCACCAGGGTACCGACCTGAACCCCCTCGCACAGTAATTCTTGCTTCAGTGCCTGTTGATACTCAGGCCGTTCGACGAAGTGCCCCGGTAGCGGTGGAATTTGACGGGGGACGCTCCAGTCGCGCAGGGTTGACTTTGACGAGCCTGCACTCGGCGACTCTAGCTAATAATTGACCGTGATACTATCTCCTGTAATCGCCGTTCCCTGAACATGACTTACTTGTTTAACGTCATGACCAGAGGCGCTTTGAACCGCTTGGCCTGGAAGCTGGCGATGGCTCTTCAACTGCTCAATTTCCCTAGCCAATGCCTTCACCTGCTGAGCAAAGGCGTCATCGGTATCCATGACCGCTCGTAACGATTGCCTGACGGTGTCTCGATCGATATCATCGCCCTGAGGAGCCCGCGACAAGGCAGCTCTGGCTCTACCTCGAAACTTACTATCCATCAGCTGTTTCAGACTCTGCAGCTTTTGCATCAGCTGATTACGCGTCTCCTCAGTCAGGTCTTCCGTTAGTTTGCCAACGACTGTCGTAAAGATAAGCGTTGCTATTGAGGCTGCCGTTATCGGGTCTGTCATAGGTATGAGCACTGAATAAAGAATATCTGCCCCCGTTATGGCTTATCCATACCAGATTCGACAAGTCAACTTGATAGGATAGCCGCTCAATAAAAAGCCCCTGCTCAATCACAGGGGCCTAAATTAGATATTCTTTTCATGGCCTACCAGTCCATGAAGTCACAGTATGCCCCAGATTCATGGCATTGAGTTTGTACTCTGTTGGTCCAAGGTAGACCGAGATAAAGCCTTCAACGAGAATTGAACTCGTGACCTCTCCCTTACCAAGGGAGTGCTCTACCGCTGAGCTATGAAGGCTGGGTGGTGGGCCGTGTTGGATTCGAACCAACGTAGGCGTAGCCAGCGGATTTACAGTCCGCCCCCCATTAACCACTCGGGCAACGACCCACACTTGCCGGTTACACCGGCGATGCCAGGAGGCGGACTTGAACCGCCGACACGAGGATTTTCAGTCCACTGCTCTACCAACTGAGCTATCCCGGCAACAAGCGGCATTGCTGCCTCGCTTGCGCGCCTAAACAAGTTAGCAAAAGAGTGGAACCCTTAGCAAGCTCAATACGGAATCTTTTGTCCTCGGTCTTTACCCCACTTTGAAAGCTACCTGGGATAGGGGCAAAAATGCTGATGGGAGCCGCAAAGGCTTCTAATTATTCAATTTCACGCAGACGGGCTAGCTTTAGAGAGAAGGCTCCTGTCCCCTGACCGGCATAGGACCTTACCCGTACCGTGTACTGACCAGATTTAGCTATACGGGCAAACAGGAGGGAGTTAGTTGAGCCATCTGGGCCATCATCGTTTTCACTGACCGTGGTACCGTCATCCCCCAGCAAGCTGACCAGTGTATCGAACTCTTCTGAGATCACATCGATGGTAATTTGGTCACCTTCAAACAGTTCAACGCTATAGTCCCTGGCAAACCCTCCTACTCCAGTGGGAATATCGCTTTCAGTGAGCGTATCGTTCACTTCACGTCCTCCCGCTAGATCGATAGGATTATAGATTTGAGCCACGGCATCCCTAGCTGAGAGGACACCAAAGGTTAATAGGGCGGTGGGAATAAGCAGGGCGCGGCGTAAAACTTTCCGAGATTGCTTCATGATTGACAGGGATGTGGACTATTTAGATGGTGACATTATGCCCCAACTTCAGGATGTCGCCATGGCACCAAATCAGCTTGTAATGTTTATGGACTATTTCAACCGCATCAGCCAACGCTCACCTGCCAGATAAACTATCAGATTCATACAGCTGCTTGCTATGCTGACGACTGTTGCGTACCGTTCCATAGGCTGCCCATCGGCTGTGATGATTGCGTACTATGCCCCTTTCTGATCCACCGCCTGCTTTATCGCCCTCCAACTCTCACCAGGTATTACAACGGCTACGTAGCCTCAGTCATGTCTTGGATAATGCGATCGCAATTCCTGGACTGGGCTATCGAGTCGGACTAGACCCGCTAATAGGACTGCTACCCGGCGGCGGCGATCTGGTGGCAGGGCTGATTTCTATCTACGTGATTGCTGAAGCGGCCCGACTGGGGGTACCGGCGGCGACCCTAGGCCGGATGGGGCTAAATATTTTGCTTGAGGTGTTAGTGGGCACAGTTCCCATGATCGGTGATCTATTCGATGTAGTTTGGAAAGCCAATGTCCGCAACGTAGCCCTCCTAGAACGGCACATACACCATCCTCGTCCCAGCCGGCGCATAGACAAACTCTTTGCCATCGCCCTGATTCTTATACTGCTAACGATTGTCCTAGGGGCAGCCGCCCTGTCGCTCATGTTTGTGCGCTGGGTCCTGCAGCTGTAACATAGTAAACCTGTCAAATAGGCCAGCGGGATACGAGGAATTACATGGTTGCAGCAACCGATTTTGTAGCCGACATCACCCAGGGCAGCACAGATCAAGATGTAACGCTCGACTTCAAAATTCCTGACCCCGGCGACAGTAATATTTCCGACCACGATTTTAATCACCAGATCGATATTGCCTGGCAGGTGTGTGATCGCTTTGACCTGCAAACCGACATTTGGCGAGGACGTATTCTTAGAGCCGTTCGCGATCGCGAAAAACAGGGCGGCGACGGTCGAGGCACGGGCTTTCTCAACTGGCTAAAAGATCGAGAAATTAGTAAAAGCCAGGCCTACGCCCTAATTGAACTAGGCAATAGCGCCGATGAGCTACTTAAAGAGGGACTGCTCAGCGATCAGGCTGTCAATCAGTTTAGTAAACGCGCCTTTGTCGAGACCGCTCAAGCAGCACCCGAAGTTCAGCAGATGGTCACCGAAGCAGCGCGACGCGGCGAACAGATTACCCGCAAAGAAGTCAAGCAGCTCTCGGACGAGTGGACAGCTATGACCTCCGATCTAATTCCAGAAACGGTCCGTGAAAAGGCTGCCAACAACACTATTCCGACCCGGTACCTAACACCGCTGGTCAAGGAAATGGAAAAACTTCCACCCAGTCATCAGGCCACCTTACGCACAGAAGCCGAGCGCAACCCGGATGTGGACACCCTAAAACAAATCACGTCTGAGGCCCGCTATTTGTCTAAATATATAGCTGCGGCTAGCCAGGTCCAAACCATTGACCCAGACGTTGTCAATTTAGAGCAAGCCCTTGAGGAGGCACTCCGTATAGGCTGTCTAAACTCCACAGCAGACTTAGTCAACCAGGCAACTCAGTTAGAGCAGGCCACAGCAAAACTCTACACAGCCTGGCGTCGGCTCAACAAACTGGCGGAGCGGGTCTATGTAGACAGTGGCGAAAGTACACCTCAGCTACGAGCGCTCCTTAGCGCCCTGACTCCCCTTACCAACGAACTGATTGAGATTCAACTTGGGAGTTCCGATAGTCCCTCAACCAAAACTATCCGACTGCAGATTTTGGGAGAAATTGACTAGACTAATGGGGTGGACCGCTTTCGATCTAATGGATTAGATAAAAATTCTAAATAGATCAGCCCAGAATGCTTGATAGTCAATAGTGTGGGGACATTTTAACCGGCCCATTAAACATTATTGCCATGCTGATAGGGTGTAAAGTGTGAAATCAGATGTCAATATTTAAGTTAATCGCAGCACTTGTGCTAGACCGTGGCTTGGATATAGGCAGCGGAATAGTTTTTTTAATGCAGGAATTAGATAGATATGCCGCAGCTTGAGGCCAGCCCAGCGCTCGACTTCCAAAGTGAAGCGTACAAAGATGCATACAGCCGCATCAACGCGATCGTAATTGAAGGGGAATTAGAAGCTAACGATAACTACAAAAAGTTAGCTGAACACCTCAGCGAAAATAAGGACGAGCTACTTAAATTAGCTCGTATGGAAAATCGTCACATGAAAGGATTTCAAGCCTGTGGCAGGAATCTGAAAGTGACGCCCGACATGGAATTCGCTAAAGTTTTCTTTGCTGAGCTACATAAAAACTTTCAACAGGCTTGGGATGACGGCAAGGTCGTCACCTGTCTACTCATCCAGTCTCTCATCATTGAGACCTTTGCCATTGCCGCTTACAACATCTACATTCCCGTAGCGGATGATTTTGCCCGAAAAATCACCGAGGGTGTGGTCAAAGATGAGTACATGCACCTGAACTTTGGCGAAGAATGGCTCAAGGCAAACTTTGAAACAGCCAAGGCCGAATTAGAAATCGCTAATCGCCAGAACCTTCCCCTGGTCTGGCAAATGCTCAATCAGGTAGCTGATGATGCGTCTGTGCTAGGCATGGAAAAAGATGCCCTGGTTGAAGACTTTATGATCACCTACGGTGAAGCTCTCGGTAACATTGGGTTTACAAATCGGGAAGTGATGAAGCTTTCAGCCCAAGGGCTATCCATGGTTTAGCATTAATGAATGTTTGTGGGAGGCTGATCGTGCGATCAGCCTCTTTTTGTCTGCATTGTGGGCGCTATGTGACCACCGTGCACCGTAGGACTGTGACGTTTTGTTGTAGTCTAACTTTCTAGGATTACTTTATTAATATAAACGGCCCAAATGTTTGGCTTAATCGGACACCTCACCAACTTAGAACACGCCCAAGCGGTCGCCCGTGATTTGGGATATCCAGAATATGGAAGTCAGGGCCTAGATTTTTGGTGCAGTGCGCCTCCATTTGTAGTGGAGGATATCAAGGTGACCAGCGCAACGGGTCAAGTGATTGAAGGGCGCTATGTAGAGTCATGCTTTTTGCCAGAAATGTTGGCAACACGACGCATTAAAGCGGCTACTCGAAAAATTTTGAACGCCATGGCCCATGCTCAGAAAATGGGTATCAACATTACGGCCCTAGGTGGGTTTTCCTCAATCATTTTTGAAAATTTCAAGCTGGAGCGGATCAGACGTATTCGTAACCTGGAGCTAGACTTCCATCGATTTACCACCGGCAACACTCACACGGCCTATATCATTTGCCAACAGGTTGAACAGGCCGCCCCCCAATACGGCATTGACCTTTCCCAGGCAACGGTAGCTGTTTGCGGAGCTACAGGAGATATTGGCAGCGCCGTTTGTCGATGGCTCAGCCAAAATACCGGTGTCAAAGATTTGCTGCTCGTTGCCCGTAACCGAGAACGGCTGGATAGCCTTAAGGATGAAATTGGCATGGGTAAAGTAATGGGGCTAGAAGAAGCCCTGCCCTTGGCAGATGTGGTTGTCTGGGTTGCGAGTATGCCCAAGGGGGTCGATATTGACCCTAACACCTTAAAGCAGCCCTGCTTAATGGTTGATGGCGGCTATCCCAAAAATATTGGCAGTAAATTTAGCCATCCCGGCATTCATGTTCTCCAAGGGGGCATCGTTGAGCATAGCCTAGATATTGATTGGCGTATTATGCATATCGTGGCGATGGATGTACCGGCCCGACAGCTGTTCGCCTGTTTTGCTGAATCGATGCTGTTGGAATTTGAGAAATGGCATACTAATTTTTCCTGGGGGAGAAATCAAATCACCCTTGAGAAGATGGAGCAAATTGGTGCAGCCTCTGTCAAACATGGCTTCCGCCCTTTGCTAACAACTTAGATTTATCTACCTATCTACAGTCACCAGGGTTAGCTGAGCTAACCCCATGTTTCAGGGGACAGTTTGCGATAGGGTGGAATCACTGCTGGAGTACCTAAATCCGTTATGGCGACGACTGAACGACGGCCTATCTTGCTGGACTTTGAAAAGCCTTTGGCTGAATTAGAGTCCCGCATTCTGCAAATACAAGCCTTAGCAGAAGATAATGATGTCGACGTCTCAGCACAGATTCAGCAGCTTGAGTCACGGGCGCAGCAGCTAAGACAGGAGATTTTTACAAGCCTGACACCGGCTCAGCGCATTCAGGTAGCCCGCCATCCTCGCAGACCTAGCACATTGGATTATATCCAAGCTATCTCCGATGAATGGATAGAGCTACACGGCGATCGTCGCTCCGGAAAAGATGATTTGGCTTTGATCGGCGGAATTACCAGGTTTCACGATCATTCCGTGGTGATGTTAGGCCACCAGAAAGGACGGGACACAAAGGACAATGTCGCCCGAAATTTTGGGATGGCGTCGCCGGGGGGCTATCGTAAAGCAATGCGCCTCATGGAGCATGCCGAACGATTTAATATGCCGATTTTCACTTTTATCGATACACCAGGAGCCTGGGCTGGTCTCGAAGCCGAACAGCTAGGACAGGGAGAAGCGATTGCGTACAATCTTCGAGAAATGTTCCGTCTCAACGTTCCCATTGTTTGTACGGTAATTGGGGAAGGTGGGTCTGGCGGCGCCTTGGGGATAGGCGTTGGTGATCGACTGTTGATGTTTGAGCATTCCGTTTACACAGTTGCCAGTCCGGAAGCCTGCGCAGCTATTTTGTGGAAAGATTCATCACGCTCTTCTCAAGCGGCAGAAGCCTTAAAGATCACGGCATGGGATTTAAAAAACCTAGGCATTTTAGACTATCTGTTACCTGAACCTGTGGGCGGAGCCCATGCTAACCCAGTTCAAGCAGCTGAGGGACTGAAGAACGCTCTATGGGAGAATCTTGAAGCCTTACTTGCTATGTCACCAGAACAACGACGGCAGGAAAGATATCGCAAGTTTCGTCAGATTGGTGTGTTTTCTGAAGCTGCCTAGGGGCTAGCAAATCTTGTTTTGCAAAACCAGAATATAGACCTTCCCCATGGCTCGAAACAACAGTAACAGCCCTCGCTGATATCTTATAACTTTAAGCAGTTCCACATGTCTAGAGCAAATCTTAGAAAAACAAATCACACTTAGTAAGTTGTTGCGCTGCGGATACACCATTTACGGATTCTAGGTTCGACGGCCCTTTGAAGGCTCTCTCACCACGAAATCAACACATGCCTCGTAACATTTGTTAATATTGAACACGGGGTATTTAATCCCCAATCTTCCATAGATGCTCCATCAATGAATACCGCTCTCAATCATCGTGCATTGATTACAGGTGCTAGTACTGGCATTGGTCGTGCTACCGCGTTGGCCTTCGCTAAGGCTGGATTTGATGTGGCCCTAGTCAGCCGCTCGGCGGATAAGCTGCAGGCTTTAACAGACGAAATTAGTGCGATCGCATCGGTTAAAGCCCAAAGCTTTCCCATAGACCTAAGTGTGATTGGTCAAGTCAGCGCCAAGGTTACAGAGCTGATAGCAGCTTTTGGCCCCATCGATGTGCTGGTTAATAATGCCGGCATGGGCTATACAGGCGAACTCAATCAAATGCCTCTGGCAGACTGGTGTCGAGTGATCGATCTAAATGTAACCAGCGTTTTTCAATGTATACAGGCTGCACTCCCTAGTATGCGAGAGCACAGTGGCGGCATGATCATCAACGTAGCCTCGGTCGCCGCTCGCCAAGCCTTTCCCCAATGGGGTGCCTATGGCATTAGTAAAGCGGCTATAGCTGCCCTATCCAAAGCTGTTGCAGTTGAAGAGCGAGACCACGGTATTCGCGTCGTCACCATTTATCCAGGTGCTGTCAATACTCCCCTATGGGATACCGACACGGTCCAATCTGACTTTGACCGATCAGGTATGCTTACCCCGGATCTAGTTGCCAATGCCATTTTACAAACTGCGATTCTTCCCCCTGGTGCAGTGGTTGAAGAGCTAACCATCACGCCCAGTGGAGGAGCCCTGTGATTCCCTAACGTAGTGCTTTTGCCCAGGCCAAGAAGACTTGGCCACTATTCGTCTGTTTAGACAAGCCCACTGTTTGCTCATCATCTAGAAATTATCTAACCCACACTATGGCCATTTCAACCAACGGTTCCAAAACGAACGGTGCCCTCAACGGAAAGTCAGCCACCGTACTCCCCGATCGTTCCAAAACCAAAGGTCAAGACGCACTGCTACACAAACCCTCTGCCGACAATGGCAAACTGATGCAGGCTGTACACACCATGCTGGCTGAGCTGGGCGAAGATCCTGAGCGCGAAGGACTCCTCAAAACCCCCAAACGGGTCGCTGAAGCCATGCGTTTTCTTACCCAGGGCTATACCCAATCCCTAGAGACTATTGTCAACAACGCTATCTTTGACGAGGGTCACAACGAGATGGTGTTAGTGAGAGATATCAACTTTTTCAGCCTATGCGAGCACCATATGCTGCCATTTATGGGCCGAGCTCATGTCGCCTATATCCCCAATCAAAAGGTAGTGGGTTTAAGTAAGTTGGCCCGCATTGTTGAAATGTATTCTCGACGGCTTCAGGTACAAGAACGGCTAACACGCCAGGTTGCCGAGGCCATTAATGAAATACTAGACCCTCAAGGTGTAGCGGTTGTCATGGAAGCCAGCCACATGTGTATGGCCATGCGCGGTGTCCAAAAGCCTGGGTCCTGGACAGTAACCAGCGCCATGCTAGGTGTCTTTCAAGACGAGCAAAAGACCCGTGAAGAGTTTTTAAGTCTTATTCGTCATCAGCCAGCCTTCTCCAATTACTAGCCCATCACGATTAAGATAGCAAAGACAGGGTAGAGGCTATGTCCGCAAAGCTTCTACCAAGAGCATGTCTGCAGCGATCTGTTCTGCAATATGTTCTATTGAACCAACATGTTATCCACGGTCAGCTGTCTATTATGCTCATGCCTTCAGCTGTAATTTATTAGGAGTAAGCGGCCCTATGAGTACCCTAAATGTTGAAACCGCTGGCGAAACTATTAGCGCTGGGACCGAGACATTCGAAGCTAGTCACATAGACGTGATTGAAACCGTCATTGCTAGCTTGGACCAAAAAGGTGATGCCATGGTCAGCCACAGTGATGATAGCTATCTTTGGAAGTTCACCTACGGTAGCGTCACCGTTTATGTTCAGCTTACGGGAACCGAGGACGAAGACTCTCTAACCGTCTGGTCTCCGCTGTTGAAGCTACCGGTCCTCAACCAAACGGCTTTGATGCAGGAACTCCTCTCTATGAACTGTGGGGAGACTTTCGAGGCCTGCTTCGGCATCTCTAACCAAGATGTTTTGATCCTGGCTAGCCGTATTCTCGCTGACATTAATCCCGGTGAGATTTCTCGACTCATGACAATTGTGGCAACTATTGCTGATGAGCAAGACGATATCCTCCAGAGCAAATATCCACCGGCCAGCTAGCCTGTGAGATAGCTTCCCATGGCAACGACATGGCGACTGATTGCACCTATCTCAGCCTCCGGTTCAAATCAAATGGCCATTGATGAGTGGCTTCTGGAACAGCATCGCCTCGGTCAAAGTCCGCCTTGTCTAAGGTTTTATACCTGGCAACCCATTGCTATTTCCTTAGGGTACCATCAGCGGCAATATCCAGCCCACTGGCATAATTTACAATGGCACGGCCAGCCAATTGACCTAGTACGGCGACCGAGTGGCGGGCGGGCGGTATTACATCAGGGCGACCTGACCTACAGCCTGATCGTCTCCGGTCAACAGGGTCGACGAAGGGATATATATGCCCACCTCTGCAAATTTTTAGTAGAGGGTTGGTGTAGCCTGGGTATTTCCCTACAGCTCGGTGCTGACAAACACAGCTACAGACAGGCCAGCAACTGTTTTGACACAGCTACTACAGCAGATTTGGTCATGGATAACGGGTATAAGGTCATTGGCAGTGCCCAGCTTTATCGTGATGGCTGTATTTTGCAACATGGCTCCATGAGACTGGCTCCAGATCCTCACCTGACCGAAAAGGTCTTTGGTATCCCCAGCACACCACCCGATGCTCTGATGAATATTCAACCTTTCCAGGCCATTGCGGCCCTCACAGAGGCAGCTCAACGAGCATTTGATATCAGGTTCATAACACAACCGCTCTCTGAGCAAGAACAGCAACAGGCCATGGAATGGGCACAAACTCAACGCGCCCTGTAACGGTCTTTGGTAAAGCTTCAGCGGCTCTGGGTATAAGGTACTAATACACTGCCAACATGCTCAGACTTCTGACCATGCATAAGCCTTGTTTGTGCCCCTTTGACAATCCCTACCAAGATATTGGTCAAGATAATACTCAGCACAGGCACCATGGTGGGTAGCCAATAATTATGACTAAAGGCCACAATCACAACGGCGCTCCAGAGTACAATAACCGCGAAGCTTGCTAGCAGCCGCAGCTCAAAGCGATAGCCATACAATCCATAGCTAATCATCGGGCTCAGCAGTACAAACAGCCCCAAAATAGGCCAGGTAAGACGATGAAGGTGGCTTTGGGTCAGCAAGTTATGGGTTGCGACAACATGCTGATAGACACCTGCGGCGGGCGGATTGCGATCGTAGGGAGTCGTCATGGCATCAATACCCACCCCCGTAAATCCAATAAAGACTATTTTGTTGGCAAACACAGCGGCGGGCACATGGCCTGTGAGTACCTCGACGAATGAATAGCGAGGGGAATGTTGAATAGAACCGGGCCAGTTTAACCACAGCGGACGATTGTCGTTGGCTGCATAAACGCCATCGGCCTGGTTTTGAGCGTATCTTTGCACAGCTGCAATACTAAACGCCGGGATACCGTTCAGTTTGGGCTGATAGGCACGCGTAATACCATCGACGTCAGCGTAGTGGTGTATGTGACCTGTTGCGATCGCACCGCTTGCCACCAAAGCGTTGGGACCAATCACCCCACCCTGCTCATCCCAGGCTGTGGCCAACACAACATTGCGGTGGCCCATCGCCAGGGCTAATGCCGCATCATCCTCACTAGATTCAGCAAACAAAATGTCAAAAGCAACTACCCCGGGCCGGGCCGGGGCAATCTGCTTTAGCAGCTCACCGTAATAGCTTCGAGGCCAGGGAAATTGACCAATGGCAGCCAAACTCGTTTCATCGATTTCAATGACCGCCACCCGTTCATCCCACGGCTGTTCACCCCTAAATTTAAATAAGCCATTATAGATACTGTACTCCAAGGACCGTACAATCCCTGTTTTAGCGGCCATCAGCGCTAAACCTACTGCTAAAAGACCGGGCAGCAGACGCCAACCAGATTTGTGTAGACAATTTTTCATAAGATCGCTTTAGAGCCGTGGGGTGTTAACACCCCACGGCAATGCAACTGAGCAATATCACCCATCGGTGCTGCCCCCTGGTCCAATAGCAAAAACGATTGCACCCCAACTCCACGTTAGCTATCAGCGGGGTATGCGACCAATGGACAAATCACTGAAGTTGCTCGGTCTACTCAAAATTTATCTGAGAGCCTGACATACGGACACTCCGGCCATCTACCCAGGATTTATGGCCAAGAAAAAACCATTAATAATCCTACGACTTGCTACAAATTGCTGAAGATAGAACAATTTATAGCCAATTTGAAGACTATTTGCCGGTCCATGGCTGATTCTCCAGCACGGGGCTCAGCCATGGACCCATCATCGGGTTACAAACATACTGGTGCCAGCACTACTCAGCGTTTCTCGCAATGGCAGCTAGCTGTAACCCTGATGGATAAACACCATCCGCTTTAATCCGATCGATAATGGCTTCTGAAATTGGGAAATTAAGCCGCTTGGCCAAAGCTCGCACCACATCCCCACGGTCGATTGTGCCAGCCACAGCATCAGCTGGAGACAGCACCGTAATGCGCCTTAAGTCATTTTCTTCAAGATCCGTAATTACCTTAGACAGAGGCGTTTCCTCACGCACGTGGGGCATATCCAGCAGCGGCTGAGCTGCCTCCGCCAGGGTCATTGACTCCCATCGGCTGCGCTCAATCTGACACAGATCATCCAGCGACACCATGCCCCGATAGCGACCGTTTGAAGCGGCAAAATAAATAGTCGACTGATTTTCGTGGAGCAGCCGATCATCCGCAAAGGTTCGTAGCGTCATAGTGGCATCAACCACCTTAAACTCACGCACACTAGCATCCCGCGCCTTGAGACTGGTAATGGCATCTTGCAAGTCACTAACCCGGTTGTAGGCTCCCGCATTTCGCACAGCGAACCAGCCCAGCAGAGCTAACCACAGCAGCTCAAACCGCTGGGTCGTCAAATAGGCATAGATACCAACTGTAATGGCCATCCATCCCAACAGCTGGCCAACTCGGGCTGCCCAACGCACTCCCTGGGCTCGACTGCCGGTCATTTTCCAGACAGCGGCCTTTAAGACCTGCCCCCCGTCTAGGGGTAAACCTGGAATCATATTAAATAGAGTCAGTACGAGATTGATGCGAGCAATCGTACTAACCATCAGCATAGCGACGGTTTGAGGCGGCAAGGCAAAAGATACGAGGGTTAGTAGCAAAAATAAGAAAAAACTTACCAACGGACCTGCGATCGCAACTTGAAACGCCTGACCTGGAGTTTTAGATTCCTTATCAATTGATGCCACCCCCCCAAATAAAAATAGGGTGATCGAGTTTACCTGGATACCCTGGCGACGAGCCACCAGACTATGCCCCAGCTCGTGCAGCAATACGGAGCCGAACAGCAGCAGCGCCATCATCAATCCCACCAACGCGGCCACAGGAAAAGGAAACCCATCGCCCAAAAGATCGCTGCCATAGGCAAACGTCATCAGTAGGACAATAAAAAACCACGAATTATCGATAAATAGGGGAATGCCGAAAATCGCGCCAACGCGCCAACCGGATTGCATAGTGATATACCTTTAGAATGCCTAGGGGTACTAGGGATAGGTTTGTTAAATGGCCTTGCTAGACTGAAAACTACTTAAGCTACAGGAACCTCCCCCATTTTACTGAGGGGATTTACCAATAGCGTTACCGGATTTCCGAATATTTTTCAATCCTTACCCATGCGCGTTAAGATTTGTGGCCTGACTCAGCCGGACCAAGCCGCTGCGATCGCAGCCATGGGGGCCTCCGTACTGGGCTTTATTTGCGTCAAACAATCTCCCCGCTACGTTACTCCCAGCACTATTCGCACCATTGTCCAGACATTACCACCAATTGATCGCGTTGGGGTTTTCGCCAATGCCTCCTTAGAAGCAATTAAGCAAACCGTGCTCACTGGCCAGCTCAACGGCATCCAGCTCCACGGTCACGAGTCTCCAGCCTATTGCCAACAGGTACGGACAGCGCTACCTCAGGTAGAAGTCATTAAAGCCTTGCGCATCAGACATCCCCAGGATTTAGCTGATATCCAAGACTACGCACCCCACATAGACACCTTTTTGCTAGATGCTTACCACCCCACTCAGCTAGGTGGCACAGGACACACTCTAGACTGGAGCACCCTTCAAACATTTCGCCCCGAACGACCGTGGTTTTTAGCCGGTGGCCTGCGCCCTGACAATGTTATCCGGGCTTTGTCGCTACTCTCTCCCGACGGCATCGACATCTCCAGTGGCGTGGAAAATGCTCCCGGCGACAAGGACTTAACCAAAGTAGCCCAGCTATTCAAAGCCGTTAGTCATATCTCTGCTTGACGCAACATCTGATGTTACAAATGAGACATTTGTAACAAAATATCTCTCAGCTTAAATCTTGATTACAGAATATCCAATCTGCTTTATGGAGTTCGAGCGGTGGTGATAATTTAAATGTAGTCATCCATACTTATTGTCCCAGTTGCGCCCTATGTACAACGCTCGAAAAGACTGGTTAGGTGCATTTATGATTGCCGCACTGGGTGCTGGCGTCATTACATCGTTTGCCGTGAGCCAAGGTCAAAACCCCTTTGTGGGCCTAGGTATTACCGCTTTTGCGTCTATTGTTGCCGTGATGGTTGACCACCTCTGCTAGCGGGAAACCAGTTTCCCTGTTCCAGCGATTGCTCCTGTCCGACCAGCAGTTTCCACTGCTGGTTTTTTTATCGGTGCCGAGGACACCAGCTGCGATCGCTAGAATCATACAGGACTAGGCAAAGGTAGCCTGCATCACCACATCGTCAAAGTCCATATCACCACCTCCAGCCAAATCCTCAAATCCAAAGGTGTTGTTACCCAAAAGGCGCACATGATCGACACCGTCACCATTGCCGGCTACATGGGTAAAGTAAATGGCTGGGTCATTGACGGCATCAGTATCTAGCAAATCAGCAACGGTCCCATCCACCACCAAAAATGTGGATAGCAGCTGTCCGCCTATCAGCTCACTGGTGTAACGAGTAGTCTCACCATTGGTTCCGCTCAGCTCTAAATTCACCCGTTGTGCTAAGGCAGCGTCAACATAGCCCGCATCTCCAGGACTTAAAAGTACGCCCAAGGCATCCCGTACTTGACCTTGTTCATTCTCAATGGCAAATAGGCCAACTACACTATCCAACTTGGCTTCGCGATAAATATCGATTGTGACCGTCAGCGTTCCGGTTTGAGACCGCAGGTCCACAAGTTCGGAGTCATTGGTCAATCCCTGCAGTTCTGCACCTACGGGCACAGGAGCCTCTACGGCACCTGCTTCAATCACTATCTGACCAAAGGTTGCAGTCTGGCTATGGCCAAACCCGATTTGAATCGCCCCATTACTGGCAGTTTGCAATTCGACCACAGCTGACTGGCCATTTACTCCTGTGATGTTGATTGTGCCTCCCGCTCCACGGCGTAGGCTATCCAAACTCCCTCCATCAACAATGGCAAATTGCAAAACACTACCTGCTGTAGCTTTAATGGTTCGCTGAGGGGCCAACTCATCGATATCACCAGCTTCAAGCGTAGAAAAGACCACCTGAGCGCTATTCAGCACCGCGTCCATATAGCCAGGATCGCTGGGGGTCAAACCGTTGACGGCACCATTCGCATCGGTCGCAAAAACAAGGATTTCCCTAACCTGCTCGGATGAATTTTGACGAATCGAAACTTCAATAGAGATATCTCCATCACCGCCAACGACCAATCGTTCCCCTTGGGGAGTAAGACCTGGTGATACGGGATTCGTAGGGCCACCACCAAGGCCGTCATCATCTTGGTCATCGTCAGCTTGGCCGTCGTCATCCTGGTTGGTGACAGCCACTGACGTCGGTATGAGCGTACGGTATCGAGTATCTGCACTGGTGACACTAGTGTTAATGATGTAATCCACATCACCATCCTCATCAGGATCATCAACGCCAGTCAAAGTGACCGTTTGAGGCTGATTCCAGTTAGCCGTAGAGAAAGTAATGCTGGGAGTAATCGTCCCTTCGCTCACATCGTCGCTGGTGAAATTGAGCATAACAGCGTCACTAGGCTGACTTGTTAGCACGGCTGTGAAGGTATCACGTCCTCCTGACTCCGTCGTCAATAGACCTGTGATTGGTGAAAATGTAATTCCGGCCGGAACCACCACACCTTCTACAGCACCAATATCGACTGTCGTTCCTACTACCCGAGCGAAAGGTACACCTCGCTGGTCAACAGAGAGTGCTTCTGCAGTATTACCGTCTCTATCTAAGTCAAAGGCATCGGCAGGTACAGTACCGGCATTACCGGCATCAATGACTGGACTACCGGCTTTTGGTGCATGGGTTTGAGTAAAACCACCGTTGGCTTGTAGAAGTCCCAACTGCGGGTCTAGAGGAGCGGCAGCACTCCCTACTTGATCGCCATTATTGCCATTGGTAAGACCAGCAGCATTATCCCCATTGCCAATGAAGTTATTACCAGACGTGGTGGTGGTACCAGCACCAATCAGGAAGTTGATATCGATGATGTCATCGTTGTTAGTATTGCCAGCAATGATGCTGTTAGTCACCCCAACCGTACCGAAGTTAGCAATACCACTACCCGTTACGGTAGGCTGTGCGCTACTATTTTGAGCTTCGTTATCTGTGATCGTGCTATTGGCGATAGTGGCGCTAGCACGACCCACCACAATTCCAGGAAGCTGCACATCTACCGTATTGACAAGACCGCCACCACTTTCAGAGGCTGTATTACCGCTGAGAGTGCTGTTAGTTAAATTCAGGGTGCCGTCATTGCGAATGGCCCCACCGTTGGGAGCTGTATTGCCACTAAATGTGCTGCTGACGATTGTGACAGAGGAACTCACGGTATTTAGGAGACCTCCACCACCACTGGTTTCACTTGTCCCAATGGCTGTGTTGTTGATAATGCTGCTGTTAACAATGAGCAGCTCACCATCATTGCGAATACCACCGCCGTCATCGGCTGCCTGGTTATCGCGAACAATGGCATTTTGCAACGTCAATCGACCATTGCCCTGGTTGTAAATGCCACCACCATCGTCGTTAGAATTACCTGCTTGAATAATGACGCCATCAATTAGAGCCGGATTCGTCGTGCTTTGAGCGGTAACGACAATGCGATTAACATCATTACCGCTGAGAATAGTTGGGTTAGCTTCCCAGTCACGCTGTTCACGGATTATTTCAGTCCCGTTGAAACCACCGTAGAGCTCAATAGCTTTATTGATGGTGAATGTATCGGTGGGATTATTGCCAGGACTGTAGATTCCTTGAGCTAGCCAAATCTCATCTCCAGCCGCCGCAGTTGCTAGCGCTGTTTGCAAACTAGTGGCTGTTCCCCAAGAGCTACCATCATTAGTATTAGGAGCATTCGCTTCAACATAAAAAATAGCCATAGTTTGCGATCGCACTGAACGAGCTTTAGATGATTAGACTACCCCCCTTAGATCAGGGTTTCATCCGATTTAGAGTACCAATTCTTACCAACAAAGTACCCATCTACAAAAAACCCATCCACAAAAAAGCCAGTGATTGAAACATCACTGGCTAAAGAATATGTTGTCTGTGGAAACGCCCTTTCAAGAACAAATTTAGTTCAAGGCTTCTAGGTAGTCACGAATACGATTACGACGCTTGGGCTGACGCAGCTTTTGCAGCGCTTTTGACTCGATTTGACGCACTCGTTCGCGCGATAGCTCCAGAGTGCGACCAATCTCAGCTAGGGAATAGGGCACACCATCACCTAAACCAAACCGTAAGCGAATGACTTCTTGCTCGCGGGTGGTGAGATCGGCCAACAGCTGATGTAAATCGCGCCGCAGGGCATCCCGTACAGCCAACTCCTCTGGAGAGAGGGCATCTGTTTCTAGAAGATCGCCTAGCTCCGTATCCCGTTCTTTGCCCACTTTGGTTTCCAGGGAAATTGAACGGGGTACCTTTAGGAGCACTTCACGCACCTGAGGCGCGGTCATGCTTAGCTCCCGGGCAATATCTTCGACGGTGGCTGTGCGCCCCTTAGTTTGGGAGATTTTGCGCTGGGCTTTTTTGATCTTGTTGAGTTTCTCAGTAATGTGAACCGGCAGACGGATAGTGCGGCTTTGGGTTGCGATCGCCCGGGTGATGCCCTGACGAATCCACCAGTAAGCGTAGGTGCTAAAGCGATAGCCCTTAGTCGGGTCAAACTTTTCAACCGCCCGTTCTAGCCCCAGGGTCCCCTCTTGAATCAGGTCCAATAGCTCTAGGCCACGGTTCTGATACTTTTTGGCCACCGATACCACCAGGCGTAGGTTCGCCTTGATCATGTGCTCCTTGGCCCGTACACCCTCGTGACAGGCTTCATCCAAATCTTGAACGGATAGACCCACCAGCTGCGCCCACTGTCGCTTACCCGCCTGTAGTGTCGGCTTCAGCTCGGTGGCATCAATGCCACACTCTTTAGCTAGACGTTCGAGGGAGGGGCGATGACCTAGCTGGGCAGCCATGCGATCGCGAGTATCCAGGATACGAACATAGAGAGCCAGGGTGCCATCTTCAGCGTCAGCCACCTTGTTACGCTGTGCCAAAAGCTCCATATAGCTTTGAACCAATTGAGCTTCAGCAACCTCTTCATCCCTCTCCAACAATCGGACACGACCAATTTCCTGCAGATAGAGACGTACCAGATCGGTGGTGTGACGCCCTCGAGTAGCCGCCAATTTGTCAACGTCCAAACCGTCTACGGTGCCATCGTCATTGCTTGTCAGCAGCATTTTGATATCGTTGTCGCTAGGCTCCTCCTTAACAGGATTAGCAGTAGCGAGTGCAACAGAGCTGGGGGCTGCCAAGTCAGCATCTGCAGTGGATTGATAAGACGTTGCATCCATAACCATGGGCGTTGTAACTTTAAGAACAGTCAAGGCCGTCTAGCCCTCGTAGATGTAGTATTCCCGAGCCAAAAGAGCGGGGAACAACCAGCAAAGTTGGGGGTTACTCCAAGCGCAAACTTGAGCCTTGTGAGCTAGACCGACGCACCCGTACTTAGCGTAGAGGGATGGTATCAAAGTCCAAGTGACTTACATCAAGGTCACCTTAGGATCTACATCACTGGATAACCCTATTCCCAACCAGCGGCATCTAAAATTTTGCCGAGGGCCATAACTAACTAAATATCAACCACCGTAAACCACCTCTATCAGGATTAGTCCAGGTTTTTCAGTGGCACAGCTTCATAAAAAACATCCTGATACATCGGGATATCTTCATGGCTAACATACCCCGTCTCTGAGGTTTTTAGAAAGTACATCAGCCCTTAAGCAATGGGACTCACACAATACCAAGCCCACCAAAACCTCATCCAGGACTCCCAGGAGACTCAAGCCGCCCTAGGGGCAGCCAATTAAATCATTGACCGAAAAATGCCTTAGGACTGGGAATTCAATTATGGCCAAAATTTACGGGCGTTCCATGGCAGCCTCTTCAGCATAAATTTTTGGCTATTAATACAATCCCTGTCCCTTAGTTCTCATCAATAACGGCTTTACGATCAAGTAGCAATAGCTGCCGCAGCTGGTCAGTATCCAGCTCTGTCAGCCACTGCTCTCCTGCTCCGACAACCTGCTCTGCCAGGGCCTTTTTACTTTCAATCATGTCGTTGATGCGCTCTTCAAGGGTGCCGCTACAGACAAACTTATGCACCTGTACGTTTCGAGTCTGACCAATGCGGAAAGCCCGATCGGTAGCCTGGTTTTCAACAGCAGGGTTCCACCAGCGATCAAAGTGAAACACATGGTTGGCTCGGGTTAAATTCAGACCCACACCCCCAGCCTTAAGGGAAAGAATAAATAGCTTGGGTCCGTTGGGATCCTGCTGAAATCGATCCACCATTGCTTCACGGGCAGGCTGGGATGTGCTGCCGTACAAAAACAGCGCATCTTCCCCCAGATGCTGTTTTAAGTGAGCCTGCAGCAGATTTCCCCATTCAGCAAATTGAGTAAAGATCAAAGCTCGGTCACCCTCTAAGATCACCTCTTCAAGCATTTCGTTTAGCCGCTGGAGCTTCGCGGAACGCCGCTGTTTACCCAGGGAAGCCTGCTTAAGATATTGGGCCGGATGGTTACAAATTTGTTTGAGTTTGACCAAAAGGCCGAGGATCATCCCCCGTCGTTTTACCCCATCAGCCTCATCGATAGCCACCAAAGCATCGTCCACAGCTTTTTGGTAAAGTCGAGCCTGCTCCGCAGACAGCCCACAAAAAACCGTCATTTCCTGCTTGTCCGGCAGATCTTGAATAATGCTGCGATCGGTCTTTAACCGCCGCAGGATAAAAGGCTGTACCAGTCCCCGCAGCGTACGCAGCGAATCGGTATCTCCGTAGCGCTCAATCGGTGTGGCAAAGCGCCGCTGAAAAAAGTTTTTGGGGCCTAAATAGTTTGGATTTAAAAAATCCATAATGGACCACAGCTCAGCCAGACGGTTTTCGACAGGAGTTCCGGTTAGGGCAATGCGAAAGTCGCTTTCCAATTCTCTGACCGCCTTAGCCTGCTTAGCATCAGAGTTTTTGATATTTTGGGCTTCGTCTAGGACCAACCCCTGCCAATCTATCCGCTTCAGCTCTTTGAGGTCTCTGTATACCAAGGTATAGCTAGTAATAATCAGATTCGTGACCCGGGCCTGTTTGGTAAAGTTTGCCCCTTTGGGACGCTTATCTCCGTGGTAAATCAGCGTAGTTAGTTTCGGGCCAAATCGTTTTACTTCTCGCTGCCAGTTGCTCAACACCGATGTCGGACACACCAGCAACACAGGTTTACTCAGCAGCTCTTCTTGCTTTAAATAGAGTAGAAAAGCAATGAGTTGGATGGTTTTACCAAGACCCATGTCGTCGGCCAGACAGGCCCCCAACCCCCACTGCTCCAAAAAGGACAGCCAAGAGACCCCCCGCGCCTGGTAGGGTCGGAGCTTGCCCTGGAACCCTTCAGGCTCATCCATCTCTGCGAGACTTTGATTACCAGTCGTAAGGGTAGTAATCAGCTCATCTAGTTTGCCTGAGGCTTCAAAGGCTACCACAGGGAGCTTATCGATCAGCTGTCCGTCACCGCTGCTGATCCGCAGGACGTCTTCGACAGAAAGTTTATTTTTGGTTTGGCGGCTGGTAAAAAATGACTGGGCTGCTTTTACATCCTGAGGGCGCAGCTCTACCCACTGACCGTTGACTTCCACCAGCGGCGTCTGCTGAGCAATCAGTTGCTCAAATTCATTCTGGCTGACATTTTGTCCACCAATGGATAGCTCCCACTCAAAGTTTAGGAGGCTTTGTAAGCCCAAACGCTGCTGCTTACGCGGTGGAGCCATCGCTTTTACACTCAGCCCCAAACGGCTAGCGCTGGCCTTAGTTGGATCTACCAGGTTTTCAGGCAAGGTAACGCTAAAACCATTGTCCTGGAGACGACTCGTCGTGGCCTTGATAAATTCAAAAGCCTGAATCGGGTCTAGGTTGCAGACACTGGGTCTGGAACTACCCAGGGTGTGTTTGATGGGTTCACACAGACGAGCGGCTCGACCTAACCCTGCCAACAGCTTTTCCTGGGGAGATTCAACGGCGCGACCACGATAGTCTAGATGGTCAACAGGGTGTTTCCAAATCGTCTGGGCGTCCAGGTAAAAACTCTTATCGTCAGAGGATTCTAGGCCATAGTGCAAGGACCAGTTGAGGGTGCCTGTGGGCGGCGGCATTAACCGAAACCCCACACGCAATAGATCTGGGGAATCAATCCCTAGGTTTTGTAGCGGTGCTGTCCAGGTATTGAGAGCCTCATTGAGACGGACTAGGCCCGCTGGGGTTGATTCAAAACGCTTTTTCTTATCTTGGGTTAAGGCTCCCACCCATTCGCGAAGGGGTAAATCTTTACTGAGGGCAGCACTAGCTGGCAAGGGCTGAGTTTGGGCTAGGCCGCGTACCTGGGCAGATACTACACTGGCTAGAAAGTCCTGAAGCAGAGGCAACGCGGGTATAGGAAACCCCACTGCCACTGGCATATGGGATGACACGGATGCTTTGGCCGTTTTAGTTTGGGTAGATTTAGCTTTAGCGGTCTTAGATTTGGCCTGGGTAGCTTTAGCAGCCGCAGCTGGTTTTCGTGTGCGTGTTTTGGCCGTTTGATATAGCCGGCACACTAGGGGCATGCGGTCGGAAAACTGGCGCAGCCGGGCCTGATCGGTGGCACTGTTGAGCAGTAGCTGCCAGGTTGCGATCGCGCCACTACCGTCGGCACTCACCGTCGGCACAAACTTACCCCGCGCCATTAGATCAAGACTCCAACGAGCCATGTATGACCAGTAGCGCAGATCCTCACCGACTAAGCTAGACTCAGCTCCCAGAGGTAGTTCTGTCAACAGCTTCAGAGCCAAGGTCGGCGGCATTATTGTCCCAGACACCCGCCAAGGATAAAGCATCTCCGCTGGTTCTTCCGAACGCCCGGATAGATATGGATAAACTTTCTCCCCGTCTACGTTCGTCGGCACTGCCAAAATATGCTCACACCACCGCGACTGCAAACGCTCTCCCAGGAGGCTCAGATCCCACTGGTCTGCCGCTGTCAGCATCAGCTGAAACTCATCAACACTCATGCAGTAAGGATGGACTGCCACATCCAGCCTATCCGCGACTATCTCCTCCAGTCGACGCCATGTTTCAGCCCAGACAAAAAAGCGCTGCTGTGTCGGTAGCCAACTTCCATGGAGAATCGCCATAATCAATGCTGCCTTCAGTACCGTCCAACATCCAAAATTCAAGACTTCAGAGTCTGTAGCTAGGGCATACCAACAACCCTATCTACATCTCATATTTTTCATAGGCTGCAACAATACGCTGCACCAAGGGATGACGTACAACATCAGCTTTCGTCAATTCAGAAAACGCAATGCCATCGACCTGTCTGAGCACCTTTATGGCCATGGACAGACCAGACTGCCTCTCATTGGGCAAATCTGTCTGGGTAATGTCACCTGTGACCACCATACGTGACTTAGATCCCAAACGTGTTAGCACCATCTTCATCTGAGCCGGTGTTGTGTTTTGCGCCTCATCTAAAATCACAAATGCATTGCTCAACGTACGCCCCCGCATATAAGCAAGCGGTGCCACCTCAATAATGCCGCGCTCCATTAAACCCGGAATACGCTCCGGGTCAATCAACTCATGTAGGGCGTCGTACAGCGGTCGCAGATAGGGATCGACCTTTTGCTGTAGGTCGCCTGGCAAAAACCCCAACTGCTCGCCAGCCTCGACAGCAGGTCGGGTCAAAATCAACCGCTCATATTGCTGCTCGAGAATCGCCTGCACGGCTACCATAGCCGCCAAAAATGTTTTACCGGTACCCGCTGGCCCGGTACAAAAAACTAGGTCACTGGTACGCAATGAACTGACATACTTACGCTGGCGGAAGGTTTTTGCCCGAATAACTTCACCGCGACGGGTACGGGCAATCACATCCCCATGGAGTTGACCTAAATCATCTTCTCGGTGGGTATCTAGGGCATGAACAGCGGTCGTGACATCGGCTATGGAGACGGGCTGCCCCTGGGACCAAATAGACTTCAGCGACGTCACCAAACGCTTAGAGCGCTCTACCTGCTTTTGCGTGCCCGATATCCACAAAGCCGTGCCACGCATAACCAGCTTGGCTCCTGTTTGCTGAGATAGCTGCTTAATCGCATCCTCGTGATACCCAGCCATCGCCATCGCCTGCTCAGCCGAATCAAATTCAAATGTGAAGGCACCTTCCATATAGCCGTCTAATTCTGCTATCCAGACAGCTAGCATCTGGATCTGTGAACTAACTGAAGAAAAGCACCAACCCCTGCCGTCGCCTTCAGCTATGCATCACCTTTGGCTTGATTGCGCTTAGGGGGGGCTTTAGGCCCTGGGCGACCGCTACTACGGCGAGGCCGACTGCTGCCACGGCCACCGCGCGGACGCCCGCGCTCAGAGGACCCATTGGCCTCCGGAGATGGCTCACCATACACATCCAAGTGCACCGAACAGCCGTGCAAAACTCCTGTCGCCTTGAGCACCGTACGAATTGCTTGAATATTGCGACCACCGCGACCAAAGACCCGGCCTTTATCTTCACCGTCAAAGGCCACCCGAATCCACAGACGACTGCCATCAGACAGGGACTCAAAGTCCAATCTCAGTGCGTCAGGAGACCCTAAAAAAGGAGTTACTAAAAATCGAACTAAGGCTTCAAATTCAGGCACATTAGTCATCTTTATAATGTCTAGCAATAGCCACAGGCAGCTACATTGATTGAAAAAACTCGCCAAATACTAGCCGCCTCAAATAGCAAAGAGACATGAACGTGGTCACTAAGACACAGAGCCATGCCTATCTAGAATTAAGCCTTTAGCTGCTCATATACGTTTGCCTTTTGGAGAATGTTCTGCACTGTCTTAGTAGGCTGTGCTCCCTCCTTCAAACGCTTCAGAATGGCAGGAACCTCAAGCCGGGTTTCATCGGTGCGAGGGTTGTAAAAACCCAGTTCCTCTAGCGGGCGACCATCACGACGATCCCGGCTATTCATAGCCACAATCCGATAGCTCACCTCACGTTTTTTGCCATAACGCTTCAGTCGCAGTTTTATCATAGTTGGGTTGAAACAGGCTGTTCGGAAAAATTACAGGTGTTGAGTGCAGGGTTTCTATCGAAACACGCGCTCTCAACATTGTTCCCTAAGCTCACGCGCAGTGACGCGCATTTTGACTAGGGCAAACAATTCTATCACTCCTCAGGAGCATCGGCACGGCAGCAGCGGTATTGCCACCCCAGGTTGAGTGTCAGAAGCCGCTGCTAGCAGGAATCTACAAAAAGCTACTGCATGACAAACCCACGGGGAGCAGTCACCAGCAACGCCCTATATCAATTATCTAGTCTTCATGATCGTCAAACGGATCGGCAAGCTGCTTGGAAGGCGGCCCAAATGCGGTATAAACGGCAAAGGCGGTAAAGGCAAGAACGATAGCTCCCACCGAAATAATAAGAACTGTTGCAGAATCCATAGGATCGTTTAGGGCTTAGGGGATGTAAACTCTATGATATTACAGAATATGAAGTGACCTTAAGGTACATACGCCCATGGCACAGCAAACTCGGTTGGGAAACCTGCTCAAGCCTCTAAACTCCGAATACGGTAAAGTTGCCCCCGGCTGGGGTACGACGCCCTTGATGGGAGTTTTTATGGCTCTTTTCCTCGTTTTCCTACTTATCATTCTTCAGCTTTACAACAACTCTATTCAAATCCAGGGAGTTGATGTGGACTGGCGCGGCCTTAGCTTCTAAGAGGATGGCCTTTCAATATCCCTGTGCTGGTCTTGAGCCTGGTGGTATTGAACGTTGCTGAAGAGCATTGTTTAAATTCAATTGCTGAGGCGGGGAATAGGTCAATCGGCCTGTTCCCCATCTGATGCGTTGGTAAGCAGTCTATGGTCGCCGAGGGAGCGGGTACTGGCTTACCAATTTGCCCATGCAAGCTAACGTCAGAGGAAAATTTACCTACGATGAATATTTTTGGCATTGGTCTGCCAGAGATGGCCCTGATTATGATGGTAGCCCTGCTGGTATTTGGCCCCAAAAAGTTACCTGAGATTGGTCGCAGCCTTGGCAAGGCTATTAAGGGGTTTCAAGACGCTTCTAAGGAGTTTGAAGACGAATTTAGGAAGGAAGCTGCGCGCATTGAGAAAACCGTGGCAGAACCCATGAAAGCTACCTTAGAAACGCCAGAACCCAAAGCCCTCAATCCGGATGCTGAATCGGTTGCCAACCAGACAGCAGAGACCGACACAGCCGGAGTAGCTACTGAGGACAGGGGCTAACACCGCCGCAAATTCCTCACCTCCATGAGGCGGCTTAGCTGTTCAGCCCTTACCCGCACCAGTGATAGGAGCTTCTAAGCAATAGAATGGTGACCACAGACACCGATTCGCTGCAGACACCAAAACTACTTGTCGGCCTGGGTAATCCCGGTCAGAAATACGCTAAAACGCGCCACAACATTGGCTTTGAGGTCATTGATCGACTTGCCCAGAGTTGGGCTATTAACATGTCTGAGAACAAGCGGTTCCAGGGTAGCGTCGGTGAAGCTCGCGTCACTTCAGGCGAGCGACTAATTTTATTAAAGCCCTCTACCTACATGAATCTTTCTGGCCAATCGGTGCGGGCTGTGGTGGACTGGTACAAGCTATCGCCAAGCGATGTACTGGTCATATACGACGATATGGATTTGCCCATAGGCAAATTGCGGCTGCGATTATTTGGCTCAGCTGGGGGTCATAACGGAATGAAGTCCATTATTTCTCACTTGGGAACCCAAACCTTTCCTCGCCTAAGATTGGGCATTAGTCGGACAGCTAGCGCAGAGAGTCAGTCTAACCAGACCGTAGTAGGACATGTCCTCGGTAGGTTTGCTCCAGATGAGCGGAAAGTTATGGATGCAGCCATCACTCTCGCAGGGGAAGCCATAGAGTTTAGCCTGGGCAAGGGGATTGAGCGAGCCATGAGTCTTTACAATGGGCGAGAAGCCGTAGTTTAGTTTAGATGAGAAAAACTCAAGCCCATCTATGTTGACGCTCAACGCCCAAAAACTAGGGTCCTATTGCTGTGATGAGTTGTGGCTAAGGTAAAAGGAAATCAGATAGCCCCCAAAGTTCTAGTTATTCTGAATGGTAAAGGAGGCGTAGGAAAAACTACCACCGCTGTTAATTTAGCGGCAATTTTTGCAGAAGACAGACGTGTTTTACTGATTGACAGCGATCGTCAACGTTCTGCAATTTGGTGGATTGAACGGATGCATCAGGCCTTTGATTTTTCCCATGAGACCGATGCCGAAATGCTAGGGCAGCTCAAGGCCCTCGAAAACTATGAGCTGATTGTAGTTGATACCCCTCCGGCGCTACACTCTAAAGCCTTGGCTTCTGTATTACCGGTGGCAGACTATCTCCTGCTACCGACACCACCCGCTCCTATGGATGTGACTGCCCTTATCAGTACCGTCAAAACCATTGCCCAGCCCTCTGGAGTTTTTCATCGGGTATTGCTGACTAAGGTTGATTCCCGTAGTTTAAAGGAAGCGCAAGAAGCTCAAACTATGCTGGGAAAGTTGAATATTTCTGCTTTTCAGACCTATATACGAAATTATAAGGCCCATGAACGAGCCGCCATGGAAGGTTGCGCTATTAGCCAATGGAAGGGGCCAAACGCCCAAGAGGCCCAGGCTGACTACTACCGAGTTGCTGCTGAAGTCCTAAGAGACTGGAAAGGATTATGACGAAGAAACGTATTGCCGACCTGCTCAAAGAAGAAGTCGAAAAAACTAGCGAGGCCACTCAAACTCCAGCTAAAGGCACATCACAGCCAGCGCAGCCAGCTCCTGACTCAGCTAGTGCTACCGGCAAGGCAACGTCTAGTCGTACCCGCAAGCGTTCAAGTAAGTCATCCACAGCCACGACCAAACAAGCCGCAGCCAAAACTAGCAGTGCCAGTACTCTTGAAAAACAGATAGCAGAATTAGAAACGACCCTCAAACAGGCAAAGGAACAAATCATCGGGCTACAGGGGGATATAGAAACACATCAGGCCCGTATTTTTGAACTTAAGGATGAGTTAGCTGCTTCACAAAAGGCTACAGCGGAGCAAACCCAGGCATTGGCCAAAGCGACTACGGAACTGGAAACAGCTAAGGAAACCATCCGTAAGATTACAGCCGCTCAAAAAGAAAATGAAGAAACAGCCCAGGAAGAGAAACCTGCCGCTAAGGTGATTCACGGTGCTGATTTAGCGACAAATCGTCATACGCTAAGCCTGCGTAACCGCCCAAGCAGCTACAAAGCCATTCCTGAATATGCAATTCAGCGAGGCGAGCAGAATAGTATGCTGTCCGACGATGATATCGGCTGGGTCGACTAGGGACAGGCCTATGGATAAACTCCCATAGCGTTACGGTTCAACAATCAGCTTGTCCATCGTGTTCGGAGTCGATAGGTATTGGCAATGGGCAGGTGATGCGTCAGGTTCTAGAGTGCTGCCTGCCATCAGGGCTGGGGCGAGAGCATCATTAACGGTGTAGCTGCATCGGTACAGGAAATTTCCACTCGCCCCTGCCAGCTAGTAACGGGGCGAGTATGGAGAGGCTCCGCGTTTGGTGGTACCAAAGGCCGCACTGACGTTCCCAAATTATCGATTGGTATGTGGATGGAAAAATCAATATTGACGACCTGATCACCCACACATTTCCGCTAGAGCAAATCAACAAAGCCTTCACAGCTATGGATGAAGGTAAGTCGATTTGAAGTGTTGTGACCTTTGACTAACCTAGTTGGATCTGGCCCTTGAGAAATTTGCGAGCACCGGCGAAGGCTACCACCGCCAAACCTAGACTGGCAGACGGTTCAGGCAGTTGAGGGGGCTCCTCGGTAGTCAGATCATCCCACTGTAGACCTGCGATCGCACCGCTCACGCCGTTGTACTGAAACTTGACTTTCTGCAGGGTGGTTTCGTCAATGTCAAACTCAAACATGGAGTTATCATCACGCTTGTTGCCCACTTGAGTGATGGTGACATTAATATCTTCGCCTAGCCCATTTTCATAAGCATGGGTCAGGGATTTGCCTTGGCTCTGGGTGTGGTCTGGATCATTGTAAGCATTGGCAAACCGTCTGATCAGGTCATCCACATTAATATCCAAAACCTTATCATTGTTGGCATCTCTACCAACTACACGAATTTGAGTACCGGCCGTATCACCAAAATTATCGTCAATATCCAGCAGTGAGAACTTTTGAAAGCCAACCTCCTGGTCAAAGTTAAACCAGACGTGACCACCTTTGGCTTCATCATCTGGGGTATCTAGCTTATATTTATTGGCATTGAAGGGATTTTTGTCATTGATGGAGCCTTGATACTCCTGAATAATCAGTGCATTACCCTGATCGGGAGTACCCCAGTTAGCACCCGTTCGCAGGTCATTATCGGCACCGGAGCGACTCGTGTTGTAAAGCAACAGGGGAGCCTTATTATCGTACTGCTTGGTTTTATAGTTTTTACCCCGAAGCCTCAGCCCCCAATCCGCCCATTCATCACTCACCTGAGTACCACCGTCGAGAAGATTGCCTTGAGCATCTTGCTCGAAGTCTAGAATGCGTACCTCTGCGTGGGCATGGGTAGCCATGACGCTAGCGAGTAGAAACGTCGTGGTTGCAACTTGCCAGGGTAGCGATCGCGCGATCTCAGCCCTAGACAACAAAACAAACTGAGCCATAATCAAAAGTGAGTATCAAATAACACTTCACAATTGATAACCTTACTGAGTTAAAAAATACCTCAGTAGTATCCAGATCTTTTTTTCAGCTTGATATTGAGCGACGGAGGTTGGACCTTAATCTGCCATTTATCCAACATTATAAAAATCACATACAAGCTGCGTACATATACCGTGTAGACACTTAGAACTGAGCATGGGGAGCAACAGAGCATCTCCGTAACTGACACGATCTACCGGCAAGGTGCAGTGAATACCCAGTAAATACACTGAGAAGTCTCAAATCTGGTTACACAGCAAACGTATTGCACTGTTCAATATTACCGGTCTGTAACCCCTGCCTAAACCACCGTACACGCTGGGCAGAGCTGCCGTGGGTAAACGACTCAGGCACAACAAAACCACGGGACTGCTCCTGGAGACGATCGTCCCCAATCTGGCTCGCAGCATTGAGAGCTTCTTCAACGTCACCGCTCTCTAAGATATCGCGGGCTTGATCGGCACGATTAGCCCACACCCCAGCAAAACAGTCAGCCTGGAGTTCTAAACGTACCGATAGCTGATTTGCTGCAACTTCGTTAGCACGGCTTTGCAACTGACGTACCTGGGTGGAAATTCCCAAAAGGTTCTGCACATGGTGACCCACCTCATGGGCAACCACATAGGCTTGGGCAAAATCGCCGGGAGCCTGGTGACGACGTTTGAGGTCATCATAAAAGCTCAGGTCAATATAGACCTTTTGATCAGCTGGGCAGTAAAAAGGACCCATGGCAGATTGAGCCGCTCCACAAGCAGACTGCACAGAGCCAGAAAATAATACTAAGCTAGGCTCCTGGTAAGGCTGACCAATTTCTTCTTCAAAGATCTCATGCCAGGTATCTTCAGTATCCGCCAGTACTACGGAAATAAATTCGGCGAGCCGATCTTCAGCAGGGGAAGTCTGGATTTGCTGTGTGGGAGACTGGGCGGGTGGCGCAGCGACCTGGTCTAAGACAACGCTCGGATCTCCCCCCAACAGGCTAACAACTAGGGCCAAAATTAGAACACCTAAACCGCCGCCACCAGCAATGATAGAGCTTCTACTGCCACGCCGGTCTTCGATATTTCTACTGCGCCGCCCCGTTTTTTTCATAGCTACCCCTTGAATATGTCTTCATAGATCAATAGGGTGAGCTTAGGTCATCCACGCTATTGAAAGTCAGTAATGGTTTGGAATATATCACCGCTGTTTGGGCCGACAAATCAAACCACAGAAATATCTTACTATTCAATAGTTGGCTACCCCTGCTCAGCAGCACGTTTGGTTAAGGCAGCGATGTAACGGTCGATCCGGTGATCCTGTAAACTACCTGAAATAATTCGCCAGGTGAGCCTGGTACCCAGCCTGAGCCGAGTATCCACATGGCGATACCCCTGCCAGTTTCGCGGCAATCCACTCACCACGTCGTTACCATTTACAAAACGCCAAGACCGAGGAACGCGACGATTGTAGGATTCGACAAAAGCTTTATTGCCCACTCGGGGAGCACCAAACATATAGGCTTCTACTGATATACCTGGCGAAAAGCTAAACTGCAGGTCAACAGCGCATAGTTTGGCCAAGGCTCCACCTAAACTGTGACCGGTCATGATCCAACGGGTCATATTGCTTTGTTCCACAACCCTATGGATATCGGAGCGGACAGCAAGATAGGCATTGGTAAACCCTGAGTGCATCTTTACTCCAGAGTCAGAGGTTCCGTAGATGTCAGGATAGTCTAGATGCCTATCCTCTAATACAGCATCTGTAACGCCGGACCACACAGCAAAGTCTAAGTTGGTCCACCAGTCACGATCAGCGTCGCTACCACGAAAAATCACATATCCACATTGAGTATCAGGGTCTTCTAGCAGGGCGACCTGGGTATCGGTACGTTCAATGTCGAAGAATTTTGGTGCAAGGCTAGGGTGCGTACTAAAGCGCAACGTATCGGTAAACTTCCTGTAGACCTCGCTTGATAGATAAGCGCAGCGCAGCGCAGTTTTATAATCTACTTGATTATCCATAAGTCCTTATTTCCTGTTGAAAACCCTCTTGGGCCAGTGTGCCGTAGCGCTTAAGCCTCTTTACCACTCGGTGATAAAAATTTAAGCGTCCAGAATCAATGCCCGAGACTTCAGGCTCGGCAGCATTGTTTCTAAAAACTTCAGCGGTACTGCTGAAAATTCCAGGCCGTACCAGCTGGACCGGTGGGAGGCTCAGGTATCAGGGAATCCCTTTATGCATTCACTAAGGGAGCTGTCTTTGCCTGAAAGGAAGCGGCTTTGAGGGCAGAGACAGCCTCATCTGGGTCTTTGACACGAAACTGTGCTCCCAGACGCACCACCTGGCGATGGCCTTGGTGGGTAATCATTGCCACCACAGGGACTTTGGCCTCACGTTTATCTTCCCCTTGCTGGTTTTGAATCACATTTCGCAAACGGTTTTGTTGCACGATATCCCCTGCGATTGAGGGGGGCAATTCAACGGTTACCAGCCGTACATCTTCAATTGGTTCGGCATCATCGACGATAAACTGCACCTGATCATCTCGACGATCGGCCTTGCCCCAAATCATTAGGCGGGCATCGGCTTTGATATGCATGCCGATACGGGCATAGGAGCGAGGAAAGACAACGGCTTCAGCCTGACCGCTGAGGTCCTCAATCTGGAGAATCGCCATGCTGTCGCCTTTTTTGGTGGTAATGGGCTTCATCGCACTAATCATGACAATGGCACTAAGGGTCTGTTTTTCAGGCTGGTCGCCCAGCTCGGCCAAGCTGATGGGGGCCAAAATCCGTGCCGGGCGTTGCACTGACTTAAGGGGATGATCGGAGATGTAAAAGCCCAGCAGCTCTTTTTCTAGCCGCAGTCGTTCTTGGGGATCATAGTCCTCCATAGCTGGCGCTTTGGGAGCGGCTTCGTAAGCACCCACATTACTGTCGCTGGAAGCCGACGCTGGGCTACCACCGCCTAGCATCATGTCAAAGATATTACCCTGGCCAATTTCGCGATCCTTGGCACGGGACTGAGCCCAGTCAACAACAAATTCTAAATCGGAGAAGAGCTGGCGACG
>JBCDJC010000025.1:0-34436 GCA_038748225.1 Cyanobacteria bacterium P01_H01_bin.26 | reverse complement strand
AGGGTAAAAGGACGCAGGATTAAGCGCTGGGTGACTAGGGTGGGTAGGGACATGGCTCTTTACAAGCGTATGGGGATAGCAGGGGAATTTGGAGCGATTCATCGTGGTAGACAACCTTGGATTGGAGGTCCCCATAAGGGTGATTTTTTGAGTGAGATCGCACCTATATCCGCTTCAACCAAACTGCACAGAAGCGTCACCCTTAGAATACTGTAGAGGCTTAGCCATTAGAATATTGGGCATGCCCATACCTTCAGCAACTGTGATTCGGCTAGAGTTTAGACAAATTGATGGTTAGAGTTCAAGTGCCATCTCTTGTTCTTTTATGTAGTCTCTCGGCGGTGCTAAGTTTCTCGTCTGACCGGTGGGTTTGAATCCTTTACGGGTATAGAGTGAGATCGCATTCCTATTTTCCTCCCCCACCTCCAACACTAGCTGGACATACCCTTCGGAACGTGCCCAACCAACAACCACATCAATCAGTGCCTGACCAACACCCCGGCCCCGAGCCTGGGGGGCCACCCACAGCGATATTAGGTAAGCCTGGCCGTCCGAATGGGATGCTCCGCGCACCATGCCACTGTCTACACCGTCGACAACAGCAACAAAAGTGGGCAAAGCTTGAAGCTGCTGCTGCCAGCTTTCAGACGGTAGCGTCACCGCTGATTGAAAAGTGGTCTCAAATGCCTGCGGTGCGTCTTGCAAAGCGGCCAGACGAGTGGACCGTAACCGTGCACCTTCATCCGAGCTAAGTCGCTGAATCTCCATTATAGTAAGGTCCTCGAATGCAACTATTCCACTTTAGTGATAATCCAAATATCGATGTGTTCGTACCTCGACCAGTCCATATTGCGGTTGAAAGGCCAGTAGGTTTTGAATGGCTTAATGGTCCGCTAGTATGGGCTATTCAAGATTCCCATGAAGCGATGTATCTCTTTCCCAGAGAATGTCCAAGAATTTTGCTGTGGCGTACCCCTAAAACTACCGAAGAGGATTACTAGTTATGGTGGAAAGGGAGTACAGCCAAATTTCTTGTATATATTGAAGAGGAATGGCTTAACCGAGTGAACACAGAAACTATTTATCGTTACGATCTTCCTACAGAAGCTTTTTTAAGTCTTGAAGATGCCGGTATATGGGTGGCAAAAACTGAAGTCACGCCCATGGGTTTAGACACGCTCACTCAGCTACCTAAAGAGCATCAGAAACGCCATATAGAGCTACGGACCCTTGATAATTTATTACCTTTGAAAGGTGTTTGGCAAACATCACTTCATGCCAGCGGTATTCGATTACGCAATGCTCAAAAATGGTAGATGGCCCAGTACAAAACAGAACCGGTCTTACCACTAAAAACTTTTTGGTCAGCATGTGCCAAATGTTAACCGGTGTCACGAACATAAGCATTATTGAGCAATTTAGGGATGCAATCGCTTACGTTTATCTCTGCGGCCAACTCAACATCCCGTCCAAACCCCTTTTCTATAAGTTCTCTTCCCGAACTACAGTTTCGGATTGAATCGGATACGTCCGATTGAATACTTCGATAGGCTGCGACCGCAGCTTGTGCTTCTGGTGATAATCGACCTGGCAGATGAGCGATGATCGCACCTGCCCCTATCAAGTCTTCAAATGCAGGGCGAAGGCTGCCATCCATCCATCTCTCACCTGCTGGCACAACAGTAATAGAATGGCCATATTGCATCGCAGCTAACGCAACCGCTCTGCAGTTTCGCAAACACCCAGCTAAAGTAGGAACAGTTCCCGTAGCCAAACTTAAAGTAGCACCGTTAGGAGACGGTAGCACCAAGCGAGTACCGCCACCAATTTGGAGCAATGACGCGGGTGAAAGTGAATAGCGGCCAATACCTCGCTTTTGTGCCAGCTCTGCATCCATCGCCTGCGCAAATTCTTTTGCTGTCTCGTCTTTCCACTGATACGGAAAGACAGTAGCGCCTCGGTTAGTAGAAATTTCTACACAGGTTGAGAATGATAGTACGTCAACGAGGATAAACAAATCGCTCGTCTCGGCTAGTTGCAAAATTCCCTGCTTACCCCACTCACAACGTATATCAAAGTCAGATTGATCGAAGTACATCGCTTACACCCATGGTTGCCTAAGAGTGGTCCCTGCTGTTGTCATCGAACATCAAAGCTGCGTAGTACAGAAAGGCTACATTCGTTTAATGGACTATGGTATCTCTCGGTATTGTTTTACACCAAATCAGCTGGTGTTCGCCGGGGTATTTATCGTAGGCATCACGAACGATACGGAGCAGTGTGCACCCCATGCTCTGATAGAAACGGCAGGCTGGAAGGTTAATGGTTTGCGTTTCAACATGCAGTTCTACACAACCGCGAGACCGTGCCCAGACAATAGATTCCTCAAATAGACGACGACCTATGGACCTGCCGCGATAGTTGGGGGCAACGCGGATATCCCAGAGCACCGCCAGATCGGCTCGACCCTGAAGCATGTCTACCCCTGGCGTATTGTGGGCAATAATACATCCACCGATGGGTTTAGAATCATTGCTGGCTAGAAAGACTGCCCAGTTGCTCAAGTCCCATCTGGCTGGGAGTACCGATGGTAAGTTGTAGATGTCATAGTCCTTAATCCAGGGTTTCGACACCGGGTGCTCGCTAAGGCTGAATGAACCTGTAGAATCACCTGACACCTCAATGACCGCATTGACCACAAACAAGATCGGAATCATGTCGTATCGAGCGAGGTCTGAGATTCTAGCCTGCTGAATTTGCATCAAACATTCTGCTGGTGCAATAGCATGTATGCCATACTGCTTAATACCGGCAAAGCCGCATCAGCGCCAACTTTTTACGGGGGCTACCTTCCGAATCAGCCTACTTTTTCTGAGGAAACTGGTTAATGTGGGCGATACCGTAGAAAATCAGCTCTTTATTGCGCATCCGAATCTTGTCAACGCGCAGCTGGGTGCCGTCTAGGGAAAATGAGTCTAGATCCATCAGAGCATTAACATGGTCGACAATGGCTTTTCCTAGGGCAACATCTTTGTCTGTCCCGTAGTAATCAACATCTGTAAACGCAATCTTAGTCCGCTCATAGACCTCAACATGGGCTGTGAGATTCACCGACTGAGTCATGGTGCTATTGCCAACGCTGACCTGACTCTCTAGGGTGATGGATTTGTCATCGTTCAGCGTCATTTCGGTCGACTTAAAGTGTAGCGGCTGCCCCTCAAACTCCATACGCTGCAGCTTATCGACTACAAAGGGCGTATTAAAAGATGTGGTCAAATCCTCTTCAGTCAGGACAACCCGCATGGATGCCTGGGTGGGTTGCTTAAGACGTACCTGCCCCTTGAATATGGCGCTAAAGTCGATCGATACGGCCTGTACAAACAGCTCCATAGCCTTGATGCGTAGACCGTTGTACATCAGCATACCGTTGCCGATAAAGTCGAAGCCATCAACGCTGCCCTGCAATAGCTTGGCGACAGGCTCAGCCCGCACGGTGGCATCCAACTTGCCGGTGCGCTTGAATAGGGCTGCAATAGCGGTACTGACCGCTTTGCTAACGACTTGGTCACCGCTCTGTCCTGGAAATGGTAAGTTGCCTAACACGAAGGATGTCATTCCTGATCAGTGAGCGACTGCAATGGCCTCGAAAGCCGAAACCAAACTAATGGACAGCCTTATTATGTACTTTTTTTAAGAAACGTAACCAGGGGGTAACGATACCTTTCTCTTATGAATGTAATTGAAAGCCTAAAAGAATGATTGTGTGGTTTTTTATCTAGGCTCCCGGATAGTCAACATGAAGAGGCGGTAAAGAGACCATCCATGGCAGCCGTAGAAAATCTTTGAGGCAGTGGTATGGAGTAATTTTGATTAATCGCCATAATAATTGCAGAGTTCCTTTAAAGATAAGTGCTAACTCTAGGATTCTAGCTGATTGGGGTAGCTATGGTTTCAATGGGGGTGAGTAAATCTTTAGGGCACTATCCACGCGGTTGTAGGTTTTCAGGGGAGGACTGGGATGCGATCGCACCCTTCTGATTTCCCATTGCCTTTAGCCACGACGTGGCCGAGCAGCCGGTGGCGGCTACCCTGCTCAACCAGCGACCGGTGATCTGGCATACTAGCCAGGGTATTTCCGTCGCCAATGATTTTTGCCTCCATCGCGGTGTTTCCTTGAGCACGGGACACATAAAAATGATCAGCTGGTAGGTACCATTACTCGGATCCCCGCCAATCCCTAGGCTAGCCCGCAGGCTTTGCCTGACGACCTACCCGGTGCGCGCAGCTACGGGCTGATCTAGACTACTCCGGCAGGGGACGGTAGCGAGGCCAATTTGCCCCAACTCCCGGAATGGAATGCCCCGACTATAGCCGTACTACCCGACAGTATTGATATCAGCACCGCCGTAGGGCATCAGATGGCAGCGAGTAGCGGCGAGTATTTTATGAATTCAATTGGCAGATTTTTTCTGAGGATCAAGAAGTGATCGAGGCTCAATATCCGGAAGCCCCCCCTGGATTCTGTGAGCCGAATGTCATATCCTAGCGGACAAAACCTCCATCGCCTAGCGTAAAGGGTTAGCAGAGCTGGATTAAGTCAGGCATATACGGCTTAGGGCTCCGGCATTTTGAAATTTTACCGATGTCCCCTTGCCAAACGTCTGGCATGGCGAGGGCCGTTTTACCACCCGCGGTTAAAACCGGCCCCATGCTCGATGGCCGACGGGTGTTTTAATTATGCCTTGAGCTATTACACCCACCAATCAATGTGCTACACACGACTCTTACTTCGAGCAACAGAACCAGCAAGGAAAGTGTAATCAAGTAACATACCCACCTTGCGCAGGCCATGTATAGCCCAAGGGGCATTCAAGAAAAGGCGATAGCCGTAACGCATCGGCACCTTATTTTAAGCAGATCCCTAAAGGAGCAGATGCTCCATATCTGTTGGCAGCCCGAGAATACACGGAATAGTCTTTCTATGGTGTGTGGCGACAACAGTTCTCCCCTGGATCATGGGTCTCCCCACAAAAATCGTTGAGCAACCAGCAGAGTCACACGGAGAGTAGCCATTGAAACGATGACTGCACATCGTTTTTACACCAGCAGCGATAGAACGTTTCAGCCCACCCATATGGAATACATGCAGAGGGCGTTATGATTACAAATACTGTTTTCTTTTCAATCATCAACAACATTCTCTTATCGGACCAACCTCAGCTGGTTTAATATCCTCGAGTTACTGCCCATGCCACATGATTTTCTAATACGAGGGGTCTCTCCACCTACCAGTGCCTGGCTTGAGATATATGAGAGTTTTAAGAATAGGCCAACACCTCTCTAGATAGTGGTTTTACAAAGATTAGGTCAGTCTATATCACCCTAAAACACCCCGTTTATGAGAGAAAAGGGCACCGCAACCCAATAGACCCTTGACCATAAAATTTTCAACCACCAGAAAACAATAAAAGCCTTACCTAGAAAGCCTTTTGACCATATAGCAATCCTCATATTTTCTAGAATGTCATGCTCTTCTTAAATAAATGTTGCAGCTATTATTTCTAATTGCTAAGGTGTTGGCCATGAATTGTTTGTAACGCCGTTTGAAGCGATCACCCGTGCGTTATGTCTAATTCGCAATTCATCCGTTGCTGATCTGGAGACTATTGTGTTTGTTGTTACCACAACCTAACCCATACCCCATGGCCTGGTTTATACCAGGCACCAGCAACGCCTATTGACCTGATATCTGCTCTAAACAGATTTCCTTACGCTCCCTGGTAAACCCATTGATACAGTCCTAGCTTTGCTCGCCTTTTTCTAAGGTGACGGCTCAAGCATTTTTGGAGATCTCTTTATATATGGATATGAAAGGAAAGACGGCTCTGGTTACCGGAGCCTCGCGCGGCATTGGCCGTGCGATCGCAATCGAACTTGCCAAACAAGGTGCTAGCTACTTATTGCTGATCGCCCGTAACCGTCAGCGACTACAGGAAGTCGCGACAGAAATTCGAGCCCTGGGTACCCAAGCCATTCCCCTATCGGTTGATCTGACCGAGCCAACAGCGGTAAATATTGTTGTTGCCCAGGCATGGAAAGACTACGGCCCGTTTCATCTACTGGTAAACTGTGCGGGGATCGCCTACCAGGGGAACTTTCTCGACACCAACCTGGGGCAGGCCCATGCAGAACTGTCCACTAACCTGATGGGGCTTTACACCGTCACCTGGCTGGTGGGACGCCGGATGGCCTCACGTCGCCAGGGGACCATTGTCAACGTCTCTAGCCTCATGGGTAAGGTGGCCGCTCCCACCATGGCCACCTACTCGGCTACTAAATTTGCCATCGTTGGCTTTACCCAAGCACTGCGCCACGAACTCGCCCCCCATCATGTACGGGTCGTTACCCTACTGCCGTCACTGACAGATACGGACATGGTCCGGGAGTTTGACTGGTTTCGTGGAGTCATGCCCCTCAGTACCGAACAGGTGGCCCAAGGTCTGATGACGGGTCTCAGCAAATCCCACGATGCAGAAATCACCGTCGGTTGGCAAAGTCATCTGGCCCTGTGGTTCCATCGATTTTTGCCCCAGGTAATGGACGCGGTGGTGCGGCTATCTAACCCCACCCCAACCCGGTCTACCTCGGCCTACTCTAGAGCAAGAGGTGCGGGCTGACCCCTTGAATACGGGTATCCAATCATACATCCCCTGCAGACAGTCCCCCAATCACACGGCCAGGGGCTAATCAAATCCCGAGTACACCCCCAGGTCTTTTATCCCTAAAAGACCTGGGGGTGTACATAACGATGTACACACACAGGGCGCCCTATCCTGCCGAAAAGACCGGCACCTAAACAATCCGATCTGCTTGACCCACAAGTACTAAGACACTAAGGTTATTTCATTATTCAATCTGTCGTAACAAATATTACCAAATTCTCAATAATTGGCATTACTCCCCCAGTATTATTGCTGAGTAGGACAGCAAAAACATTTCCAAAACATGACAGGCTAAACTTTAGAAAACACTATAAACCCCTTACCCAGCAACCGGTTAGCCGTATTTTTTTATACCTGGATAATTCTGCTCTTAATGTGGACTTGGTCAATATATATACTTAGATTAATAAATAATGATTTTCTGAAATAAACGGTACTCTATAGTTATCCTTATAGTTTAGTAATCTATCAACCCGTTGATGAGCGGTTGTTTTCGCAACGCTTTTCAATTTTTAACTGAAAATCTTCATCGACAAGGTGTAGTCTAACGTTGCAAGTCAGTAGTTATACTGATAGGGTATAGCACCCCTTGTATAGGGTCTCGTACTTACGAGCACTCACCCATGGCGGACTTTTTAGGGCAGCCGATCTCAGAAAAGTCACGTCATCCTGATTTACGAATATTGGCTCGAAAAATGTGGTCGAAAAACCATGCTGTGGGTTTGAATCTACACCACAGGTTAGGGGTTGCTTGTCCCATCAACATCTACCTTTTATGTTCAGACGTTTCCTCAATGTCACTACGATAGGCATCATCTGTCATTCATTATCTGGGGCCAAGGACCTAGCTAATGAGACGTCATGCCGGGTTTGTTGTTAAGTAGGTTGCAAGTGCCATGGTTGATGTGAAAGCACCTCCCCCGAGAGAATACATTAACGTCATGGAAATTTTGGTAGCAGAAGAAGTGGAGCAGCAGCTGCGCCAGCTACCGTCCCGTGTCCTTAAATATGTCAAACCGCTTGAGGTGGAAACCTACGCCTTAAATCGTTTGCCACCGCTCTATGCTGCCAGTGAGAAGGGTTGGCGCTGTCAGTATCAAAGAGCCAGGCATGAGCTACGCAGGGATATTAGCAACTCTGTACGCCAGGCGATTGCAGCAGTTCAAGTCGATCCGCTGCGGGCCTCCCAGCCCCTCGGCCACCGTGCCCCCACACCGGCAGCCAATGCGGCACTGCTAGAGCAGTTTCGAGCCGCCCTGGGACAGCCCAACCTGACCTGGGATTCTCTGCTGCGCAAGTGTAAACGGGCGGGGGCCGCCAGACGAGAAGCGCTGGTGGACAGGGGCTCGGTAGCGGCTGAATCCTATGGGGCGGTTGCCTACGCAGCGGAACAGGCAGACCCTCACCAGTCCGCTGAGCATCACCACGGCACCGTCTGGCGGCCGGGGACCTATGGGGAAACCTCATGGCATCCCAAACGCAGCCATGGCTACCGTTCCCCATCGGCACCGTCGTCGGCACCGGGCTACGATTGGAACGATTCTCGGTATCGCTAGGGGGTTTCGCTCAGTCGGGGTTGGCCTCAACCATGGTTTGAGCTTTGGCCAGGGCCTGTCTGACCTGCTCAAAACCAGTGCCACCCAGGCTGTTGCGGGCAGCGACCACCTGCTGAGGTGCGATCGCATCATAGATATCTGCTTCAAAAGCAGGGTGAATGGCCTGCCACTCACCTAGGGTCAAATCCTTGAGCAGTTTTCCCGCCGTCAGGGACGTTTTTACAACGGTACCCACCAGGTTATAGGCATCCCGAAAGGGCACCCCCTTGGTGGCTAGATAGTCGGCTACGTCGGTGGCATTCGAGAAGTCGCTGGCAACGGCTTCGGCTAGCCGCTGGGGCCGAAACTCCAGCCCCTGACGCAGCAAAATGGTCATCGCCTGCAAACAGGTCTGCACCGTATTAACCGTGTCAAACAGAGCTTCTTTATCTTCCTGTAGGTCTTTGTTATAGGCCAGGGGCAGCCCTTTCATCAGGGTCAGCAGCCCCTGCAAATGGCCAAAGACCCGGCCGGTTTTGCCCCGTACCAGTTCGGGCACATCGGGATTTTTCTTTTGGGGCATAATGCTTGATCCGGTGGAGCAGCTGTCGGTGAGGGTAATAAATTGAAATTCCGCCGATGCCCAAAAAATCAATTCCTCGGCCAGCCGCGACAGATGCACCATGATCAAGCTAGCGGCCCCCGCAAACTCAATGGCGAAGTCTCGGTCGCTAACGGCGTCGAGACTGTTGGTGTAAATCCGCTCAAATCCCAGCTGAGCCGCGGTGTACTGACGGTCAATGGGGAAGGTGGTACCCGCCAGCGCCCCGGCCCCCAGGGGCGAAGTATTCACCCGCTTGAGCACATCCCCAAGGCGCTCATAATCGCGCTGAGCCATGTCTACATAGGCTAGCAGGTGGTGCGCCAGGCTAAGGGGTTGGGCACGCTGCAGGTGCGTATAGCCAGGAATCAGGGTGTCTACATGGACCGCCGCATGGTCTAGCAGAGCTGTCTGAAAGTCCCTTAGCAGGGAGCGCAGGGTATGGATGTGCGATCGCAAATATAGCCGTATATCCGTACCCACCTGATCGTTCCGCGAGCGCCCGGTATGGAGTTTTTTACCCAAGGGGCCCAGCAGCTCCGTGAGCCGCCGCTCCACCGCGAAGTGGATATCCTCCTGCTCTACACCGGGGGTAAATGTCCCCTGGCGATACTCCTGACGGATTGTTTCCAAGCCATCCACCAGCTGCTGACCCTCAACAGCCGAGAGAATGCCCACCTTAGCCAGCATTTTGGCGTGGGCCTGGGAGCCGGTTAAGTCATACTCAATCAGGGCAATATCAAACCCGATACTGGCATTAAATTCAGCAATAACCGGATGTAGTCCCGTCTCAAACCGCTGACTCCAGGGGATAGATGGTGTACTCAAACCGCGAAAACTCCTGCAGGTGGAAAAGGGTAACGGTGTCGACTCACACCGCCTGAGGTGACGCCAGGGTAGGCTAGTACGTCGTAATACCTCGAATGACATAGCCTACCACTACACCAATCAGCAAAGCCCACAGCTGGCCAGACTCAACAAAGTCACCCAAAATCTCCCCAGATGTGGCAAAGAAATCCTGCTCAAACTGCTGAGCAATGATTGGGGTCGTAACCGCAGACGCTGGCTGATCCAAGAGAGCTAGCATTGTCTCAGGAGCAAGGGCTAAATCACTCACAGAATCAGGATAGATATCAAATGTCATGGGGCTCTTAAAGATTGGTAGACAAACGTCGAATAGACAAATTTTAAGCAACCCGATCATTGCACTACGCCCCGATAACATCAAGCTGCTAAAAAAATGGAATGTAGGGGGGCTCCATGGAGCCCCCCTACATTCCATTTTTGGCCGTTATAAGTACTTGTCCCTCAACAATCAGGCCTCAATTGTCGACAGCTGGCGGAACTCAGCCGGTTTTGTGATTTTCATAACCACCAGCGTAGTGTCATCTTCCTTAGCCCGATCGGGACCAATAAAGTGCCGCAGCAGATTAAACAAATAATCTAAGACCTCTTGGGCGCTATTTAGATTACGACAGGCCCAGCAAACGGCCTTGATCAAATTTTCCTCATCAAACCGTTCACCCCGAATATTGGCGGCATCCGTAAATCCATCCGTGTAGAAAATCACCACATCCCCCGGATGGAGCTGGGTTTGCCCCTCATGGTAACGGGTATCAATGTCTAGGCCCAGCAACATACCATCGGCATCTAACCGACTGATCGTGTTGGTGGTAGCCTGCCACAGCAGCGGTGGATTATGGGCCGCATTGCCATAGGCAAATAGCTGAGTCTTGGGATCGTATTCCGCATAAAACAGCGTCACAAAGCGATTGGAGCTCTCCAAATCGTTATGCATGACGCAGTTGAGATTTTGCAAGATTTTTCCAGGCGAGTGATTGTTAAGCACTTCAGCCCGTAGCATCCCCCGCAGCATGGTCATAATCAACCCGGCGGGCACGCCTTTTCCCATCACATCTCCAATGGCAATACTCCATGATTGCGCCGAGGCCATGGGGTTGGTGGGATTACGGAGCTGATCATAGGTAGTCGGAATAAAATCATAGTAGTCCCCACCAACTTTTTGAGCTGTCTGACAGCGGGCCGCCAGATCAACCCCTTCAATTATCGGGCATTGACGAGGCAGCAACTTCTCTTGAATTTCTGCCCCTAGCTCCAGCTCTCGATCCAGGCGTTCTTTTTTACGCAGAGCCAGGGTGAGTTCATCATTTTCGATGGCCACGGCAGTTTGATCCGCCACCAATCGCACCAGCTTTTGTCGAGTTTCTGTCCAGGCATAGTCCCCATCGTCACTAAAGACATAGAGGCGTCCACGCTCAATATTTTGAACAATTATAGAAGTCCCAAATAGCTTGAGCTCCGGGGCCAAAAAGTGATTTAACTGCTGATCGAGCGTGCTCATTGCCCGACGAGCCGCCTGATGGGTAACAGCAGTGGTTTCGTCACCCTCCCTAGCCCCGAAAGAGGTGGCTAAGGAGGAGGTGATCTGTCGTGTGGCCGACTCCAGTGCACAGCGTACTGTTTGACAGGTGTCAGTAGCCGGGCAGTAAAGACGCTCTAGCCGCAGCTGACCATCGGGACGAAACAGCACCAAAGCACCGCCAGTAGCGTCAGCGACCCGGCTCGCAATCATCGGAATCAGTTCTAAAAACTGACTAATATTATTTAGGCTCCTAAGGGCAAATCCCAAAGAACTCAGCAAATCTTGAATTTTGTACTGTTCTCGCTGCAGCCGTGCCACCAGTTCCTTGAGGGCAAACACGGGAGTCCCACCCGGTAGCGTGCTGCCCTCGGGAAGGGAATTGAAGGGTAGCGATGGGCTGGACGACATAAGCACAATCGACAGCATGGTCGATATCGAAGGTCAATGGGGCCACTAAAAATTACTGACGAATGGAAGGCAATATAGCGGTCAAGGTCACGATTGGCAACTAGACAGCTCACGTTAACTATAAAGTCTTCAAATAAAACTGCTAACGAAAAATTTAGACACCAACATAGCACCTCAGCCATGACAGTCAAGGGGGATTTTTCGAAATCTAGCCGGGGGCAAGGATATTTGCAGTGGGCCAATAGACACAGCGCTGCGGTGGGGCATTAGGAATACCCCCATGCCCCCATGGGGTCACCATTTTCTGCAAAGAAAAATTAGGGCTGTAAGTCAGCTACGGGGTGAGCTAGCCCCACTGTACTCGATACAGCTGAAACACTTCACCCGCTATCTGCTTAGTGACCTTAGCCCCTGCCGCTTTGATCAAAGCTCGCCACTGACTGAGCTCCACCAGTTCCACATCAGCCCCTAGGTATGTTTCCAAAATCGCCCAGTTTTCCGCCAGATCTTCGGCTGGATTAATGACATCAAATACAAAATTACCGCCTGGTTTTAAGCAGGGTTTTACAGCTGTCATCACCTGCTCCCAATAATCTAGGGAGTAGTAGCAGCTCACCCCAGTGGCTATCACCAGATCAAAGGTGGACGGCTCGTAGTCTAGCTTGTGGGCAGGGGCAAGCTGAACCCCTTTAAAGAGCTTTGAATCTAGCTGCGGCCCACGCTGATTCAGGGCGGCCTGCGCCACCTGACTGATTTCTTGACCTACAAATATTGCCTGCCATTCCTTCCATGGATAAATCAAAAAGCTCATACCACAGCCAAGATCCAAACAGCGCTGTCCTTTTTTAGGACGTGCTATTTCCCAAAATTTGCTAGTAATACGTGGCGTTAGACCACCCGTAACCCACTCCCTAAAAACAGCCATCTCTTCGACCTCGTCTGGTAGCTCAAACGGCTCCCCCCGGTACTCTCGGTCAAATCTTTGAGCCACTGCCTGAAGCTGACCTATTCCCATTCCTGATATTCCTTGTTTACGATAAGTGGGGATTCCCCCGCAGCAATAATTAGCGGCCCTTGAGCGCTTTGGTAAAGTTTCGACGGTAGGAAGCACTGAACATAAAGACAGGCCAAAGTAGCGTTAGATAAAGCTTGCCACTACTAAAGTTAGTGCGGTTAAATCCGGTCCAAAATTTCCAAGCACCATATCCATAACCAGCTAGTAATAACAGTCCTAATATGTTGGGCATAGGTTTGTCCTCTGAATCCGTCTAGGGGGTGTACTTATCGATAAGCAAGAATGCACCAAGTCTTATCCTGTGGGTTCAACCATAGCAATCAAAATAGAATTGATTTAGATCTGTGGGTCAGTGATGAGGGGTAATAGCTGCAAAATGTCGGTTTACCAAGCTCAATTAGCAGCTTCAATGTGAACATCGGCTTGACTAATGTGAAGGTCAGCTTAATAAAACCAAGTACAATTGACACTGACTAAGACTAAACACGGTAAAAAGATTGCATCATCCAATAGCCAGTGCTGTGTGGATGCATCTCACAGGGTAGCGCTGTTGATTATCCGCAGCCAATATCCCCTGGCAATTTTTTAACTTTCACAAAACAGGAGGAATTATGCGCGCAGTACTCATGGCTGGTGGTTCTGGTACCCGGCTTCGACCCCTAACTTGCGATCTGCCAAAGCCCATGGTTCCTGTGCTAAATCGGCCAATTGCAGAGCATATTGTAAATCTTCTCAAGCGACACGATATTAAAGAGGTGATTGCCACCCTGCACTATCTGCCCGACGTCATGCGCGATTATTTTCAGGATGGGCATGACTTTGGGGTGCAGATGACCTATGCGGTTGAGGAAGATCAGCCCCTAGGGACTGCCGGTTGTGTCAAAAATATTGCTGAGCTTTTAGATGACACGTTCCTCGTTATCAGCGGCGATAGCATTACTGATTTTGACTTGAAAGAAGCTATCCGATTTCACAAAGAAAAAGGTTCTAAGGCCACACTGGTCCTAACTCGGGTCCCTAATCCCATTGAGTTCGGTGTGGTGATAATCGACGAGGAAGGACGCATCAAGCGTTTTCTCGAAAAGCCCTCAACCAGCGAGATTTTTTCAGATACCGTTAATACAGGCACGTATATCCTGGAGCCTGAGGTTCTAGACTATCTACCTGCCAACCAGGAAAAGGACTTTTCCAAAGATCTCTTTCCTTTAATGCTTGAGAAGGGCGACCCCATGTACGGCTACGTGGCTGAGGGCTACTGGTGCGATGTGGGTCACCTCGAAGCCTATCGTGAAGCCCAGTACGATGCCCTTGACAGCAAGGTGCTTGTGGACTTTGCCTACCCTGAAGTTTCATCAGGGCTGCATATCGGCCAAAACACCCACATTGATCCAACGGCTGTAATTAAGCCACCGGTTTTGATTGGCCACAACTGTCACATCGGTGCACGGGTTACCCTAGAACCAGGCACGGTCATTGGCGATAACGTCACAATTGGCAGTGACGCTGACCTCAAACGCCCGATTATCTGGAATGGGGCGATCATCGGTGATGAAACTCACCTTAGGGCCTGCGTTATCGCCCGGGGTACCCGCGCCGACCGGCGAGCCCATGTCTTAGAAGGAGCCGTAGTGGGTGCCCTTTCTACGGTGGGAGAAGAAGCCCAAATTAGTCCAGGGGTGAGGGTCTGGCCCAGTAAGCGGATCGAGTCTGGTGCCACCTTAAATATCAATTTAATTTGGGGTAACACTGCCCAACGCAATCTTTTTGGCCAACGCGGTGTAACCGGTCTAGCTAACATCGACATCACTCCCGAGTTTGCGGTCAAACTAGGCGCGGCCTTTGGTTCCACCCTCAAACCAGGTTCCCACGTTACTGTTTCACGCGACCAGCGCAGCATTGCTCGGATGGTATCGCGCTCATTAATTGCAGGCCTGATGTCTGTGGGTATTAATATTCAAAACCTGGAAGCAACAGCCATTCCTGTTGCTCGTGCCATCATTCCTACATTGGATGTGGCCGGGGGGATTCACGTACGGCTCCATCCCGATCGAGCCGATCAAATCCTAATTGAGTTTTTTGATAAAAAAGGGATTGATATTCCCAAAGGCAAGGAAAAGAAAATTGAAGGCGCCTATTTCAAAGAAGATCTCAGACGCTCTCAAATTCATGAGATTGGAGCCGTATCGTATCCCGCTAATTTAGTAGACACCTACACCACTGAGTTTGAAAAGCGCCTGAAGGTAGGCTCCATTCGCCATAGCAAGTCAAAGGTGGTAATTGATTACGCCTATGCTGTTTCCGGTGCGGTACTGCCACAGCTCCTGGGCAAATTTGGCTGCGACGCTGTTGTTCTCAATGCCAGCCTGAGTCAAACGGCTCCTTCTGTAACAGAGCGTGAGGGGATGCTAGGACAGTTGGGACAGGTGGTACAGGCTTTGCAGGCCACGTTTGGGGTACAGGTGGCTGCCAATGGCGAACAGCTGGTCCTCATGGACGAGGTGGGGTCCCCCATTCGAGGAGAAATGCTTACGGCCCTGATGACCCATATGATCTTGACCGCCAATCCCAAAGGGACTGTAGTGGTACCAGTACACACCTCGGGAGCCATCGAGCAAATTGCCAGACGTCACGGCGGCGAAGTGGTGCGAACCAAGGCTAACCCCACTGCCCTAATGGAAGCATGTCAGGCCAGTAGTAACGTTGTTTTGGGTGGCAGCGGCGATATGGGATTTATTTTCCCCCAGCTTCACCCTGGCTTTGATGCCATGTTCTGCATTGCTAAGCTGATTGAAATGCTCACCATTCAAGAGCAATCCCTAGGACGAATTTGGGGGGAGCTACCGCGCATCTCCCATCGGGTACAGACCCTGCGCTGCCCCTGGACTATCAAGGGAGCCCTGATGCGCTATTTGGTGGAAAGCCATCCTGCAGATACACTTGAACTGGTGGATGGGGTAAAAGTAATTGACCGCACTAGCGATAGCTGGGTACTAATTTTGCCAGATGCTGGCGATCCGCTTGTACACATCTTTGCCAACGGCAACGATCGTGACTGGGTCGACACCCACTTGCAGGATTACCGTCAGCGAGTCCAAAATTTCATTGAAAAAGAGCAGGGTATTCGGGAGGAACAAGTAGTATGAATCATTGCATCCTCATGGCAGAGATTGTCGAAGCACCGCAGCTGCGATACACCTCCGACAATCAAACCCCCATTGCCGAGTTTAAGGTCAAAATACCAGGGCTACGCTCTGAAGATAGCCCGTCACAGTTTAGGGCCGTTGGTTGGGGCAATCTGGCTCAGACCATTCAAGAGTCTGGCTATGGCGCAGGCGACCGGGTGGTGATTGAAGGCCGCTTGACCATGAAGAGCATCGATCGCCCTGAGGGGTTTCGGGAAAAGCAGGCGGAGATCACGGTGCAACGACTGCACCGGATTGCTGAGCTGCAGTCCATGATGCTAGCTGAGGCTCCTCCGGTTGCAGAGGGCAATAGCAACAGCAGCAACGTCCGCGACAGTTCGGCAGGCTCAAAACCACCGACCAACCAGTCAGCCGCCACTCCGGACTACGATGAAATCCCATTCTAGGGATCTGAGAAAATAGAAGGAAACGCTTGCCTACTAGTCCCTGCTAGCCCATATTTGTTACTCACACAGAGGCGGGCGTTTGATCCACTACACGTATCCCTTCAAAAAATCATAGGGCTCATCTTCCCAGCAGGGTTCTGGATGGAGTTGCTCCAGGCGGATACAAATATCCGTTAATCGTTCATCAATCTGAGTATCGTTAAATATCGCTTCCAATGCCAAGGCATCACCTGCTCGTAAAGGAGCTAAGGGTTCAGCATAGAAAGCAACCGACTTTTTTAACAAAGAGTTAAGGTCAGGTTGGTACGTACGCAGGGTAAGTTCCCGAGAAGCCTTTGTAGGATCAACAAAAGATGAGCGTTCAGAAGATCTTTGTTGAATACGAACAGGTGAAGGATAGCCCTTAGAGAGTGTGGCTTTGGGGGAACTATAGTCGGGCATGGGCTAGATTTTTGTGATGTTCTACTGTACTGACCCATAGCGGGACTTTCTATTTTAGATGACCACTCCCACCAAATCTTTGAAAAGGGTTAGTGATGAGAAACCCAGCTCAGCCAGGTCCCATAGATTTATCTACAGTTTAAGTTCGTGGGTTCCAAGCCTTATCTAAATTTTTATATCGCAGCAATGCGGGCAGGGTGCGGGCAGTTAGTCAGATTCGTTAGGGAATAGAACGAGGTCAAAGACCTCAGTAAAATGCTTGACTAGCCCAGGTTTAACATCAGCCACAGCGATCGCAGATAGAAACTGCCCCATGGCCCCCACTGGCCGATTGGGAATTCCACAGGGGGTAATCAGCTCAAATCCGGATAGATCAGGACATACGTTTAAGGCAAACCCGTGCATGGTAATCCACCGACTGACCTTGATACCGATAGCGGCTACCTTATAACCATCTACCCATACCCCCGTTAGCCCCTCAATGCGATACCCCACCAGGCTATAGTCAGCCAGAGTCCGGATTATGACCTCTTCTAACTGGCGTAGATACCAGTGCAGATCTTTGTGGTGGTAGTGCAAATTCAAAATGGGATACCCCACCAGTTGCCCCGGGCAGTGATACGTGACTTCCCCCCCCCGTTCTGTGCGATGGATTTCATAGTCAGGATTGGTCAAATCAAAATGGACAAACTGAGTTTGAGAACCGGTCCCTAAGGTGTACACCGGCCAATGTTCAGTCAGCATCAGCACATCAGCTAGAGCCGGATCCTGCCTGCGGGCAGCTAATAGTTCTTTTTGGTGTTGCCAGGCTAACTGATAGGCCATCAATCCAAAATCTTGAACAATAAGTTTTCTAGCTTTAGCGCTCACAAACAATCAATTCCATTGATAAACACACAGGGTTTTACTGGATAGATTTTTACCAACATTTGGAGTCAATTGCTGTTGAATAAAAGATGAAAGATTACTAATTCAAATCTGAACAGAAGCAAAGCGCCAAGGTTAATTCTTAATTAAGAAAACAAGCTTTTTGACCGACCCTCCTGTAGAAAATCACTGGCTTGAGATTAGTGAAAGCCTTTTCCTGAGAGAAATACAGAAATTTTTGGATAAATGTCGATGGGCGTGACATGTTGACGATCCCAGGCTTAACCTAAAGAATTATCAACGGATAAAAATGTTTTTAAACAGAAAAACTTCCCTGAAATTAAAGTGTTAGGGTGAAGTTAATCACTTATCTTCATATTGGTGGAGGCAGCTATATGAAGCTTGTTATTCAAGGAAAAAATATTGATATCACTGAGGCTATTCGTGAGCATGTTTCTCAGAAAATTGAAAAGTCGGTCAGTCACTTTCAACGCATGATCAATGAGGTTGATGTTTGCCTGTCTGTAGCTGGTGGGACAAAAATGCCTACCCGACAGTGTGCGGAGGTTACGGTTTATATTAACCGAGCTGTGGTGCGGGCTGAGGAAAGTAGCGACAGCCTATATGCCAGTATTGATCTGGTGGCTGATAAAATTAGCCGACAGCTGCGTAAGTACAAGGAAAAGCGGCGTAGTTCTGACCATGTGTCGCTACGCTCCATGGACGTTGATGTCAGCTCCAATGATGCGGACTTGCAGGTAACTGAGCTTTTAGAGCAGCGTCAGCCGCAGCTACCGGAGGAGGTGGTTAGGACCAAGTATTTTGCAATGGCACCGATGGCGGTACAAGAAGCGCTGGAAAACCTGCAGCTCGTCGATCATGACTTTTATGTGTTTCACAATGCGGAGACCAATCAGATCAACGTGATGTATGAACGGAATCACGGTGGCTACGGTCTAATTCAGCCACGACCAGCGGGCGCTGTCAACGGCCATAAGGAGGGCCACAATAGTGTCGTCTTAAACAATAACGGCCATGCAGACCATAGCCACAGGCTTCAGTCTGCCCCTGTTCGTCGGTAGCTTCTAGGGACAGCTGCTTCTCAAATCTTCTTTTTTGCCCCGGTGCGACAGCTGTTGCTCCGGGGTTTTTGCGTTGGGCAGCCTAGGGAGCTAATTTGGCGGTGGCTGATCCGAGTCGGAGCAGATATCGTAGGTCTGACCGGCAAAGGTGACCCGATCGCCTGAGTATAATTTACGGCCCCGTCTTAGTTCCAGTTCGTTGTTGACTAAAACATGCCCTGCTTGGATCAGGTGTTTTGCTTCACCACCGGACTGGACTAAATCATTCAGCTTGAGAAACTGACTAAGTTTTATAAAATGCTCGGACATAGCGTTTTGGGGGATAGGATACGGCCTGCTATGACAGCTTTAGTGCACTGATGGGCACTTCTTCCCAGGTTTCTACGGTGCGTAGCTGGGCAATCCAGCCGGCTTCTTTTTGTTCATCGGTCAGGGCCGCTTGAAAGGTAGCATGACATTCTTCGGCAGCTGTGCGATCGCAACAGGCAATGGCCGAATAGATAATTCCTGAGGGATCGATGTGCTCGTTGATCCAAATCATAGACGTCAGGATGGGTAAAACGGGTATGGGGTTAAACGGCGGCTGGCTCGTTCGACAGACTCTGAATCGTTTGCTGCATATCGGCAATGGCCTGCAGCTGATAATCATTGACCTCTTGAAAGCGCTCTAGTAGGCCAAAAATGCCGTCGAGCCGTTGCTGGGCAGCATCCACTTTTTCGGTGGAGGTGCCTAGCTGTTCATCACGGGTTGCGATCGCACTTTTTAAACCAGCCCAGTCCCTAACGGACTGCTCTAGAGATTCCCGCTCCTGCTCAAGACTCGCCAGTTGAGCCGACAAGTCAGTCTGTTTACCATCCACCTGCTGCTGCAGAGCATCACGACGACTTTGCAACTCAGAAATCAGCTGCTCTAAGTCCGCCGCCTGCGTCGCTAGCTGCTGACGCACCTGATCGATATGGGTCAGCACTGGCTCCAAATCCGCAGAATTTTCCACCGGACTCTCAGAGGTTGCCTGTCCCTGACGCCGGAGCAAAACCGCCCGATGCTGGCTCAAAACCTCTTCACGCTCAAGCAAGTTGCGCCGCTGTCCCACCAGAGTTTTATTGAGCATATCGTAGCGATCCTGCTCATCGCTAATTTCTGCTCCGATCTGCAACCGGTCATATTCACTGGCCGCCTCCGCCTTTTGCCGCAGCTCATCAATAGTCTGCTGCTGATAGGTCAGTTCCTCTTCTTGATCGCTGACAAAGCCAGACATCTTAGTCAAATCAGTTTCCATATTCTCAACCAGGGATTCAAGATCCTCAACGGACATCTCCTCCAGCTTGGTCAGATCAATTTTTTTACCCAGGCGCACCTGATCGCCAGTATTCAATAACTCATAAACTCTTTGATAGACACCGCTTTGCTGATTGATTTGCTCCGACACCAGCTGATTTTGCTGCTTTTTCTGAGCGAGTTCAACCGTCACTCGCTGCAGTTCCAAACACAGCTCGTTAAGCGCCAAGCGTCCCGCATCGGTGGACTGATAAATCTGCTGAACCGACTGCTTAAGACGGTCTACCTCACCCTCTTTGGACGGTAGCTGACCCTGCTGCTCGGCTCCTGTTTGCTGCCAGCCCTGCAAAATAGTGTGATACTCACCCAGCACCTCCCTTGTACCATCCAGCTGCTGACGGAGATCCTCCACAGGCATCACATTCGCCATCAGCTGCTCTACAGCACTTTGTAGCTTTTGAGTTTGGGTCGAATCCAGTCCCGTTTGAGCCGATACAGCTTCACGCTGCTCTTCAAGTCTCTGACGCTCCCCATTCAACTGGGCCCAGGCCCCCTCCAATTCAGAGTTTTTGCGTTCGTAGTCCTGACGCTGCCCATCTAGCTCAGTCCGAAAGCCCTCCAACTCCCCTTTTTGGGTCTCAAGCTGGGCGAGATTGGACTCTAGCTCCTGTACTTGCTCTTCACGGGTATCCAGCTCCAACTCGCGCTGGTTAAGCGCCTGACTCTGATACGTGAGCGATTCCTTCCACTGCTCAATCTCGTCTTCTTGGGTCTTAAACTTTTTATTAAGACTAGAAAAGTTTTGCAGAATGCTGACCAGCTGACGTCCCGCCTCGTAATGACGCTGCACCTGACGACCGTTGGAAAGCTCAATCAAGACCATAGCTCCAGCACCGTACCCTGCATCGTCCGGCGCTGGCACCAACTCGTCACCTGACACAGCACTCCAGTTTTGCTCCGAGCGCTCACAGGCCAAGAGTTTAAACTCAGCCCGGCTGCTACTCATAAAACCGCCTTTTTTCTGAAATTCGGCCAAATAACGCACGCTGGCATCCCCTTCGTCTATACAAGCAGCTACAGACAGTAGCCACTTACCTACACAACATCCACGTCCCGTTCAGTTAGTAATATAGAAGCCCAAGGCACTGTGGTATCAAAATATTCGAGCAAAATCAATAACTAAGAACTCTTATGTATTAGTTCAGTGGTATCTCAAGTACCATCAAACAGTCTGCCTTGTTTATCTGTCTTAATTGGAAAATTCTATTTACAAAAAACCCATTAGTCACTTAAGTCTAACCATTTATCCCCAAGTGTCGGCATTCTCCACCCTGCGTATAACTATGTAGATATCCACATAATCAGACTAATCCAACATTCAACCAAGTAGAGAGTAAACCGATATCAGCACACATCATCCCCATAAAAATGTCGTTCGATAAACATTCCCCAAACCATCTAGGCCACAAAATTACCCCATACGGAGACAGTATAGCCACAGTTAAGTGCTAGCGATTGTAATCAATGCCATATTTCTATAGAGCTAACCCAGTTACCAACTGTCAGTTCCTGGGAATGGCTCCATTAATCTATGATACGTCCATCCCCATCCACCTAAATTTCCCCGACCGCTGTTAGCCCAGTCACAGCAGCTGTTTTGATGGTGGGCCTCTAATGGTGTGCCTTTATATTTTGTAGAACCAACGCAGAAAATCCCTAGGACAAAATCTATGCAGGGCCAGTTAAGCGAGCTGGATATTCGCAGTATTTTTCAACTGATCGACATTGGTCAGCAAACTGGAGAGCTATACATCGAATCTTTCGATGAAAAAATCGGTCCTAATGCAGAGACCCAAACCAACTCGTGGCTTGTTTTCTTTGCCAACGGCGGCATTCTTTACGCCGGGCGAACCAACGAGCAGCTCCAACGGCTCCACGACATCCTGTACCCCCTCAATCTGTCGATCAATTGGGCTGCTGTTGATCTGTCCCACTTGACTCCGCTGCGACCACCGGAATATGGCGCACTCTGGTGGCTCCTAGAGAAAAAATATCTCACCACGCAGCAAGCACGCTCTGCCCTATATCAGCTCATCGAAGAGACGCTCTTTGAAGTCACCAGCTTGCGCCAGGGACGCTTTTCCTTTCGCTTTCGCGTGTCCCTCAGCCCTCAGCTAACTGAATTTAGCATTGGCCCTTTAGTCAAACGAGTGATTCAACAGCTCCAGGGATGGCTACAGCTACAACCTCACCTGAGCTCGTTTTACGATTGTCCGCTGCTTACAGACACCCATCAAGCAAAATCAGCATCAAACCCATCCCAACTCCTGGCCATGGCCAATGGAGAAATATCAATTATTCAAATCTCACGTCGACTCAACCGCAATATTTTTGACGTTGCCAACGAGCTATATCCCTACATCCAAAAGGGTCATATCCAGCTATTGCATCACCAGCGGGCATCCCACAATCAGCAAACCAGAGCTGCGGCGATCAATGCTGTGCCCCGCATAGTATGCATTGATGACACCTCAGCCGTTCGGCAGGCCATAGAAATGATGCTGGACACCCATGGCTACGAGGTGACATCCATTGCCAGCCCGGTCAAAGCCCTCAGTTTGCTCTTTAGCCTCAAGCCAGACCTGATCCTCTGCGATGTAGCTATGCCAGAAATAGAAGGCCATCGACTGTGCGCAATGGTCAGACAGGCACCCTGTTTTCAATCCTTACCCATCATTATGCTGACGGGTAAAGATAGCTTCGTAGATCGAGTCAAAGCCAACATGGCTGGAGCTACAGACTATCTAACCAAACCCTTTGGGGAACCAGAACTCTTAGCACTGGTAGAGAAACACGTGGGCCAGGGAAATCCAAAGCGTCTTGCCCCTGAAACATTGCTTGAGCAAGAAATATCGGCCACACTAAACCCTGAGAGCTGGAGCAGGGGCGTTTCGTAACTCCACACAAGCAAAAGAAATTTGATGAAAGTTTAATAAATTAGACATGGATGGGTATTTTATTAGGCACAAGCGGTAGTGTGTGCATTATGACTCCATGCACTCATGGTTGAACAATCGCTACGTGATCACAATGGTCACAATCTAACTGGGCATACTACTCAACTTAAATGGTTATTTCCCCCTAGAAGGGCATAATGAGTTGAATCAAGATATGAACCGGTCTTAAGCGGCGAAATTCAGGTTATGAGTACGGTTTTAGTAGTGGAAGACAGCGTTGCCCAGCGGGAGATGATTATTGACTTATTAAAGGGAAATGGTCTTAGCGTTACCGTCGCTAGCGATGGCGTTGAAGCACTGGCTCATATCCAAGGAAATCTACCTGATTTGGTCGTTTTAGATATTGTCATGCCACGCATGAACGGCTACGAAGTCTGCAGACGGATTAAGTCCGATCCAGCAACTCAGAATTTACCCGTCGTACTGTGTTCCTCGAAAGGTGAGGAGTTTGACCGCTATTGGGGTATGAAACAGGGGGCTGATGCCTATATCGCAAAACCATTTCAGCCAACTGAGCTGGTAGGTACAGTCAAACAATTGCTACGCGATTGAGATGCCAACATATAGTTTGTAAGGTAACAGGGGCAGATGGTAGGTAATCCAGACTTTCAAACCGGAGCAGGGCAGGATCAGGCCCCTGAACTGCAGGAGATTGAGACTCCTGATGGTGAACTTCACTTGAGATTCTACGTGGGTTCTAACGACGAATTTGCTCTACCTGCCATTGGTATTCGCCGTATTATTGAGAATCCTCCCGATCGGATTACACCTGTTCCCAATGTCTCTCCTTTGCTACTTGGCACGTTAAATGAACAGGGACGGGTAATCTGGGTTGCCGACCTCGGTCAGTTCCTGGGTTACTCCCAACCAATGAACACCGATAGAGCAGAAATTCCAGTAATTGCTATTGAACATCAGGGGACTATGTTAGGCTTAGCCGTTAATCAGATAGTTGGTACAGATTGGCTAGATGCGGAACGGATGAAAATGTCCCGTGACTATTCCGACACAATGGCACCGTTCCTAAGGGGCGAATGGGTACTAGACGCCAGTGCGAATCGCTCATTACGGTTGCTAGACCACGTTGCTATATTGCGCTCGGCGCGCTGGGCAGCCTAATTTTTTGGTGGGTCCGACAAGATGGAGATGTTTAGACCGGCAGGAGTAAACAGATGGTATCGGGTATAGACTACGCTCAGACTTATCAAGCAGCAGAACGGGCATACATGCAGGGCAGTTACGAGCAGGCTGCTGAGATTATTGAACAGCTGGCGGAAAACTATCCGAGCGATCCAAATGTGCTCCTGCTCAAGGGTCATATCTATTGTTACGGGCTCAGCTCATACGATGTGGCTCGGACTCAATACAAGTCTGTCTTGGACCTGACGTCCGATCCTGAGTTCGTAAACTATGCCAATAACGGCCTCACCTATGCCGAACAGATGGACATTGGCCAGATGCAGGCCGACGGCAACGGCATGGAGGAGATTACCGCTGATGGGTTGTTTGACTCCATTGAGCTCTACGGTGATATGGGAGACGAAGCTGATGAACTCAGTGCCGGGTTGGACCTATCTTTTGAAGAGGCGGATGGCTCTAATGCTGCTCAAGCGGGACCATCGACCACTTCTGACGCTGTAGAGCCGAGCGTTTTGGCTAGTGAGGACAGCTACGATCTGGCCACCGAAGCAATGGCGGATCCCTTTAACGCCCCTGTTGACTACCAGAGTACCGCCGATGAGCAAGGAGGGGCTCCGGTAGCCAGTGATGACCCATTTTCGGTGGGTGAGCTTTCTGTAGGTGGAGATCTAGGCAATATTGAACTTCTAGATCCATTTGCAGATAGTAGTTTAGAGGGTCTGATCGCATCCTCGGAGGAGGATATCACCCTCGATAATACTGCCCAGGGTGCATCCCCTACCTCGGCTCAAGAGCTATCGCAGTTTGATCAAGATGACTTTGACGAAGCGTTTGCCTCAGAAGCCGATAATGACGATGAATTTCCCGGTTTTTCAGAGGTCGAAAACCTGCTCGAAACGGGTAGCTCCGCAGGAAGCCCAGGGGAGGAGACTGCTCTGTTAGAGGAGGATCTCGACGATAAAACCCTCTTCATGATGGAGCCTGAGGCCGATGTGCAAAGTGACAGCATGCCTATCGGTGATGATTTTCAGGAATTTGGAGAAGCCTCCACACTTTCTGGGGTAGAGGCCGCCACTGACGAACTAGTTGATGAGGAAATTGGCGAACAGACTTTTCCAGGCGTTGACACCATGGAAGGTTTGGAAAGCCAGCAGGAAGATATTGATTTCCTCGACGAGTTTGATGAGTTTGATGATCTCGGCAGTCTGCCAGAATTTGATCTTTCTGAAGGCTCCACTGAATTTACAGAGCCCTCAGTAGGTTCAGAGGTTCCTTTTTCTGGAGAACCATCAACAAGAGGTGGGTCCGGGTTTAGCTTGGTAGAGGAGGAGGATCAGTCAATTATTGGAGATGATGACATCTTCAGCATTGAAACCGCCGATCAGTTACCGTCCTTCACCCAGGGAGAGGAGTCATCGGCGGTTGTTGCCGATGTAGAGGATGAGGGTGTATTTAGCGTATTAAATAATGCGTCCCTTGGCACCAAGCGCTTGATTATGGCGGGGGCAGCTGGTCTCGTATCGGTGATAGCCGTTGCGGGGGTCAATCTGGCTACCCTGGGGCGTTTGCCAGAGGATGCCTCCCAGGATAGTCGCAATCTCATTGCTCGGGTCTATCCGGCGGCGATGGGGGGCACAGCTGGCGTAGCCACCTTCTTGACGGTATTGGGATTAGGCTTTTTGATTGATCGCCAGTCTAAGCGCTCAATTGATAACTTACACCAGCAGTTTGACCTGGTTTCCCAGGGGGATTTAAACGCTCGAGCCACGGCCTACTCAAGTGATGATTTAGGACAGCTAGCCACCGGATTTAACCAGATGGCGCGGGTGATTTTGACAACGACCAGCGAGGCCCAGCGTAAGGCCCAAGAACAGGAACAGGCCAAGGAAGATCTGCAGCGTCAGGTAATCCGCCTGCTAGATGATGTAGAAGGAGCAGCCCGCGGTGATTTGACAGTTCAAGCAGAGGTGACGGCTGATGTTTTAGGCGCAGTCGCCGACTCGTTTAATCTAACTATTCAGAATCTACGGGAAATTGTACAGCAGGTGAGCGCTGCGGCTCTACAGGTTACAAAGGGTTCATCGGATAATGAGATGTTTGCCCGTAGCCTATCGGCGGATGCGCTGCGTCAGGCGGAGGAACTGGCCGTCACCCTAAATTCTGTACAGGTCATGACCGAGTCAATTCAACGGGTAGCAGATAGCGCCAGGGAAGCCGAAGATGTGGCTCGTTCAGCGTCAGCCACGGCCCTCAAGGGGGGTGAGGCGGTGGAACGAACGGTGGCCGGTATCTTAGAAATTAGAGAGACCGTTGCTGAAACGACGCGCAAGGTAAAGCGGTTGGCAGAATCATCTCAAGAAATTTCTAAGATCGTAGCCCTGATTTCACAGATTGCTTCTCGAACTAACCTGTTGGCGCTCAATGCCAGTATTGAAGCCGCCCGAGCTGGAGAAGCCGGGCGAGGGTTTGCAATTGTGGCAGATGAGGTGCGTCAGCTGGCCGACCGAGCGGCCAAAGCCTCCAAGGAAATTGAGCAAATCGTTTTACAGATTCAGGGTGAGACCAGTGGTGTAATGACTGCGATGGAAGAGGGAACCCAGCAGGTGATTGAAGGCACACGTTTGGCGGAACAGGCAAAACGCTCCCTGGAGGATATTATTCAGGTGTCCAATCGGATTGATGTGCTGGTGCGTTCTATCACCGCTGATACGGTTGAACAAACTGAAACCTCACGGGCTGTGGCCCAGGTCATGCAATCGGTTGAGCTTACAGCCCAAGAAACCTCTCAGGAGTCTCAGCGGGTGTCGGGCTCTTTACAAAATCTGGTGGGTGTGGCGCGCGATCTGCTGACATCGGTAGAGCGGTTTAAGGTAGAGGGTGAAAAGAAGTAGTCTGCCCACATCCTGAGTGTCTGTGGGGATAAATAAAGCATAATTTTATCTAGGGAGACAAGGGTGATGCTGCCTGAGCAACAACAGCGTATATTGGGCTACTTTATTGAAGAAGCTAAGGATCATCTCAATACGATTGAGCAAGGTCTACTAAATCTTCAGGCAACCATTGGTAATCCAGAAATGGCCAATGAGATGTTTCGGGCTGCCCACTCTGTCAAAGGCGGAGCAGCAATGCTGGGCATTGAGAGTATGCAACGCACAGCCCACCGGATGGAAGATTACTTCAAGGTACTTAAAGAGTCACCTATTCAGGTGGATCGGCCCTTAGAGTCTATGTTTTTGCGGGTGTTTGATGCCTTGCAAGAACTCCTTGAGCAGCTACAGGGACCCTTTGGCCTGACGGAGGATAAAGAGCAGAGCGTTATGGCTGGTGTAGAACCAGTATTTCAGGAGCTCCAGCAGCATTTAGACCAGCTGGTGAGCACAACCGGTACCAGCGAGGTGCTCGATCAGACCACTGCTCCTGCTCCCTACACACCTCCGTCGCTTCAGCCGGTGGAAGAAAGCGCCCTGAAGCTTGTATTTAGCAGCGATGTGTCAGCTACATTACGCAACATGCTGACTCGCTTTAAGCAGGCTGATACGGGAGAGAGCCGCTCCGCATTGGAGGGATACTGTCAGCTGCTGGAGCAGTTTGGGGAACAGTTTAGTTTGCCGGCTTGGGTCAATCTGGTAACCCAGGCGCGCTGGGCAGTGTGCGATCGCAACAACGATTACCGTACCCTGGCCCCAGTATTGATCAAAGAAATCAAAAAGGCACAGGATTTAGTTTTAAGCGGTCGTCAATCCGCCATAGTTGTTGCCGACACGCTGCAGGCACTGGTACCCGCGGAATCACAGACAGATGTTCTAGACACAACCAGCGATTTTGACGCCCTGTTCACAGACAGTGAGCCAGATGAGCATGCTCTAGCTGGCGATGAGCTATCGGAGCTAGAACCGGATTCCCCGCTCAGCGATAGCGATATGCTATCGTCGCCCCTCGCTGACGACGGTCTCTCCCTAGATAATCTTTTAGCCGATGCCGCTGCATCACCGTCTGGACCAGAAGTTGGAGCCGCCGAGTTAACCAGCCTCGCCGATCTGTTTGAGGTAGGAGGGGATGCCCTTAACAGCGATTGGCAAGAAGAAGACATTCCCATTAGCGATGTAACACCGCCCGCTGAATCCTTAGACATCGATATCGCCTCTGACTTCGAAGACCTGCTTGGCGATAGTTCGTTAGAGCTAGACGATAGCCCTAACGATTTTGAGTCAGGTAGCGAGTTAGCAGATTTATTTGATGATGCTGGCAGCGATGCCACACCGGATAGTCCGGATGAGCTCGACAGCGGTTTAGAAGAACTTAGTCAGATCGGTCTATCAGCAGATGATACAGACGCCCTGCTGTCTGAGAATCTCGACTCCATTGATGGTCTATTTGACGATGTAGCCACATCTGATCTATCCACAGATGCCGATGACCTGTTTAGCGATCTAAATATGGAATCAGAGGCAGCCGATACCAGCAACGGCACTTTAGAAGGTTCCGAGCTATCTGACCTGGATGCATCTGCCCCGTCAACAGATGCCAGTGACCTGTTTAGCGCCCTAAGTATAGAGCCAGAGGCAGCCGATACCAGCAACAGTACTTTAGAAAGTCCCGAGCTATCTGGCCTGGATGAGCTAGATGATTTTGCCCTTACCGATCCCAATGTTGATGGACCTGAAGAGATTGACCTAGACATTGAGACCGCCGTTGGCGAGCAAGATGACATTGCTTTGCCACAGGACAACAGCGATGGCACTCCAGAAAGTAACAGCGCTGACTTGCCTACAGACAGCTTCTTTGAAGCTGTAGAAGCCTCTGTTACTGATGAAGAGAGCATTGACACAGAACCCAAGCTGGCCGAGGTATCTGAAATTGATAGTTTCTTTACCCTAGATGACACTACATCCGCTGGATCTGAAGCATTAGAACCGAGTATTGACGATCTTTGGGAAACAGATACCAGCCCGGCTAACCTTACGGCACCGACCTTGGAACCAGAAGCGTCGGACGATTTATCATCAGATATTTGGGCTGATTCCAGTTTAGACAACGGCCCTGAGACTATCCGACCAGAGTCGGATCTCTCCCTAGACATTGCTGACCTAGGGGAATCTAATCTAGAACTAGAAGAGGCCACCCTGGGCGAATCTAACCTAGGCGAGGCTGAGACTGCATCCAACCAGGCTGTAGCTGAAGAATTAAGCGATTTAGAACTTGATGATATGTGGGCATCTACGGAGGATGTGACCTCGGTGGATTCTCCTGGAATAGATGAGCAATCTGAGCCTTCCCAGTTCTCTTCCGCTCAAGAAGTGGACGATCTGTTTGGCAATTCTAGAGAAACCGAGGACATTGAAATCGCGTCTGAGCTGGAGCTGTCCAACAATGACGCCTCTCTTTCCCTAGATAACGGGTTGGAGGATTTGTTTGGTGAAAATACGGCACCAGATAGTGAGCTAGGGAATTTATTTGGCAGCTCTGATAGTTTAGAGGAGACCGCCACAGCCTCCGAAGTCACAGGTCTAGAAGGATTAGAAAACCTAGAGCTAGAGGAGACAGACTTTAGTTCTCTCGATGCTATCGGCGCAGATGTCGACAATAGCAGCGGAGATAAATTAAATGAGTCGGACAGTAGCAGGGAAGGTCTAGAGTTTCTCAATGAACCACCATCTGACGACATTGAATTCGACTTATTGGATCTAGAAGACGGAGGGATTGTTACGGGCTTTGTCACTGAGGACCAAGCCCTCCAAAGCGATCCTACTATGGATCCTGAGACCACACTGGACGAGCTATTAGGTCAGGCCTCATCAGATACCGCTGGCGCTCCCCATAACGATTTGAGCATTGAAAATTTAGATTTTGATAATACAGACATAGACTTTTTGGATGCTGGAGCAAACGACTTGCCCCAGTCCCCCTCGTCCCCCGATCCTACTGACGTCGATATCATAGATACCGCCTTAGAAGATAGCGACTTGAGCCTGGGGGAACCGTTTGTTGGAGCAGAGTTCATCCCCAGTGATGATTCTAGTAATGGCCTGTTGGAGACTGCTGAAACCGCTGATTCCCCAGAAGTATTCTCTGAGACGGCGCTAGATGACCTGGCTGAGCTGGATGACCTACTGTCAGAGCCGCTAGAAGGCAATCAGGCGACAGCGCCTGACGGCAGTAATGACGAGTTTGGCGATCTCGAAGCCCTGCTTCAGGACACAGACGAAGCCACTACACCGGAACAGGAGACTGCGTCAGGGCTGGATATGGACGATGAGTTTGGCGATCTTGAAGCCCTACTTCAGGACGCCGACCAAACCTTGGCTGCCACCTCAAGCAATCCTGCCACCTACCGCCCTAAGAACAAAGCCAGTCGGCTATCGGGAAGGCGCATGGTGACCGACCAAACCATGCGGGTATCGGTTGGCCACCTAGACAATCTGAGTAATCTGGTGGGAGAGCTGGTTGTCAATCGCAATACCCTAGAGCAGGACCAAGAACGTCTGCGTCAGTTTTTAGACAACTTATTATTTCAAGTTCAGCAGCTTAACGATGTGGGTCAGCGCATGCGCGATCTCTACGAGCGCTCACTGCTAGAAAGTTCCTTGATTTCCAGCCGCCAATCCTACCAAATGGCCTCTGCCAGTACCGCTGAAACAACTAAGTCAGGGGATCACGCCACAGGCGAATTCTTTGATGCATTGGAAATGGACCGATTTACGGGTTTCCATACGCTATCCCAGGAGATGATCGAGCTGATTGTACGGGTGCGTGAGTCAGCATCTGATATTGCCTACACCGTCGAATCATCAGACCAGGTCACTCGGCAGTTTAGACAGGTGACGAATCAGCTGCAAGAAGGGCTGAATAAGGCCCGCATGGTACCGTTTGCCCAAGCAGCTAGCCGTTTACCCCGAGCCGTACGGGATATCTCTTTCAAATGTGGCAAGGAAGCCCGACTGGTGGTGGAGGGTCGCGATATCTTGATCGACAAAATGATCCTAGAGCAGCTCTATGATCCCATGACTCACCTGGTAAATAATGCCATTACCCATGGTGTAGAAACCCCGGAAGAGCGCCAAGCGGCGGGCAAAATGCCTGAAGGGGTCATTACGGTGCGGGCATTTTACCAAGGCAATCAAACGGTCATCTCAGTTGGAGATGATGGTGCTGGCATTGATGCCGATATGGTTAAGCAAAAAGCGCTGCAGAAAGGGCTGATTTCCCAGGCTGACGTCCAAACCATGACAGTCCTAGATGTGTACGACCTGTTGTTTCATCCCGGATTTAGTACCCGAGATCAGGCGGATGACTTTGCAGGACGGGGGTTTGGCATGGACGTAGTACGCACATCCCTCGCCGATATTCGCGGTAATATCACCATTGATTCTGAGCTGGGGCGCGGGACAAACTTTACGATTCGCCTGCCCCTTACCCTAAGTATTTCAAAGGCCCTAAGCTGTATTAGCAACCAGGCTCGCATTGCCTTCCCCATGGACGGTGTGGAAGACATGTTTGATGTATCTCGCGAGCGTATTCAAGAAAATAATCAGGGGCAAGACTGTATCCTCTGGCGCGATACCCTACTGCCGTTTCAAAACCTATCGGATCTCTTATCTTTTAATCGGACCCTGGGCAGGGGGCGAGTATACGGCGGCAACCAAGATGAGAATATGATTTCCATTGTGGTACTCCGCAGTGCCAATAGCTTTATTGCCCTAGAAGTCGATCAGGTGATGGGTGAGCAAGAAATTGTGATCAAACAGCTAGAAGGTCCGGTTCCAAAGCCGACGGGTATCGCCGGTGCGACGGTCCTGGGCGATGGCCGGGTGATGCCCATCGCCGATGTGCTCGAACTGATTGATCTGGCTATGGGCCGCGTCCGTCGTGACCTCTCCGCTGCGGTGTGGGCTCAAATGGAAGAAGCTCCGCCGGAGGAGACAGCTCAAGTGAAATCTGAACCTACGGTACTGATTGTGGATGATTCGATCACGGTTCGTGAGCTGTTGTCCATGAGCTTTAATAAGGTAGGCTACCGAGTGGAGCAGGCCCGCGATGGTCAAGAAGCTTGGGAGAAGCTACGTTCTGGCCTACCCTGTGATCTAGTCTTTTGTGACATTGAAATGCCTCGCATGGATGGGCTTGAGCTGCTGTCGCGCCTGCAAAAGGATGAGGGATTACAGCAGATCCCGATTGCCATGCTGACGTCTCGCGGCGCGGACCGTCATCGGCAGATGGCGGTTGATCTTGGGGCCAGCGGCTACTTTACCAAACCCTATTTAGAAGAAGCATTGCTGGATGCCGCCAATAAGATGCTCCATGGAGAAAAATTAGTTTAGGGATAGGGAGCGGAGACGGTCCATGGAACGTCCGTACGCTGGGGTAAGGACTTCGCAGGGATTGCCATGGAGGGAACGCCTGTATGCCAAAAAATAGAGCCTAGTTGAATTCTCATTCCTTAGCTACCCAGCTAGGTTAGGATCATGGATATAGATCGTAGATCCTCTGGGTAGGCAGACTGTAGATGGGCTCTAGTATGGCGCTAAATGAAACAACATCAGCTGCTCAAAGGGACTGGCAGCCCATTGTTCAAGCTTTTGTGGAGGCGCTGGGTGATAACCAGGTGGTGCGCCGTAAAGAGGAACTCCTAGTCTATGAGTGTGACGGTCTGACCAGCTATCGCCAGCGGCCTGCCGTCGTCGTGCTGCCAAGAACAACGGCGGAAGTAGCAGCGGCGGTCAGGATTTGCGATCGCAACCGCATCCCCTTTGTAACCCGCGGTGCCGGTACCGGTCTTTCCGGCGGAGCCTTGCCCATCGAAGACAGCGTGCTGATCGTCACGGCGCGCATGCAGAAAATTTTAGACATCGACTACGATAACCAGCGCATAGTCGTCCAACCCGGTGTGATCAACAATTGGGTAACCCAGGCCGTCAGCGGTGCTGGGTTTTACTACGCCCCCGATCCATCCAGCCAGTCCGTATGTTCCATCGGCGGCAACATTGCCGAAAATTCCGGCGGTGTCCACTGCCTCAAGTACGGCGTCACCACCAACCATGTGCTCGGTCTAAAGTTGGTACTGCCCAACGGCGATATTGTCGATGTCGGCAACATGCCAGAACCGCCAGGCTATGACCTCACCGGCGTTTTTGTCGGTTCTGAGGGGACCCTTGGGATCGCCACTGAAATCACCCTGCGCATCCTCAAATCACCCGAAAGCGCCCAAACGCTGCTAGCCGACTTTAATACTGTCGAAGCCGCCGGAAAAAGCGTTTCCGACATCATCAGTGCTGGCATTATTCCAGCCGGGATGGAAATGATGGACAACTTTAGCATCAACGCCGTTGAATCGGTGGTTGCCCTAGACTGCTATCCGCGTGATGCCACCGCCATCCTCCTGGTTGAAGTGGATGGCTCTCCTGCCGATGTCGAGGCCAGCGCCCAGACAGTCAGGGACATCATGCAGCAAAACGGGGCGCGCCAGGTCACCATTGCCACCACCCCCGAAAAACGCCTGCGGCTATGGAAAGGCCGCAAGGCCGCCTTTGCCGCCATGGGCAAACTCAGCCCCGACTACTATGTACAGGACGGTGTCATTCCAAGGGCCCAGCTACCCTACGTGCTGAGCGAGATTGAAGCCTTGAGCCAAAAGTACAACTACCGCGTGGCCAACGTCTTTCACGCTGGCGATGGCAATCTGCACCCGCTAATTTTGTACAACAATGCCATTCCCGGCCAGCTTGAAACCGTCGAAGCCCTCGGTGGCGATATCCTTAAACTCTGCGTTGAAGCTGGTGGTAGCATCTCCGGTGAGCACGGCATCGGTGCTGACAAACGCTGCTATATGCCCCAAATGTTTACCGACGCTGACCTAGAAACGATGCAGTGGGTGCGACAAGCAATTAACACCCAGGGGCTTGCCAACCCCACCAAGCTATTTCCTACCCCAAAAACCTGCGGCGAAGCGGCAAATGCTCAGTCGATGCAGTTTGACACCATAGAGCGGTTTTAGCGAGCTCACCAAATTAGACATTCATTCATTATGGAATTCAGTAATAATACGTAGACGACCCTATGTCTATTTATATGAGTTCTGTACTTTGGCTGATAGGTCTATCTAAATACGCGGGTAGCTTAGAAAGGTAGCGAAAGCCAAGTTACTCCAAGGCTTTTCAGGTTTTCAACCTGAGTGATAAGAGATCTGATTCCCATGGGTAGCTTTAAAGCTAAGAGCTACATCCCAAACCTCAAGGAGACACCTTTCATAATGAAGACAACTCTACGTGCAAAACTGCTACAGCATTTGGCTGGTAAGAAAAAAGCTGACGAAGGCTTTACCCTGATCGAGCTGCTAGTAGTTATCATCATTATCGGTATT
>JBCDJC010000024.1:0-34628 GCA_038748225.1 Cyanobacteria bacterium P01_H01_bin.26 | reverse complement strand
TCAGGGTTTTCTTCCATAAAGGCCAAAATTGCAAACCAGGTATTGACCAAAGCCTGTACCTGGTCCGGCTGCTCGTCAATCACCTTTTGAGTGACCACAAGCAAATCAGGAATTGCTCCAGGAAAATCAGCTGAGGTGATCAGCTCCTTGCTGCCCTCACGTTCTAAAGCCGTTAGCCAGAAGGGGGGGAAAGCACCCACCGCATCGGCTTGACCAGCGGCAAAGGCCGCCGCCGCCGCCCCCGTTTCTAGGGGAAGGATTTCCACATCTTCCCGCTTCATGCCCTCGGCTTCCAACGCCAGGGTAAGCAAAAAGTCATCTACCACCCCTTCCTCAATTGCAACTTTTTTACCCTTGAGGTCTTGAACCGAATTAATATCTTCTGTAACAATAATTTTGTCGTTACCAGCAGAATTGTCGTTGACCAGGACAGCCACTTCGCCATTGACCGCATCGGCTGCAAAGGAAATGGTGTCATTGAGGGTTTGACAATTGCCATCAAGCTGACCGGCTGCCAGGGCTTCCATAGAAGGCAGATAGCCATCAAACCATTTCAGCTCAACATTGGCACCGTTGGCGGCAAATAGTCCTTCCTCTTCGGCAATTGCCCAGGGCCACCAGCCGGGCCAGTTGCTGTAGCCAATCACTAGGGGGGCCGTATCGGCAGTGGCTGCTGGCGCTTCGGTGGATTCAGTGCTGCTTTCTGGAGGATTGCCCCCACAGCCCACGGCCACCACCATACTAAAGGCAAAGGCCAGGCAAAGAGATAAAAATCGCTGTCGTCGCATTGTGGATCCTTGTTTGCTTAGAACTCGTTGATAATCGAATCTGTTGGCAGCTGTTGTCGTGGTTTATACTGCGCGCTAAGGCGTCACACTGTGGGCCATAGACCGGCTGACTCGATCAGCGACCACCTGACGCAGCCAGCCAAACCAGGCATCTAGGCCATCCCCAGTTTTAGCCGACACTTGAAATATGGCGACGGAGGGATTGATCTGTCGTACATTAGCTTCAATTTGACCTAAGTCAATATCCAAATAGGGAGCGAGGTCTGTTTTGGTAATCAGCAAACAGTCCGCCTCGCGAAACATGACCGGATACTTTAGGGGCTTATCTTCTCCCTCGGTAACGCTAAGAAGGGCAACTTTGACATGTTCTCCCACTTCAAATTCAGCGGGGCAGACCAGGTTGCCCACATTTTCCACCACCACTAGATCCAGCTCCGTCGGACTGTGGGCCTGCTGTAGCTGGTGGATCCCGCCAGCCACCATTTTTGAGTCGAGGTGGCAGGAACGCCCCGTATTAATAGCGATCACAGGAACACCGTACTGCCGCAGCCGGTCGGCATCTAATTCAGTAGTCATGTCCCCTTCGATGATGGCAACTTTGAGATCCCCCAGCCCCCTGAGGGTGCGCTCTAACAGCTGTGTTTTACCTGCACCGGGGCTACTCATCAGGTTCAAACAGGTAATCCCCCATTCGTCAAAATGGGCACGGTTGTGGTCAGCCCCCTGCTGATTGGCATGGAGCAAATTCATTTCTAAGGCGGCGTCAAAGGTTTGATGCATGGCATGGTTCACAAGAAAGGGACAGCGGGCAGAGCTCGTTTTGAAAACTGGGTCGCATCAGACAGCGGCACATTCTAAACGGTCAATTTTTAACTCTCGACCGGAGCGAATATCCTCCATGGGGCTATTGCAGGTTGGGCAGGAGTACTGACGACCCACCTCAGGCAGATAATCGGTTTGACAGGTGTGACAGTGGGCCACCAGGGGAATATCTTGGATCACCAGCTGGGCCCCATCGAGAAATGTGCCCTGGGTTTGTACATCAAAGGCAAACTGCAGGCTAGCGGGTTCGACACAGGTAAATGTCCCAACGACAAGATGCACTTTTTCGATGGTGGGCTTTTCTGGCTGGGAGGTCCACCAGTCTCGGATCGTGTCGATGAGGGCTTTGGTCATATCGGTTTCGTGCATAGGCGAGGCCATGGGTAATGGGCATTAGGAGAAGAGACGTTCTGTGGAACGTCTGTACATAAGGGAGATAATCTATTGCCAACCGCTGCCCACATCCATGTTGGCGTCGGCATGGATATAGTCAGGGGTGTTTCGCGGCAGCTGGCCCGACTGGACCAGGTGGGCCATGGCGTCGCAAATGACGCGGGTGGCCATGAGGGAGGTCATGTCGCTAACGTCGTAGGGGGGAGAGACCTCTACCACCTCTAAACCGCATACTGGAGCACTGCGAATAATTTTACCCAACAGATAGAGCGCTTCTCGAGGCAGAAGACCGCCGGGCTCAGGCCAACCGGTGCCGGGGACAAAACCGGCATCAATACAGTCAATATCAAAGCTGATATACACACAGTCGGTGCCATCAAGGGCCCGCTCCAGGGCAAAATCGGCGGCAGCATCCAGACCCATTTCGGTAATATCGGTCACCGTGAGAATGTTGGTGGCCCGCTCGCGACAGACCTTTACCCCCTGACGCGGCACCTGCCAGCCGCCAATACCCAGCTGTACCAAGTTTTTGGCAGGGGCATTTTTCATGTTGGTGGCATGGAACCAGGGGCAGGTGTGCATGCGCTCATCTAGGTCAGTTTCCTGGGTATCCACATGGCGGTCAAAGTGGATGATGCCAATTTTTTTATCTCCTAGGTGGCGGCAGACGCCGCGTACGGTGGGAAATCCGATGGAGTGATCCCCGCCGAGGATAATCGGAAACGCACCGGAGCTGAACACATGGGCAACACCTTTGGAGATTTGATCAAAGGATTTTTCGTTGTTGGCTGGAATGGTAAATATATCGCCCACATCACAAAGGGTAATCTGCTCTCGCAGGTCGATCCCCATTTCAAAGTTGTAGGGGGTGTAAAGGGCCGAGATCCGACGGATGCCCTGGGGACCAAAGCGGGTACCGGGGCGATAGGTGGTGCCAGAGTCGTGGGGAACACCGACAATGGCAACATCGTATTCGCCGACTTTGCGCACGTCCTCGATGTAGGGGGCTTTGAGAAAGGTATTGATGCCCGCGTAGTGGGGCAGCTCGCCCCTGGAAAAGGTAGGTATGGTGCGATCGCGAATACTAGCTGCGGCTTCTAACCCGTACTCTAACCCTTGGGAAACCTCCTGCTGCCAGCCCGTAAGGGGCAGCTGTGCCTCACGCTCTAGGGCACGATTTGCCTCTGAGTCAGCTGGGTTACGAAAGGTAGGTGTATCACTCATGATGTCACTGCTATGGGCAACGCTAAAAGAACAGTAGGTCTGCTCAATACCAAAAGCCCGAGAGAACTCCTAGCAGACAGCACCTGCTAAATGACTTCTCCCGGGCTTTTATCCCGCCGTGTACCAGAAAACTGGCGGTTTCTCTCGGTCCAGACATCCAGCACCTAAACACCAAGTACTCAACCGGAACCCTAGAAACCTATATAACTTCAGTATTAAAGCTTGCTACGATTTAAAGAGTATCTTTAGTTACCAAATTCCACATTAAAGTGTGACGTATTGTTGTTAATAAAAAGAGAAATCCCATCGGCCCAATGACGTTGGAATGTCATTTGCCAATGCCATTTGTTAGAGTCTGGGAACATCTGTCTTAATTTCTCTTTCTTGGGGATTAGCTGGCTTTTTTGCCAAGATGTTGTCCATGGGCCGAGACAGCAAACAAACGGCAGCGCTTGAGAATTGCTGACAGACATAGGGGGGAATCATGGCGTGGTGGCTTAAGTCCATATTGATTGGTGTGATCGGTCTAGGACTGGCTCTACCTGGGGCAATGGCTCTGGCGGCAGGTGAACCGTCCGCCAGGGCAGCCCATGGATACAGCGACAAATCTGCTCCGCCCTTGCCGGTTTTCCCGATTGCGCCGGAGCTAACAAACCCGGCTGAAACCCCTGTGGCCGAAGCTTTGCCAAAACCGATAACCTGGTTGACTGAGGCGGTGGCGACCGAGCCAGTTAGGGCAGATTCAATCATCGAGCAGTGGCTCGCATGGCTCAAGACGCTCTGGGCCGATCGATAGGACGGTGGCGACCGAGCAATCCAGGGATTTTTCAGCTAGCCCATGGACAATCCGGCCCGCCCACCGCTCGGATATTACCCATCTGCCTGCCATTGAGAGAGCGGCTGCCCAGCGGTATGTACCCTATTTGCCACAGCTGGGGCTGATATCCGACCAGCTCAAAAATATTGTCTCTTTAGGTTTTTTGCACCGGGCATTACAGCAGAACCATCTATGGGTGGCCATGGCACAAAAAACACTCCCCCCGGCCCGCAACGCACCGGTTGGTTTTATCGTGGTGGACCGCTTGAACCACGGTTTTTTCGTGGTAGAGCTTGATGTGCTCCCTGACTATGGCCGCCAGGGGATTGGTTCAGCCTTGGTCAATCAAGTGATCGAAGCCGCCTGCCATCAGCGTCTAAAAACAGTGACCCTAACCACATTTCGCCATGTACCCTGGACCATTCCCTTTTATCGCCAATTGGGATTTGAAATTGTTTTGCCAGCGGACTACACTCCAGACATCCGTGCCATTGTTAACCATGAAGAACGGCATGGGTTTAGTCGTCAGGTAAGGGTCGTTATGCAGTGTCAGATTCCGCCCCCCAGCCCAGCCCCCATTCCCTCCTCTCTGAGTTAAGGCAACAGGCCCATCAGGTGGGTTTTCATCGCATTGGCATTGTTGCTGTGCCCCCTGAACCCACGGCCCAGGAGCAGACCATGCAAACCCGGTTGCAACAGTGGCTGGGCCAGGGATACCAGGCGGATATGGCCTGGATGGCCAACCCTAAACGCCAGGATATTCGCCAGGTGCTACCGCAGGTGCGCTCGATTATTTGCGTTGCGCTGAACTATTACACCCCCCACCAACGACCCCAGACAGGCAACTATGGCAAGATTGCCCGCTATGGCTGGGGCCGCGACTACCATCGGGTGATGCACAAAAAACTAAAACGGCTGTCGCTGTGGCTACAGACCCAAGGGGATACGATCACAGCGCGCTACTACGCCGACACAGGTCCCGTGCAGGATAAGTTTTGGGCGCAGCAGGCCGGGCTGGGCTGGGTGGCAAAAAACGGCAATGTCATTACCCGTGACTATGGATCCTGGGTGTTTTTAGGCGAGATCTTGACCAATATAGAGCTGCCGCCCTCCCGCCCACACACTGACCACTGCGGCACCTGCACCCGCTGTTTAGACGCCTGCCCAACAGCGGCGATTCGGGCTCCTGGAGTGGTGGATGCCAGCCGCTGCATTGCCTATCACACCATTGAAAATCGCGAGCAGCAGCTACCCTCCCAGATCGCCGGTCGCTTGGATAACTGGGTCGCGGGCTGTGACATTTGTCAGGATGTCTGTCCCTGGAACCAGCGCTTTGCCCAACCGACTGACGTGATTGAGTTTGAACCCTACCCAGACAATGTGGCCCCCCCCTTAGAGGAGCTGGCCAATTTAAGCGAAGAGGACTGGGAGCGGCGGTTTCCGGCATCGGCCCTGAGGCGGATTAAACCGGCTATGTGGCGACGGAATGCGGCGGCGGCATTGTCAGAGGCGGCAAAGGCGGAATAATCGCCCGAATTTTTATCGCACCAGCTTGGCCGAGGCTTCCGTCAAGACATAGGCATAGTCTGAACGCTCTAGGGTAGCCTGGACTTCGTCGTAGTTGGCTATGAGATCGGTGATTTTTTGGTGGACCAATTTGATCGGGGGTTGGACCGATTGTCGCGGCTGTAGCCCCAAAAAACGACACAGGCGTTGGGCCGTGCTGTCATGGACATTGGGGTCAACCAGCTCACTCTCATAGGTAATGGTCAGATGGGGCACCTGGGAAACAATGGCGGCCTCAGTAATGCGCTGCTCATCAAGCTGTTTAAGAACGGTAATCAGGGTCTGGGGATCAATCCGGCGACGTTTGGGCTGCCGAGCTTTAAGAATTGCGATCCCATGGCGCATCAGATCGCACCGCTGCAAATGAATGATCTTGTATCCACGCTCGTAGAGTAGCGTTACAAACCGATCCGGTTCGCTCATACAGTGGGTTGCCATCAGATCGCTCGCCGATAGCTTGAACCCAAACAGGTAGTCAGAACAAGCCAGACGATGGCGTTGAATATGTCGCAGCGGGAAAAAAAGACGTCGCTCCAGCAGCGGTTCTACCGCCCAGGTTGGTGGCAAACAACCATAGCGGGCATCGGCCACCCGACGCAGTAAATCGACCACCATGCGACCACCGCTAAAGTCTGTCCCAAAAAGGACAAAGCGATGGGACGGCTGCAAGCTCGTCGATAGACCCTGTTTACCGCGATTGCCCAAGGCTCGACGCTGGTGAGCAAACCAAGAAGAAGAATAGGTAGATGACATTGGCTGTTCCTGACCCTAAGAGGTCCCAGTATTCACCCTAACTTGGGGTCAATAGCTCTCAGCTAAACCACTTCAATAAAAAAATACGATTCACAAGCCCTAAATTAAACCGTGGCGAACCCGTCAATCGGTCTCAATAGATAGTGACCATCGTCGATTCCCAACGGGAAAGAGTAGGATTATCTATACTGTCCGTCCGTCTACCATGAACCTGTTACGTACTCCGCTTTACGATTTGTGTGTTCAAGCCAATGCTCGTATGACCGCATTTTCGGGTTGGGAAATGCCTGTGCAGTTTAGCGGTATTAAACAGGAGCACGCAGCCGTGCGAACAGCGGTGGGCATGTTCGATATCTCACACATGGGAAAATTTGTCCTCACCGGGGAAGCGGTGTTGCGATCGCTACAGCCACTAGTCCCGACCGATCTAGGACGTCTTGCTCCCGGCAAGGCTCAATACACCGTTTTACTCAACCCCCAGGGCGGTATTATTGACGATTTGATCGTGTACGACCAGGGTCAGCAGGTTACCCTGATCGTCAACGCAGCCACCACAGAAAAAGACAAATCTTGGCTGCTTGAGCATCTCTCCGACGTTGACCTGCAGGATCACTCCCAAACCCAAGCATTAGTCGCCATTCAGGGACCCAAAGCGGTCGAAACCCTACAGTCGATTACAGACATCGACCTCACTACCATTTCTCGCTATCACCACGCCTATGGTCAGGTCCTCAACCATAGGGCGTTCCTGGCCCGCACCGGCTACACCGGCGAAGATGGGTTTGAAGTCATGGTGGAGGCCACCGCCGCTGCCGATATTTGGGAAGCCCTCCAAGACCATGGTGCTCAAGCCTGTGGCCTGGGCGCCAGGGACACCCTCAGGCTTGAAGCCGCCATGGCCCTCTATGGCCAAGACATCAGCGATGACACCACGCCCTTAGAGGGGGGGCTAGGCTGGTTGGTTCACCTAGACAAAGTGCCAAAATTTATGGGGCGCGACATCCTTGCCAAACAAAAAACAGAAGGAGTCCCCCGGCGACTGGTCGGACTACAGCTGGAGGGGCGCAACATAGCCCGCCACGACTATCCGATTGTGCAAAACGGAAAATCCATTGGCACCGTCACCAGCGGCACCCTGTCTCCCACCCTTGGCTACCCCGTCGCCCTAGCCTATGTGCCCGCCGCCCTGGCCACCGTTGGTACGGTCGTAACCGTACAAATCCGTCAGAAAACCGTGCCCGCAACCGTAGTTAAAAAGCCCTTTTATAAGAGAGCTAACTAGATCTGAGCCTCCAGGTCAGTTAGATATTTAGCATTGACCACGCCCTCCCCAGGGGCGGCGTTATACCGTCCTCAAGTAGGGTAGTACCCACTCGGTCAATAAGGGGGCCAGCTCAACGGTGTAATCTTTGGCCATAATCGGTATCCACCGTAGCTCAGCAATTTCGCTAGATGCCCTTGGGATAGCCGTCAGACCGCCTTGAAAAACTGTTGCCAATAGCTGGGTGTTCGCTTCATTCGCGGCAGCGGTGCTAAATTTTCCCAAGAGCGTCAGCGTCGCCATGTCAACCTCACAGCTAAGTTCCTCCCTAACTTCCCGTTGGATAGCCACCTCAGCACTTTCCCCAGGCTGATATTTGCCACCTGGAAACATAAACTTACGGGTATTTTTTTTACGAACGGTCAGCAGCTGTTGATTTTGAACAACCGCATAGGCAACAACATGCAGCACAGATTGGGACACGACTGGCAAACGTTAAAAATATAGCCCCAATCCTACCGTCTTCGGCCCATGGGGCATACAGGAACTTTTTACCCTCGGATACAGACAGTTTTACCCAGGTGATATTTTCCGAAATCGTATCCATTGCGTTTAAATGTTAGAAAATATTCTCCCGCTTTTGCTTGGTTTGACCACCGTTGACCACTGCAGCGCCCGATTTTCTTCTGCCACCATTGCGGATGTTGTCAACATTGTCACATCAAAAAATGTTGAAGCATCCAGTATTCCAGTCACTACTTACACCGTCAGCGAAAATATAGTGGCACTGCGGATAGAAACCGGTGAACTCGTTCGCGGTAGACAGGTTACCTATGACCCTCAACCCGGTGACGTCGTCAAAAACGACGGCTGGATCTCCCGCCGGGGCACAACCATTGGCCAAATCATATCTACTGCCCCCAATCTGATTTGGCTAGTCGATCAAGTCATCGGTCCCCAGCTTAATGTTGATTGCATCGATACTCTAGACGATTATCAAATCGCAACTAGCGACGGTACTCTACTTACCCCCACCAGCATCCACCGTAAAAGCGACATTGGGGGAATGGCTCGCACGGGACCCGAGGAGTTTGACTGGCCCATGGTCCACACCATATTCCTAAAGATGCCTGAGGTGCTTACCCCAGGCGAAACCTACCGGTTTAACTTTGCGAGCAATGCGCTCCAGGACACCGAGTTTGTCTACAAACCTGAACAAACCCGCAGTGAAGCTGTCCAGGTATCCCACCTGGGGTTTGCTCCCGATGATCCAGCCAAGGTAGCTTTCCTATCTACCTGGATGGGCGACGGTGGTGGCCTCGATTATGCAGCAGGCAAACCATTTTGGCTCATTGACACCGCAACGGGTGAAAAAGTATTCAGGGGCCAAACTGATCTTTCACAAGCCGCTGATACCAAAGACCTGCGTCAAAGAAATCACAATGACACCGATGTGTTTGTGATGGACTTTAGTGAATTTGCCACCGCCGGTCAATATCGCCTGTATGTGGATGGTGTGGGCACATCCTACGAATTCAAAATTGGTGAAAATACCTGGCGAGATGCCTTTTACACCTCTGCACGGGGGATGTACCACCAGCGTAGCGGCATTGCCCTGGAGCAGCCCTACACCCGCTATAAGCGTCCTCGTTCATTTCATCCCGACGACGGTGTGGTGATTTATCGTTCAGAAGTGCCCCTTATGGATACCAATATGGGGTTTGATTTCCGAGACGGTGTCGACGCCTTTGAAGCACTGGTAGCCAGTCGTACGGATGAGGTTATCCCAGATGCCTGGGGTGGATGGATGGACGCTGGCGACTGGGATCGTCGCATTCAGCACCTGGACGTTACCCGGTCATTTTTAGAACTTATAGACCTCTATCCAGAGTATTTTGCCTCTGTGGATCTAAATTTGCCCGAATCCAACAACAGTCTGCCTGATATCTTGGATGAGGCCCTATGGGGATTAGATGTATTCCGCCGTTTGCAAACCAAAGAGGGCGGTATTCCAGGGGGGATTGAATCAGCCGGTCATCCCCTGGGGCATGAAGGCAGCTGGCAAGAATCGCAGCTAGTGATGGCCTATGGACCCGGTATTTGGTCTAGCTATATCTATGCCAATGTGGCAGCCAGAGCCGCCTATGTTTTGGCGGATTACGACGCGACATTGGCCAACACCTACAAAACCAGTGCCCTGCGCGCCATGGCCTGGGCCGATGCTGAACTAGCTCAGAAGCCAGACAGGCAAAACAGCGTCATTTATGACGAACGCCATCTGGCCGCCGCAGAGCTATATCGGCTCACCGGTGAAGATCGGTGGCACCAGATCTTTCTAAACACAACCGTCTTTAAGGAGGCCGATGCCCCCATAGCCAAATGGCAGAGCCATGACCACAGCCATGCCGCCTTTGTCTATGCTCGTACGAGGCAGCCAACAGTCAACCAGCAAGTCCAGCAAAACGCCATCGGTGCCCTGGTGCGTGCGGCCAATGCAGATACCCAAGCGATCGAATCTGCAGGCTTTAGGTGGAACGTCAATCCCAAAATACGGATTGGTTGGGGAGCGGTGGGAGCACCCAAAACACAGACCCTCTTTCGGGCCCACACCTTAACGGGAAAACGTAAATATTTGAGCGCGGGTATTTTAGCAACTCAATTTTCAGCCGGGGCCAATCCTAAAAACATGGTGTACACCACCGGTATTGGCCATCGAAACCCAGTCATGCCGCTGATTGAGGATGCTCGGGTATCAGGTCAAGAACCGCCGCCAGGGATTACGGTCTATGGGCCGCTGGATATACAAGATCCAAACGGATATGCCCAGGCATGGGACTGGTCTCTACAGCTGTTTGCAGACAAAATTAGCCCACCACTTTGGGAGTGGCCCACCTCAGAGGCGTACTTTGACGCCTACAATGTCATCCCCATGGTTGAATTTACGGTACATCAGTCGATTGGGCCTACTGCTTACGCTTGGGGCTATCTAGCCGCAAGCGATCCAGTCGAAAAGACATCTGAGCCCTGACCCGGAGGGAGCGCATAGGCTCTGAAATGGGGAAACAGGTCAGGCAGAATGGGAAGGCTCCTCTTACAGACAGCCCCATGTCAACCTGTCGCATTAAAATCATTAACGGCAACACCTGCCAACCCATGACTGCCAATATCAACACATCGGCCCAGAGTGTTAAGTTTCCCAACACTGACATCGTGACGGTCCAACCCAGTATGGGTCCTGAGTCCATCGAGAGTTTTTATGACGAGTATTTGGCTATCCCCGGCATTTTAGAACAGATTATTTTAGACACTGACTCCGATGCATTTATTTTGGCCTGTTGGGGGGACCCTGGAATTGAAGCCGCAAGGGAGATAACGCCACGGCCGGTGGTGGGTATTGCGGAGGCAAGTCTTTATGTAGCAAACATGTTGGCAGCCAGGTGGAGTGTGATCACAACACTCCATCGCGTACGAGACATGGTCGAAAAAACAGTCGGAAAAACGGGGCTAACAGCCCGGTGTGCCTCGATTCGCACCACCAGCCTGTCGGTACTGGAGACAGAACACAATCGGACCGCCACCCTGGAGATACTGACAGAAGCTAGCCAGCTAGCCATCCGAGACGATGGAGCCGAAGCGATCTGTTTAGGCTGTGCTGGCATGAGCGGTCTAGAACAGCAGTTAGAAGAACGGTTGGGAGTGCCGGTGATTGATGCGGTAGCAGCAGCCGTCAAAATGGCAGAGTCTTTAGTGAGTTTGGGAAAAACAACAAGTAAACAGCTCACCTACCGTCCACCCGAGTCAAAAAACATTAAAGGCTATGATCCTCTTTTTCAAAACTGCAAACGTCCCTAACCAGGGGCCAACGGGGATTACCAGGACTCAACATTAGTCTTTCTCGGTCCTGTCTAAGCCAATTTTTCTGGGCCAATGTTTAAAAGCGTCATCTTCAGCTTCTCCGGTCCAGGGAAAATAGATACTGTAGAACTATACAGACACTAGCAATAGATATTGATAGTGCTCAAAGCCTGTCAGTGGCTTCTGTATGTGTGTGATCCTTAGGTGTGACATGTTTAAGTCAACAGCGTTTAAGTTAACCGGTATCGCTTTGCCCCTGGTCCTGGCTACCGCTGCCCAAGCTGCCAGTGAAATGAGACTGGCATTGGGGTTTAGTTCTACCCAAACAACTGGGGAAACCGTGGGCTCCTATGGTCTGGTAAATATTGCCAGACGTGACAGCAGCGGTGAATTTTGTCTGGGCTATGCTGGCCCGACTCCGGACCATGTCTTGACCCTGGAGGAAGACTTTACCCAGCTCACGATTGCTGTCAATAGCGGCGGTGCAGACACAACCCTGCTCATTCAGGGTCCCAACAATGGGACGGTTCGCTGTAACGACAACGCCAGCCGTCAAAGCCGGGACGCCGAGATTCAAGATACCTTTTCGAGGGGAACCTACAAGCTTTGGGTGGGCTCATTTGAGCAAGAAGGTCGTCACCGCTATAGTCTGACCATTACCGAGTAGGTGGTTTGGGTTTGGATGCGTTTTGTCGCATCCAAACCGGTCCCGTTAAATCTTGATAAACCTGGCCCGGTAGACGGGTTTTCCCTGGTTGAGGGTAACCCGTTCGCGGTCTGTCTGGGCCGGTAGGGGATTTTGGGTTAGCCATGTCCCCATCAGGTTCGATCGGGTAGGCGGCTCAAAGGAGCGCTGGAACTGAGGGTTATCGGTAAAGACGTTGACCATCTCCTGGGCGACGGTTTCGACATCGGACTGGAGCCACACCCACGTACCCGCAGGCATAAAATCCGCCAGGTCCGACACTAGCTGTGGTTGCACAACACGGCGCTTTTGATGACGCTTTTTGAACCAGGGGTCTGGAAACTGGATACTGACCCGTTGGGGAGGTTGAGGTAGGCTGACCAGCAAAGGACGCAGGGAATTATTGGCGTTACAAAATAGCGCATGCAAGTTTTGTAATCCAAGCCGATCGCGCTGGTTGAGACACTGGTCCACCAGCAGTTCTCGAATTTCTAGTCCAAGAAAGTTCCAGTCTGGGCAAATCTGGGCCATGTCACAAATAAAATAGCCTTTGGCACAGCCGATATCGATGTGTAGGGGCTGTGTGGGTCGGCTAAACACGTCTGCCCAGACCGGCGGTGTAACTGGGGTGCTGTAACAGCTATTGAGGGGATTGACGTGTTGACGAACACGGGACATGGCTGAACAGGTGGATTATGGAGCTAGGCTAGGAAGGTGAGGTTTGAATGGTGACTTTTAGGACAGGTCTTAGCCCATAACTAAACGCTCAAACTTTACGGTCACTCCGTTTGCCCTACCTACCCTATCAATTCCTATGGCCCTTTTGGCTCGTTTTGCGGTGGTTAGCGATCTGCACATTGCTCTACCCCACACCATATGGGACTCGCCCGCCCGATTTCATCTAGTGGAGGTGAGTATTCCGGCATTTGAGCAGATTCTGGACCATCTGGAGCAGGTGAATATTGATTTTTTGTTGCTGCCGGGCGATCTGGTCCAGCACGGTGAGCGGGACAACCATCGGTGGCTGGTTGACCGGCTAAAGCAGCTGCCGTTCCCCACCTATGTGGTGCCGGGTAACCACGATGTGGTGAAACGTGACGGCTGCGATCGCACCGTTGCCCTCGACGAATTTGTCAGTCTGTACCAGGCCTTTGGCTATAGCGACCCGGAGCGGCCCTACTACCACCATCAGCTGCTCGACGGGCTCCACCTGATCGGACTGAATTCCAACGGTTTTGAATCAGATGGCAAGCCCTTTTACACAGGCTGGCTCGATCCAGAACAGCTCGACTGGCTGGACGCTCAGCTGGATCAAGCCACCGGTCTAACCCTGGTAATGCTGCACCACAACGCCCTAGAACATTTACCACGCCAGTCCCGCAGCCGTATGGGACAGCGTTACATGGTCAAAAATGCGAGCGCCCTCACCCAGCGTCTACAGGCAGCCAATGTTCCCCTCATGTTTACCGGACACCTGCACGTCCAAGATATCGCCCAGGCTGATCGGCTCTACGAAGTCACCACCGGGTCAATCGTCAGCTACCCCCACCCCTATCGTATTTGTGAGCTAGCCACCGCAGAGGGGGGGCACCATCTAAACATTCAGTCCCATCGGATTGAAGCGGTGCCCCACTGGCCAACCCTACAGGCGACATCGCGCCAGTGGATGGCGGAGCGCTCCTTTCCCTTTATGATGAAGCTGCTCACGGGTAAACCGCTCAATTTGCCACCGACTAAAGCCGAACAATACGCTCCGGTACTCAAAGATTTTTGGGCAGACATTGCCGCTGGCGATGCTCAATTTGATTTTCCCGGGCTGCCCACCCAGCTGCAGCGTTATTTAAAGACCTTTAGCGCCATCGCCGACGGGCGTCCCCACGGCATCGATAATGACGCTACCCTGTGGCTGCAGGGGACAAAATGAAACCCCGGCCACATCTGGGCCGGGGCAATGTTCCAAGTTAGTTGTAATCGATTCAATGCACCGGGCATCTCTTTAAGCCACCCCTAACCTACCAGGGGATTCGATTTAAAAAAACGGTCTGATTAACTAGAAAAAACCACCGCCAACGGATCGTCGACCCTAGACGCCCTTTAAAGTCAGCTTTTATCCATAATTGCTGAAATGGGGTTGACATCCCGAATTTTATGGCCCTTTTCCCATGCAGATTAAAACCATTCACCATATCGCGATCATTTGCGCCGACTACGAGCGGTCCAAGCGTTTTTACACTCAGGTCCTAGGGGCCGAGATTATTTGTGAAACCTGGCGTGAGCAAAGGGACTCCCACAAACTTGACCTGCGTTTGGGGGATGCTCAAATCGAGCTATTTTCATTTCCAAAACCGCCGCCGCGACCCACGCGACCCGAAGCCTGCGGTCTTAGACACCTGGCCCTGGGGGTTGAGGATCTAGAGAACTGCATTGCCCACCTAGAGAAACATAGTATTTCGGTGGAACCGATTCGAATAGATGACCTGACGGATAAGCGGTTTACCTTTTTTCAAGATCCCGACGGGCTGCCCCTGGAACTCTATGAGCTGTAGCGAGGGCTCGCAGTTAAATAAAGGCCCCTTGCCCAGCTCAGCCAGATATTTTTTTGAGCACATCAGTAGTTTTCCTAGACTTTAAGCCACCCCTGTGACGTGTATCCAAGAAATGTGTGATTTCACGCACGGCTACTGGTCTATGGGGAGAGTAGATTAGAGTCATATGAGAAAAGACTATCTCTAAACTGCCTGACCTTAAAGGGCTCGACCATATGTTAGGCAAGGCCACCTTAAAGGCTGGGGCTTTAATTATGGCAAGGGGGCGATGAAGTTTGACTTCATCGCCCCCTTGCTGTTAAGACCGTCCCTGCCTAGCCGGATTGAAAACGACGCTTACGCCGCCGGGCAATGGCCTTTCGTTTAGCCTTTTCAATAGGAGTTTCAAAATAACGTTTCTTTTTTATATCTGAAAAGATATCGGCCCTCGACACCTGACGCTTAAAGCGACGCAGCGCTGACTCAATACCTTCATTTTCACCAACAATGACCTGGGCCATTTACCCTAACACTCCTTGATTCATCACTAAAGTTAAGCGTCTTAAAACACGCCCGTCGACGGTGAGCACGTTGGCCAAATGCTCCCGACAGAGGTCAAGCTTTTATAGCATCAAAAAAGATTGTTCAAAGACGATGTTTCAAACGGCTTTGAATATCAATATATTTCACCTAACGCGGCAAAATAAAGTTGGTAAAGCAACTGCAATATTTGTGTGGGCAACGGCTCAACTGACCAGGTGAGCGAGGCTTTCTAGCAACTTAGGCGACTTCTTTTATTCTCCCTCTGCCTCAGCACCAGTCTCGGTCTCTTCAGTCCCAGCATCAGTCTCTTCAGAGGCAGCCTCGGCTTCGGCCTGGAGAGCAGCGGCCTCGGCGGCGTAGTCTTCCGCCTGTTGGGTATTGTCTTGGGCCTGATGCACCTCGGCCAACAAACTCAACAATCCAAATTCGGCCTCGCGATCGCCCATATCCTTGGCAATCGTCAGCGCCTCTTCCAGATGTCCCTGGGCAACAGGGTAGTTTTCGAGCTGCACGTTTGCAAACCCCAATCCAGACAGGCTCAAACTCTGAAATAGGGGCTGATTACGCTCCTGTGATAGGGCGAGTAAATCGTCAAAAGATGCGATCGCATCTCCATAGTTACCGCTGTCCAGGTAGGCAGAGCTAAGACCCAGCAGGGACTGGAGCTCAGCGCCCACCGCATTGGTCTCACGGCTCAGCACCAGACGGCGCTCATAAAAATCAACGGCGGTCTCCAGGTCACCCTGGTCGTAGTGGGCCAACGCCAGCACATATAGGGCCGTAAACTGGACATCCACCGGACCGTTCTCTTCAGATAGTGCCAGCGCCTCGGTTTGAGCCTCAATGGCCTGATCTAAATTAGCCAGGCGATAGTGGGCCACCCCCATATTGCTTAGGGCCAGTGCTCGCTCGCTCGCTCTATCAAGCTCGGTCGCCACGGTGAGGGCATCTTGAGCCGCGACAAGGGCCGTTTCATACTCCCCCAGGTTCAGCAACGACGAACTCGCTACATCGAGAGCACTCAAGAGGGCCGGGGCGTTGCGCTCCTCCTGGGCTAGGGGAATCAAAAGCTGAGCGGCTTCTAGGGCAAGGGGGGACTGGCCAATCGCTCTATAGCTCGTTGCCAAGATACTGAGTGAATTTAGGGCACCGGAGTTAAACTCAATGCTCTCCGCCAGCTGTAGTGCCTGCTGGCTGTAGCCAATAGCATCGGGCAGATTGCCCTGGGCCTGGGCCGTCAGCCCCAGAACATTAAGCGAAACCACGGTGGACTGGGGATCGTCCACCTCTTCTAGGGCGGCAATGGCCCGCTGACCATAGTCGGCGGCGGCGGCATAGTCGCCCTGATTGACCGTCACTAGCCCTAGCATCGTCAGGGCAAAGGAGAGCTGGTCTGGATTATTGCTGGTTTCGGCTGCAGCCAGGGCCTGCTCCAGGGTGGCCTTGGCCCCATCCAAATCCCGGTTTTCATACTGGGTAAGGCCGTCGACGATCAGCCGATCGGTATCATCCAAGGGCGGCTGTTCCGTATTGCCTATCTCTTCACCGCTATCCCCAGGGCCATCGTCAATGGAAAGGGCATCGGCGGGGGACTCCTCAGCAGCTGACGGGGCGGCCTCAGCCTGGGCAATCAGCCCCTCAGCCCAGGCTGGCTGGCCTGGGAAGGTCAGTAGCAGAGCGGCGGTCAGCGAGCGAAGCAGCATAGTAGTACACAGCTAGATACAGCAAGAATTTATACACCCTAGCAGTAAATGATCGGGACGTCGTCCTCAGGTGGACCAAAATTGTAGGCGGATTTTTCGAGCTCAAGGGTTAGGTTTGCAGCCACCGTAAGACCGTATGTTTGAGCTGTCCCAAATCCCGATAAAATTCCTGCTTTACAAATTGACCGATGGCATCAAATGCCGTAAAAGAGCGACCTGGCTGCCAGCGCACGTCCTGGGCGATGGGGGTGGTGTGGCTACCCCGGAGGATTTCAATCGCCGTCCGCTGGGGAAAGCGCTGGTACAGGACATCGCTAAGGTCATAGGTTTGGTCAATGGTGTCCTTGCGAAATTTGATCAGCAGATTGTGGGAGACGCTGTAGCGCTCGTTAACCAGACCCAGGGTTTGGTTGGGGCTGGGGATAAATTCGAGATCAAAGTCCGGGGCAAACTGGACAAACTGCTCTAATAGGGGAATGGATTTGCGGGCCGGGTAGTTATTAAACGAGATCAAAATATTACCGGCCCGCTCAACCGGATACAGGCTGGCAATCAGCAGGTGGACCTTGCAACCCATGCTGTGGCCCATGCCATAGATAGGTAAATAGCGATCGCCGATCACCTGGCGGCGTAGGTAGATCATCGCCTGATCAAAGGTGGTGAGTACCTCGGTTGCGATCGCACCGTGGTCAAACGTATTAATAAACGGTGTGGCCACAATGGCATATCCCTGTTCACACAGATTTTCCAGCAGCCAGCCGTAGGTAACGTTGGGAGCGGCTGCCACAAAGGCCCCTCCCAAAAAATGAATTATCGCCTGGGGCCGATCGGGAACGAGAAGCCAATTACCAGAGACTTCTTGCCAGAGCATGAACAACGGGGAGGAGAAACTGCTGCTTTATCCTAGCGGTCTGACCGATAAAGCGCAGCCCTGACACCTAAATCTACGGGTAGCCCCCAACAAAAGCCAACACCATCAATACGACAAATATCCTATTTTCAATGTGTTTTGGAGAACATACCCCAGACTCTGCAGAACGCTATTGTAAGGCTGTGTTTTTGACGAACTCTAGACCCTGCCTTGCACTTTTAGGTGTTTTACGGCTGATGACCCGTGCGTTTCAGGTCAAGGGTTTTGCTAGATCTAAAAGACTTATCGGGGGACTCCTCCATCAAGTTGTTAAATCTAACCTCCATAGCAGGTTAAGTATTTATTAAAAATAGGGTTTTATGTCATGAAAATGGCTTTTTCAGCCGCTGTATGTGCAGCACTTGGCTCAGGCTTTTTGTATGGTATCCCCGTCAGTGCAGCCACATTTACGGCGGATTTCTCAGTCGACATCGTCAACGGCGATTTTTTAGTCGGCGACACATTTTTTGGACAGCTCACCTATAAAGACGACGACCTCAGCGGTGTCGGTACCGAGCTAGTCGATCTCAGCTCCGGGCTGCTCTCATTATCATTTGACTATGTTGCCGCGGACCTGAGCACGCCAGCCACCTATACAGAAGTCGATGACGATGCTGATAGCGGGTTTCCCCTGGTTGTCTTTGAAGACGGTGAGCTGACAGGTCTAAACTATGCTGCTGCCATTACCCCAGAGCTCACCTTTCAGTTTCGTGCAGAGCCCATCGGTAAGTTTGGCTTTTTTACCGATGACTTTGCCACCTTTGCCACCAATACTGGCACCCTTACCTTTGCCGAGCCCACACCGGTAAACGAACCCTCGATTGTAGTCGCTCTACTGGCCATCACAGGTCTGGGGCTGCGACGCCGTCGGTAGGGTCAAACAGTCTCCTTTTCCTAGCGTACCAAGCCCCCTTGGGAACATCAGCATACAAGGCATATCTATGAAACAGCTACTGTCTAATCAGATAAACCGACGCAGGTTGTTAGCGGGCATGGGAGCCTTTACTGGCATTATGCTGTCCGGCCAGCGCTCCAGCGTTCTGGCCCAAACTCGATTTTCCAGCTATCCCTTTACCCTGGGCGTTGCCTCCGGTGACCCGCTACCAGACGGGGTAGTGCTATGGACCCGACTGGCCCCCGACCCGCTTAACGGCGGGGGTATGCCACCGGGCGATGTGGCCGTTACCTGCACCATTGCGACGGATGAAGCTTTGCAAAATGTGATTCGACGCGAGTCTGCCATCGCCCGTGCCACCATGGGTCACTCGGTGCATCTGGAAGTCTCCGGGTTAGACCCCGGTCGCCACTATTGGTACCGTTTTGAGGCGGGTAGTGAAGAGAGTCCGGTGGGTCGTACCCGCACCGCACCCACACCGGGCACACCGCTGAGTCAGTTTAAATTTGCCTTTGCCTCCTGTCAGGACTACCAAAACGGCTTTTTTACGGCCTATGAGAATATGGCCAGAGAGGATTTGGATCTGGTTATCCACCTGGGGGACTACATCTACGAATATGGTCCCGATCCAGAGGCCGTACGCCAGCACAACAGCCCAGAGGTCATTAGCCTGGACGACTACCGTAACCGCTACGCCCTCTATCGCCTCGATCCTAACCTGCAGGCTACCCATGCCGCCTTTCCATGGACCTTTACCTGGGACGACCATGAGGTAGATAACAACTACGCCAATTTTGTTCCCGAAGATGAACAAAGCGCCCGAGACTTTGCGGTGCGCCGTGCGATCGCATATCAGGTCTACTATGAGCACATGCCGATGCGCAGACCGTCCGCCGCCCGGGGTGCATTTCTCACGCTATACCGACGGCTGAGCTTTGGCGATCTGATCACCTTTAATGTGCTAGATACACGCCAGTACAGAACCGATCAGCCCTGCGGCGACCAGTTTGGCCCGCGCTGTGACGATGCCCTTAGCACCGCTGCCACCATGACCGGCGAGCGCCAGGAAAGCTGGCTATTCTCGGGACTCAATCGGTCAACCACTCGCTGGAACGTGCTCGCCCAGCAGACCATGTTCTCCCAGTTCAACTTTGGCAATACCCAGTTTTTGCCGGGTGACTTTTTCAACCCCGATCAGTGGGATGGTTACATCGCCCAGCGCGATCGCATCATCGACTTTTTACAGGCTCGCAAACCCTCAAACCCAGTAGTCATTACCGGCGATATTCATTCTAGCTGGGTCCACGACATCAAAGCTGACTTTGATAACCCGGCGTCTGCAACCGTCGGTACTGAGTTTATTGGCACCTCTATCTCAAGCAGCTTTGGCGGAGCAGACACCAATGCCCTGGTGGCAGCAGCGGTACCCGGAAACCCCCATACCAAGTTCTTTGATGGTCTGAATCGGGGCTATGTGCGCTGTACGGTTACACCAGAAACGTGGCAGGCCGACTATCGCACCGTGGCAACAATCGAAGCACCGACAGCTGCGGTTCAAACACTGGCTTCGTTTGTGGTGGAGAGCGGACAACCTGGGGCTCAACCTACTTAAACGTGCTGAGGCACTCCCCACAGGTGCCCCAGCACGTTTAAGCAATTTTTCTAAAACCCATTGCCCTGAATTTCATCGTCATGTTAGGCTTAAGAGCCACTAGGACGTATAGCTCAGTTGGTTAGAGCGCATCGTTGACATCGATGAGGTCACTGGTTCGAATCCAGTTACGTCCATTCCCTAAAACCCTTAGTATAAGGTTTGGTATAAGATAGATCCGAGCGAAAAGGAAACTCTTCTGGAATGTCCTAAGTTGCATCAGATTCAATAAATTTTCACCAAAAACACAAGATATTGGTCCAAGATTGGTGCACCTACAGTAGAACTCCCCTTGACTGTCTTTGTCGAAATCGGCGAATGATTACATCCCCTGATTGAATGATTATCCTTACACGCTAGAGACTATCTAAAATTCATATCTACTAGTTGGAAAGGCAACGCATACTTAACCAAATTTCTTCCGTCTCATAAAATTCTCCCCGCTGCTCTAACTGAAAGCCCCCTAGCAAAGCTGCAATCCATACTTCTATTAACGGCATACGTAACTGCCTCTGACGTTCTATCAATCTTTGGGGCATTGACTGCTGTACGGTTGAGAGCGCAGCCACCCAAGCCGACACATTCTCCGAATGGGACACTGCCAACGCCTTCTCCTTTGCTTCCGCCGAAGTCAGCTCATCCACCAACGCCAACACGACATCCTTATCCACCTCACCCACAACAGAGTCACCATCTCCCATAGCCTCTTGTCCATGAGGAAAACGATGCTTCGACCGCTGCACCAATTCTGAAAAGTCAATCTCCTGAGTCTGCCGAGTCAGCCCCCGCAGCCAGTCCCCATCCAGCACTGGCCCATCATTATTGTGCGCATCCTGCCAATCCTCCCAAAGGACCTCGGATTTCGCCTCGCAAATTTCTGCCAGCTGAGCCAATACCTCACCCCCCATCCGCAGCTGCTCCCGCCAGGGTAGCTCCGTCATTGCCACTTCAAACTGCTGCCAAAGCTCTAGAATATTTGCCTCTTCTGGCATATCCGCCGCATCCTCAAAGGCATGCCCCAGGTCCAGCTCTAGCTGATGCACATCAATCATCCGCCATCCCGCCAGACTCAAAACTTTCTTTAAGGGGACACCCTTTAATAGGACACTCCATCGGCTCTAGTCGAATCTCATTGGAAAAGTGGTTAATACCATAGCGGGTTTTAAGATAGGGCATTACCTTCTGTTCCACATAGCGCTCTAGCTGACGCTTTCGATATCCGGCGCAGTGGATGGGCTCTACTTCTAAAACCTTTTGACCATTGTGGATAACGGTGGCTGCGATCGCATGCACCGGCGCATCCTTTCGCTTCTCTCGCCAAATATATAAATTTGCATAGGGCAGCGAGCTCTCCGCCGCCCCTAGAGAAATCCGTTCTACTCCATTATCCGGTTTAGCTGCCTGCCGACGATACTCCACCCGTCGCTTTTCATTCAGATCTTGCCGATTTCGATAGTGCGATCGCCGCCGGTGACACCGCTTCTCCACCCAGCAACTATCCCCAGCCTCCCCATGGAGCTGCCGTGCCTTTGCTACACTCATCTGAGCACAGGCCACACATTTTGGGTTAATTCGTCGCGCCATCCGCTATCAAAAATCGAGCAATCGCCAAAACGCTTTAATTTCAAGGGATATGATAACTCAAATTTCGTATATTATTTTTAGCGTTATTTTTAGTGTAAGTAAAATAAATCTATTTATCTGACATAGACTTCCAGTGCTGTGAAAGTTGATTGAGGAATGGGGTGCTCCAAAGTATGGATTGGTCCAAATATCAGGAGTAATTGATAGCTAAATTGAGGATTGAGTAGAATATTCAGCTTCTTGAAAAACTATCGATAACGTGGTGGTGCATATTCACATGGCTTTGGCGGTTAAGCCACGTTCAACGTCGGCAGGAAACCGGTATTTTTTAGCGAATCGCGACTATCTGCGAGGTCCAGAATCAAAAATATCAGACTTAGAAACGCTTCATAAATTTGCTCAAACCCATGGTCACCTCACCCACAAAGCGATGGCCAAGCGGTGGCCAACCCCCATCAGTAACTGAACCATCAGCAAAGTGCTCAAGCAAATTAGATTCACGCAAAAAAGCGGTGCAACACCGCGTCGCTTTGCGTCGCTAAGGGAACGCGCACAAAGACCTACGGATACCGAGAACGCGATGAGACTTAACGACAAAGCGTTTCTAGCACCCCTTAAAGCCTACAAGGTTGATAAACTGGTGTATGTCGATGAGCCGGGGTCACGCGATACTCTCGATTATGAGTATGGCTGGTGTGCCGCCTCCAAACAATTCTATGGCTAAATCCGATCCACAACCCACGTTTATTGAGTGCCAAGATGGCAAGCCCCAGACTAAAGGGCCTGTAGTACCTCAGGTAACTCGTGAGCCGGATTGGGTGGATCGGTTTCTTAAGGATCGGGAATTAAGACCCAGTACTCAAAAAAGCTATACTCGGCAGCTGCGGCAATTTCAGCGGTGGTTAGCTGGAAAGGAATGGCCAGATGTTACAGAACAGGATTTAACGAACTACAAGACTCATCTAAAAACAACGCCTAGGGCCAATTCATTAAACGAGACATTATCCCCAGCCAGTATCAACCAGGCACTGGCGTCTATTCAGAGTTTTTTTAAGTGGCTTACGGCCAAACGACTCATTCAGCACAATCCGACCTTGAGCCTTGAGAAAGTGACGGATGCACCAAGCCAGGTAAAAGATTTGGAGGTACCTATCATCCAAACCTTGGAAGAGGTGCTGCCGTTTCGGGGTGAACGGTACAAACGGGACCGAGCCATTTTTGAGTTGTTAAAGCATGGACTGCGAGCGAATGAAGTGGCCGGTCGTAATGTGGGTGACTATGGCAGTCAGTCGATCACGATTCAAGGGGCTAAGTGGGGCAGTGATGGCATTGTGCCGTTATCGGCTCAAGCCTGCAGAGCATTGGATAGCTACCTGGGATGGTGTCTAAGCGAGGGGTTTGATACAAGTGCTGACGCGCCTTTGTTTATTAGCCTTTCCAATCGGAATCGCGGTCAGCGGGTGGGCTATAAAGGTGTGTACAACTGCATCAAGGAATTGGCTGAGTTAGCGGAACTGGATACACAGATCCATCCTCACCAGCTGCGCCATACGTTTGGAACTCAGCTGATTCTGGAGGGAATGAATCCTGAATTTGTGCGCAGGCTTATGCGGATTAAGTCCATAGGGGTATTTGGGCGCTACACCAAACGAGCCCTGGAATTAAAGGCAAAAGAAAGTTTCTATGAAACCTTACAGACATCCGAGTCAGGCCTGTTTGGCGCAGCGTCGGAATAGAGAGCACATCCGATAACAACCACAACAGGCGCAACCTAGTCCAACTCAACCAGAAATTCCCGTAACGCTTCACCAATACGATTAATGCACACCTGCATTTTTCGAATGTCCTGCTTATGCTTGCCCGACAGTTTCTTACTCACCTTAGAGTAGATTTTTTGAACAGTATCGAATGTGGGTTGCCCACTGGCCCTATTTTTGTCTATATCAGCTGTCTTACCCTAGGGTCTTTAATTTAACAATTCGTTGCCACAGCTGCTCCTTTGTCAAAGAATTTTGCAGTATGGAGCTTCGTGGCATGAGCAGATCAGCAGTGTTCGTCACACCACCATCATTACTTGGGCTAAACAAGTTGGGGAGCTATTGCGCGGGGTATATAGACTTGACATGATTCCTGAGGTTGGTGAACTCGATGAGTCAGAGCCATTCGTGGGGTCAAAAAAACAAGATTTGGATATGGACAGCGGTCGATCACTTTAAGTCTGGCATCCTTGTCTGGCCAGTCAGAGAGCATAGTGCTGGAACATTCAATCCGGTTCGGACAGTCGTTGAGGTATGGCAGTGTTACTTCCATGTGACCGATGGCTGGGCAGTCTATCTAGAGTCTATTCCCGACTGTGAATTATTTCTAAGACCTATATTACATGTGTAGAAGGCCAGAATACTCGGCTCCGGCATTATCTAGCTCAATTGTGTCGTAAAACGCTGTGTTATTTAAATGAAGGTATCTACCCCGCCGTTTTCCACTTAGACGGTCATCATCTGACACAACTGACTTAATAGCTTTAGGGTATGCAATAACAAAATAAAACTGTTCACCGTTCAAATCAACAAATATGAGTTTGGATCAAACCTTTAAACACAAATCAGTAATATCCCTGAAATTTTACAGGTGCTTTAAAGAAGATTGGCTACCCACCAAGTATGATGATCTCAACCTCATCCGCATGGTTGGAGAGTTTCCTAAAAGCACAATAGTTGCAGAGATTTTTCAGACCTTTCAGCTGTTGCCGAAGCGCTGGATTGTAGAACGTACTTTGGCTAGCTGGGCTGGTATCGGCAACCAAGCTAAGGCTACGAAGTTTTGCCTGAGAACTCAGAGGCGTTTATCTATTTGGGGACAATTTAGCTGATGCTCAGGCATCTAGCGTAGCTGTTGAGACTTTTCAAACGCCCTCTAAAGGGGCTTAGAGTTTTTGAGATGTACTATACTGACTACTTGAATTTACAATTTGCGTGTGCCCCTAGGAGCGAGACCGTCGATTTTCTGCTTCCCAAAATCTTGAGAAGACAGATTAGTAGGATATTTTATGTAAATGCGCACACCGTAGTTACCGCTAGCCGATGCGATGCTCTTACAGCCGCATTGGATCGAAGCGATATTCTTTTGGTAGATGGAAGCGGTCTGTTGTGGACAAGCTGCTTGTTGGGCAATCCTCTCACCTATAACTTAAACGGAACTGATCTGGTGCCTGCACTTTGCAAGGCTGGTTCACAGCAAGAATTGTCTGTCTACTTTCTAGGGGCACGACCAGGAGTTGCCGACGCTGCGGCTGCAAACCTAAAAAAAGAATGCCCTGATTTGAAAGTTGCCGGTATTCAGCATGGTTACTTTCACAAGTCAGAAATTGACACCGTACTAAAAAATATTCGTGAGACTAAGCCACATTTGTTGTTAGTGGCGATGGGAGTTCCTGCACAAGAAGTCTGGATTGATCAATACGCTGATTCTTTACCAGGAATTACCTGTATGGGTGTGGGAGGGCTTTTTGACTTTATGTCCGAAAACGTCCGCCGCGCGCCGCTTTGGGTTCGCCAAATTGGCATGGAATGGCTTTGGAGGCTGTTGATGGAGCCTAAGCGGCTCTGGAAGCGATACACCATTGGAAACATAGCTTTTCTGATGACTGTGTTCAACCATGTTGTCTCTAGCCCCAAGACTTGGTCTCACTTTTCCATTAGAAAGTAGCTATTTTGAGTGGGGTAGGGCTAATATACTTCACATCATCCCTTGAATACATAAACCTTGATTACACAAAGGTGGTAGCTTACCAAATGCCCGCGCAAATGATTGCGAAGCGCCTGTTCAATCCCGAACATAAAATCTTTCAATATTGCAAACTTTTTTAATCACTCGATGAAAACACTATGAACTTGCTTGAACTCAGCCAAGCCAGGAGATTCGGCTGCTCCAGGATAGGCTGATGCATGATGTAATGCCATAGCTCGTTCTTGAACAATTGATAAAGCATCTTGCCCCAACCCAACCCCTTGAGATACACCACTAATCGCGATTCTAGAATCTCTAAACTCTTGACCCACAATCGTTTGCAAAGTTTAAAGGAGACCTTTTGATTATTGGTAATCCCGAATAGAAAACCCACTTTCCCGTTTTCGAGAACCTTTAGATTTTCAAAACTTGAATACCAATTATCGCCTGTCAACCAGGTCGGTTTAATTCCTCACTGCTTGGCTTCGAGCACCATCTCCCTGAAATGGTCGTCTTTAGTTTTACCCTCCCGTTTATCGTAAATACGAAAGGGGTACACCTCGCACTGTATGGATCATAAGCGCTCTCGTAGCGCCATACAGAGCTTGAACCATTTTTGGTTTTAGTGAAGATACGATGAATTTATCTACCGGTCTAGTTCCAGGCGCAAAAGCGATCATTTCTCTCAATGTATATTGGGTGGGAGCGCACGGCATAAACCAGGTCGGGAGAGCGCACTGTCAAGGGATACTCTTCTAACTAAGATTAGGTACGGCGTTAGAACCAAGCCTCCTCAGAATCACCCTCCGGACAATGTTGTTTGTCTCTAGCTATCCTTAGCACCTAGGGGGCACATTTTTCAAGCTCGATAGGTTTACTGGATGGTGCGAAGGTTTTCTGCCCTTAGTTAAGCTTTTCCACCTGGGGCCGATCGCTTCGCGATTTTTGAAAATTTTGGGAACTCAAACTTTGGGAACTAATAGATGCTCAAGGAACTGTTAAGTCTTCTTTAGCAGAATTCAAGACTTCTCATAATGCTTCTTTAGCGTTGAGGTTTTAACTACCTGAACGAGTCGATAGTCAATATGGATTAGCATCTGGCCTTGAATAAAAATTCCTATGCCGTTCAAGACGCTTTTTAGAAAACCTGCTTTTACGATTAGCTGGCGAGAGAGACAGTCCTACGCAAGGTTGAGCTGGTCGGCAGCGACACTTGGCTTAAGCTGCTTGATTTTGCTAGGGCTTCCTGCTGGATGTGCCGTATCGCCACGGGGAGCGCTTAGCAGCTCTCTTGAGTCCAAAAGCGAAGACTTGACGAATACTGCCCCTGAGGTTAGCAATGCATATCGATACGGCACTTTACCTAGTAATGCCAATGTCGAACACGCGAAGCGCGCCTATGAGGAGTGGAAAGATCTATACCTAACTTCGTCGAACGTTCCAGATTCTTCTACCATGCTGCGAGTATTCAACCAGCCCGGTGGCCAAGGGGTGACGACCAGTGAGTACCATGGCTACGGTATGCTGTTTGCCGCTCATTTAGAGAAAGACGACACAGTTTTGCAAAAGCTCTGGAACTACACCGAGAGCTACCTCAACGAAGACGGCCTCATGAAATGGCATATCGACACTTCTGGTGTCGCCCAATACCGGCAGTCTGCCCTCGATGGCGACATCGACATTGCCATGGCGCTTGACTATGCTGCGCGCCGCTGGCCTGGGCAGGGCTGGGAAGCGCGAGCTGAAAACTACATCAGCAGCATACTTAAGCCCGGTAAAAACAGCTTTTTGAGAACTGACCCCATCGACACAACCGAGTGGCCTCAGTGGTACAAGGGCATTTACCTCAACTACCTCGCTACGGCCTACATGGACCGCTTCAGTGAGCGCACCGGAGACGAACGTTGGGTCAATATTGCCGTTCCCAACACCTACAAGTTGCTTGAACATTCCTATGTAAACTATGAATTGCCAGCATGGTTTGTTAATGAGAGCGGCGAGCCCATCCAGCCAAGTGATCCCTGGAACTCTAACTCGAATCGCCATGACACGGGAGCAACACGTACAAATTGGCGGATTGCTACCCACTATTTGACTACAGGTCATCCAGATGCAGCAAAGTGGTCACAGAAGATCACCGAATTCTTTGCTGAAGCGGGGCAGAGGCGGGGCTCTCGCGATACAGGGGACTTCTCACCCACGAACCTTCGCCCAGGCTACCGGTTTATGACAGCCGGGCGGCATGTTGCAGGGTCACCCTATGGCGATCGCAGCCTGGTATCCGAGACAATGATGGTAGCAGCCGGGGTGCCGGCGATGGCAGCAGGCAACGCTAAAATAGCAAATGAAATCTACGACTATCTAGCTGATGATGTCCTCGATCCGAGCGATAAAACCATGGACAATATGGTGCATGTCATGGGTCTGCTGATCATGAGTGGCGGCCTGGAGGCGGTGCGCTAGGCTCCCTCGGCAACAGATTACAATCTGTTATGGGCCCAATTGACATGGCACCATCGCCCATGGGATGTGTCAGGCGTGTGCCCAGCGATCGCACTGCACACGCTCCCAAAGGCAAGGCCGAATCCTCACTCTGCGATCGCAACCTCAGCATCAGGCTCTGCAACTTGCTCGACAGACTTAGGCCCCCTTGACCTCCGGCAACGCTGTGCTTCTCGATCAGGGATTGAAGGCATCTGGAGGAGCATTCGAGCCTTTGGCTGACGTCGCGTTATACTAGCTTTGCCAAAACCCGTCTCCAGCACATCACCACCGCTACAGTCATGAATGTGGCTCGGTTAGTGAACTAGCAGAATGAAGTCCTCTCGGCTCACACCCAATGTTCTCAGTTCGCAACGTTAGCTCCTGCTACTTGCCCCATGGTTGTTACCAAATATTTCGCCAGCAGTATCAGTATTGAGCAAGTAGGGTAACATCAATGATGCATCTATGTATCTGCCTCCGTTTTTGGCAGATTATTCTGCCCGCAGCGATAAGGCTTTAGAAGTGTCTGCGATACCGATCTTCGGCATTGAGCGCTGCTTCTGAGCTGACCTCTTAATTTTCTCGATTACAGAGTCCGCATTTCTATATTTATTCACGCAACTTTTATACAGTCCACATTTCTATATTTATTTACGCAACTTTATGGAGCCACTACTTGCCCTAGCAAGAGGCTACCAGTAGAGTCGATACTAATGCCTGTAACTCGTCATGCAATTAAAAGAACCTTCAGACGATCTGAATGTACAGAAGTACCTGCTAGTTCTCAAGCGTAGATGGCTCATTGCAGTTAGTGTATTTATGACGGTATCGGTCTTGTCGGTACTGTCAGTATCCTTTGAGGAGTCAGTTTATCGAGCTAGCGGAAGCTTGTTGTTCAAGAGTAGTCGTGCCCCATCTCTGACAGGCATTGAAGGAGATATCGGAGAGCTTGACCCACTAGTTTTTGGCGGAAATCCGCTAGAAACCCAGGCAGAAATTATTAAGTCACTGTCAATCGCTGAGTCTGTCATTGAGGCCCTAGGGCTCAAAAACAACAGCGGAGAGCCCCTCTCCCCGGTAGCGCTGGTGCGATCGCTCCAGGTTTCAGGAGTTTCTGAGACAGCAGACGTACTCAGCGTAGCTTACAAAAGCCCTGATCCTGAACGCGCTGCGGCGATTGTTAACCAGGTCATGGAGGAGTACATTCGCGCTAATTTGCTGGACAATCGTGCTGAAGCAACAACAGCGCGCGAGTTTATTGAATCTAACCTGCCTGGATCTGAAGCTACGGTCAGAGCCGCTGAAGGCGCTCTACAGAATTTCAGGGAATCCAACGGAATTGTTGCCCTAGACGAGGAGGCCGACGCTGTCGTCGATACCCTCAAGGGATTAGAGAGAGGCATTGTAGATATCCAGGCCCAACTTGCCAATACGACCACTCGCTCAAACGAGCTCTCAGAGCAGCTGGGACTAGATAGTGATCAAGGCATCCTATTAGCAGCGTTAGGACAGTCCACCGGTGTCCAAGAACTCCTGACAGAACTGCAGACAGCCCAAAGTGAGCTAGCTACCGAGCGCACGCGCTTTCGGGATAATCACCCCACCGTTATCGCCTTAGCACGGCGGGAAGCAGCGCTTACAGCACTTCTTCAAGAGCGGGTTGAGCAGGTTGCCGGTGACAGTATTCAGGTTGAGCCTGGAAGACTTCAGGTCGGTGAACTCCAAGGGAGCCTAATGGAAAACCTTGTCAACCTGGAAATTGAGCGATTAGGCTTAATACGCCAGCTTGAAGCGCTTGCGGATGCGCGGCAGGCCTATGTTTCTAGGGCCAGTGTGTTTCCCAATTTGGAGCAGACGCAAGCAAGGCTGGAGCGCGATTTAGAGAGCGCTATCGTTAACTACAACGATCTTTTAGAACGACTCCGGGATGTAAGGTTTGCCGAGAACCAGAACTTGGGCAACGCCAGAATTATTGAAAGGGCCTTTCCGCCGCTTTCTCCAATTCCCAGCAGGCAAAACTTAATCAGCATTGTTGGCGCTTTTTGTGGCTTACTGCTGGGGATTGCCGTTGCTTTTACCCTAGATCTTCTAGACGGTTCGGTTAAGACAGTTCAAGAGGCCCAAGCAATTTTCAGATATCCCCTCCTTGGCCTAATTCCAAGGTTTTCGGAAAGGGATCATTTCAGTCTGACTGAGTTTGACAATGGTGCTCCTGACACTCAATTGCCAGCACTCAACGATCTCTACGGTCCAGTTGCTAAGGCCTTTCAGTCTCTTTACGCTAACATCAAGTCCACTGCTGATAACAGGCCGGTCAAGATCATTCTTTTAACCAGTACTACAGCTGGAGAAGGAACCTCGACAGTGGCAGCTCATCTAGCCGCTACAATTGCTCAAACCCATAGGAAAGTTCTGTTAATCGATGCGCAGTTGACCAACTCCAACCAGCACAATATATGGAAGGCTAGCGGCGGAGTTGGGTTAAGCGATCTACTGTCTCAAAAGATGATAGAAGATCCCGGCAGTTGGCAAAGTATTGTTCAGCCTGTAGCGGCTGGGCTCTCCCTGCTACCTGCGGGGCAAAGGCAGATTCACTCGCTTGAGGCTTTCGACTCACCTGAGATGTCTAAATTTATCTATCAGGCCACTGAGTATTACGATTTCATCGTTATCGATGCGCCTCCCCTGCTCAACTGTGCCGATGCATCTGTGCTGGGTCAGTTTGCTGACAGATTAGTTCTTGTCGTTGACCCCAAGGAGGCAACAGTTCAGGGTTTAGAGGCAGCGGGCGATGTACTAGGACACCTTGATCCGAGGGTGCTGGGGTTTGTTGCAAACCGCATTGAGAATAAGGCAGAAGCCGATGACCCTATATTGCAGATGAAGCTTTGGCATCTTGGAAGCACGAATAAACAGGTCAAAGCCACAGTTGAATCATAAATAGACAGCCAATGCTTATTTCCCTACACCGCTGCGCCCTCGGGTTGCTCGCCATAAGCCTATCGCTAAGTCAGACTGCCGCTATTGCCGCCAGTGCCATCCCAGCGACAACAGAGCGTAATTCGCTCAGCCATGGGGCCGATAGCGACAGCCGCTTGTCTCAAGCCCCGGCTGACTCCCCTGGATTTGAGTCCTCTTCAGAAGGCAGCGCGGGCAACACAGGTAATACCACTGCATTTACAACAACCGCTGACGTCGACACGTCAGTTATTCCTGAAGGATATGCTTTTGATGCAGGGGATCAAATTGCTATCGAAGTCTTTGGGTATGAAGACTTTACAGGCTCATGGGTCGTTTTACCGGATGGGACTATCCGGCTGCCGCTAGTTGGGGCCGTCTCAGTTGCGGGTAAAACATCAGATGACCTGGAAATCCTGCTAGCCCGGCGGCTCAATAATTTCCTTGTTGACCCGATTGTTGCGGTTATGCCCAGCACGCTGCGTCCGGTAGTTGTAACAATAGCTGGTGAAGTGCAGCGTCCCGGCCCAGTACAGCTCCGCAGCCTAAGCGAGGTCAACACTAATCGGCTAAGCAATTCAGGTAATCGAAACGTGGTTGGGAGTCAAGTCGAGTCCACGCTAGATGCTATTCCAACCGTCAGCTCAGCACTCATCGAAGCAGGGGGGATTACCCGAAATGCTGACATTCGACAGGTCGTACTGACGCGATCGCAGCCTGGGGGGGAACCAGTTTCAGAAACGTTAAATCTCTGGGACTCCCTACTGTCAGATGTAACCCCAAAGGACCTGGTTCTACAGGATGGGGATGCTATATTTGTTCCTCAACTATCCGCTGAGGATACCCTCGACCGTCGCCTGTTAGCTCGTTCCAGCTTGTCTCCAACAACCATCGCGGTGCGCGTCGCAGGTGAGGTTTCACAACCCGGCGAAATCAATATCGCACCAGATAGCTCCCTGTCCGGTGCGATCGCAGCGGCCGGTGGGCCCACCCCTGACGCTCGCCTGCGCCAGGTCCAGCTGATTCGCCTAAATCAAGGGGGGCAAGTTGAGCAGCAAACGGTCGACCTGAGCAACCTCACTGATGAGAATCAGGTCCAGGCTGGTGATGTAATCTTTGTTCCAGAGCGCCGTTCGTCCCGGTTCCTCAATACTACAGGTAGAATACTATCCCCATTCATATCAGTGCTTCAGGGATTGAACATTATTGAGCGCATTTTGGATTGAACATCATTGAGCGCATCCTTCTAAACAATTAGGCCACGACCAGTCAGGGGATTGACAGATATCTTATATGGAGTCACCTCAGGGGCGCTTTTGAAGATCAACGCAACAAGTGACGCAGCTCAAGGTCTAAAAATTTCGTCGAAAGGAAGCTAGCGTGGCCTACCGAGCTCAGTAATGATTTAGTTCATGATGCCTCTTCGCAGAAGCAAAACAAGATATTGATAGCAGTAAAGATAATATAAATTCCCTATTGGTCAGCTAGCGCTCTGCAAAGCTTATTTTTAACCTTGATATAAGTGGAGATTGATATAAGTGGAGACCTCCTGAGTTCGGCTACGGTTCAGCAGGTCGGGCGACCTGCTTTTTACACGGGAGGGACTATTCGTGCACAACCCATTCTAAGAGCTAGGACTCCAGTTCAGACGCTCGTTTGAGTCGACAATTTAGTTGGTGTGAAGTGAACCCAATTCTTTGGACAGCTTTGTAGGGCTCTTAAGCTCTGAAAACCCTACACAAGCCTTATTGTCTTGCATACCCTAAATCGCTTCGATGGCCATCTTTGCCCTGAAGTTTGCACTGTATTGTTTCCGTTTTCTTGCCGTGAACAACTCCTTCTTTGTCGAGTGATTCAGAGCTTAACCCCCTGTCCAGTTTTTGAGGGCCACCCAGTGATTCTCAGACATCTACCAAAAATGTCCTGATTAATCAAAGATTAGACTCTCTTAAATGACTTCCTCTTTTGAGCACACAACTAAACTAACCTCTACAGACTCACTGACTGGCGATCGCTATGGGGTTTCAGTTGCAGTCAGTGGAAACACTGTCATGTCCGGAGCCTACTGGCACGATGAGAATGGTGACGATAGCGGAGCGGCTTACGTCTACGAAGAACAAGGGGATGGGTCCTGGAGTCCTTTTAAGCTAACGGCAGCTGATACAGAAGCCGGGGACAACTTTGGTCGATGGCTTGCAATTGAAGGTGACATTGCCATTGTTGGCGCTCCCAAAGATGATCATACAGGTGGAAGTGACAGCGGTTCAGCCTACATTTTTCAGCGGCAGCCTGACGGATCTTGGACTGAATTTGCCAAGCTGACGGCCTCTGATGCTGGGCGCCTTGATGAGTTCGGCTACGGGGTCGATATTTACGGCGATACGGTCGTCATTGGCGCCTACAAAGATGATGATAATGGGCGGGACAGCGGCGCAGCCTATATTTTTGAGCAGCAGAGTGACGGGTCTTGGGCACAAACCGCTAAGCTCACAGCAAGTGATGGAGACGCCAGGGACTTCTTCGGCCACGATGTAGAAATCTATGGCGATATCGTCGTTGTCGGGGCTGATGAAGATGAGGGTGGAGGTTCAGCCTATGTTTTTCAGCGGCAGCCTGACGGATCTTGGGTAGAGGTCGCAAAGCTCACAGCAGATGATAGCGCTGAGGGCGATCGCTTCGGTCACGCTGTGACCGTTGACGGAGATACAATCGTTGTCGGAGCCTATTTTAATGATGATACCGGCACTGACAGCGGTGCAGCCTATGTCTTTGAAGCCCAACCTGACGGTAGCTGGGCACAGACAGCAAAGCTCACAGCAGATGACGCCTTTAATGGCGATCGCTTCGGTCGCGCCGTTTCACTCGAAGGCGATACTGTTCTCATCGGGTCGTACCTGGATGATTCATCTGCAGGGACTGCCTATCTCTTTCAGAAGCAGCCCGACGGCTCTTGGCAACAGCAACAGAAGCTCAGCGCTGAGGATGGCGCTAACGCAGATAACTTTGGTCGTGCCGTTGCCTTAGAGGGGGGAACCGTTGTTGCTGGAGCTTATGGGGACGATAGCGAAACGGGCTCTATCTATATTTTCTCTGATAACTCAGAGCCAGCGCCCGGTGAAATCGCTTTTGACAGCGATAGCTATACCGTGGCCGAAAATAGTACTGACGCCACCATTACCCTTGTGCGCACTGGCGGCACCAGCGGTCAGGTCAGCATCGATGTCGCTCTCGCCGACGGCACCGCCACCGTCAACACCGACTACAGCGATGTCTCCCAAACCGTCACCTTCCTCGATGGCGAGACCACCCAAACCATCACCGTTCCCATCATCGACGATACGGCCACCGAGGGCGATGAAACCATCAGCTTGAGCTTGTCTAACGCTACCGGCGGGGCCACTGTCGGCACCCAAGGGACCGCCACACTGACCATCACCGACGACGATGCCCCGGGTGAAATTGCCTTCGATAGCAACAGCTACACC